>CAMDNO010000032.1 GCA_945902955.1 Porphyromonas cangingivalis
TATCCCTTTCGGGCTTGCAACGAATTACAGGTGTAAATCAAGGGCAGCTAAGTCATTATGTTACAGGTCGTCGCAAGCCAACACAAAAAACCGTTAAGAAAATTGAGGAATCGCTGCACGCTTTTGCCAACGAAATTAGCAATGTGCGGTTTGTATAACTGAAAATGCTAAAAGAGCGTTCCTGCAAATCCTTCTTGTTTTGATTTATGGTTTTCGCTTTGGCTATCATTTTTACCTTGCAACATAATTAAGAACTCATTCTCGGAAACTAATTTAACACCTAAGTTTGCGGCTTTTTTGAGTTTTTCGGGTCCCATATTTTCGCCAGCCAAAATAAATGATGTTTTGGCTGAAACACTTCCTACATTTTTACCTCCATTTTTTTCAATCATTGTTTTGTATTCGTCGCGAGAATGGTTCGAGAAAGTGCCGCTAATAACTATCGATAAGCCACTTAGCCCATTTCCTTCGGGTTGAAGTTTATCTTCCGAAACTTGCATTTGAAGTCCATAAGATTTTAGTCTGTTTACCAATTCAATACTTTGTTCGTCGGCAAAGTATTTTTGTACGCTTTGCGCAATGCGTTCGCCAATTTCATCTACGGCTATTAACTCTTCGAAAGAGGCTTTTTGTAATTTTTCGATGGATTTAAAAGCATAAGCTAATTTTTTAGCCACTGTTTCGCCTACAAACCTTATTCCCAATGCAAAAAGTACACGTTCGAAAGGCACTTCTTTGGATGATTCACTTGATGTTTTTATATTCAAGGCCGATTTATTTCCAAGTCGTTCGAGACCAGCTAAATCGGGAATTTTTAAATCGTAAATATCGGCAATATTTTTTATTAATTTATTTTCGAAAAGCAAACTGATAGTCTCACTACCAAGTCCATCGATATTCATGGCTTTGCGGCTTACAAAATGTTCCATCTTGCCTTTTATTTGTGGTGGACAGCCATTTTCGTTCGGACAATAATGTGCAGCCTCGCCTTCGAAGCGCACAAGCTCAGTGCCACATTCTGGGCAGTTTTTAATAAATTGCACCTTGTCGCCTATCAATAATCGTGCATCAAAATCCACAGCTGTTATTTTCGGAATAATTTCGCCTCCTTTTTCCACAAAAACCATATCGCCAATGTGTAAATCGAGCGAAGCTATAATATCGGCATTGTGCAGCGAGGCACGTTTTACGGTTGTGCCCGAAAGTTGTACGGGGTCGAGGTTAGCAACTGGTGTAACAGCACCCGTTCGCCCAACCTGAAACGAAACGGAATTGAGACGAGTTACCGCTTTTTCGGCTTGAAACTTATAAGCAATTGCCCAACGTGGCGATTTGGCCGTAAAACCCAAATTTCGTTGTTGTCGTATGGAGTTCACTTTTAATACGATACCATCAGTTGCAACGGGTAGATTTTTTCGTTCGCTGTCCCAATAATTAATAAAGTCGAATACTTCGTTCAAGGTTTTGCAAATGCGAGTAGCGTCCGAAATTTTAAAACCCCACATATATGCTGCTTTCAAATTTTCGGAATGCAGGTCGGAAGGTAAATTTTCGCCCAACATATAATAAAGATATGCATCTAATTTACGTTGTGCTACGATGGTTGAATTTTGTAGTTTTAAAGTTCCCGAAGCAGCATTTCGAGGATTGGCAAAAAGCTGCTCTTCCTGCGCTTCACGCTCTTTGTTAAGTTCATCGAAAACAGCCCATGGCATTAATATCTCTCCTCTAATTTCAAACTTATCAGGATAATTGCCATGTAAACGGAGTGGAATGCTTCGAATTGTTTTTACATTGGCAGTTACATCGTCGCCTTTTTCGCCATCGCCACGCGTTACTGCACGCACGAGCAAACCATTTTCGTAGGTTAGTGAAATAGAAGTACCATCGTATTTTAGTTCGCACACCAATTCGAAATCTTCGTTCAACGATTTGCGTACGCGTTCGTAAAAGTCCTGCACTTCGCCCTCGGAATAAGTATTGCCTAACGAAAGCATGGGGTAGGAGTGAGGCACTTGCTCGAATCCCGAAACGCTATCGCTACCAACGCGTTGTGTGGGCGAATTGGGATCGAAAAAATCGGGATTTTGTTTTTCGAGCTCTTGCAATTCTCGCAACAAGGTATCGAAATCGAAATCGCTAATGGTTGGCGACGAAAGGACGTAATAATTATAATTGTGTTGCTCCAACTCTCGGCGAAGCGATTCTATTTTGTTTTTCATTTATTCCATATTTCTGACTACAAATATAATCATAAGTTTGAAACATAACAATCAAAATTCATGATAAAAGAATTTTTAATTTTGAAAATCTTTAATTTAATTGAATCTTGATACAATCTTACTTTTGTGCACTTTTCTGTCCTTTTGTGGTGATAGTATTTGTTTTTAATTGACATTTTTTGTGGTTGTTTGCTTTCAAAATCTATTGCAATGTGGAAAAATTTCGTTAATTTTGTAGTCGATTTTTGAAAATAGAATACAGTCTAAATATCAGATAATTAAAATATAAAATAAAAATTATTTACGTATGAAACCAATGACTAAAAGTCCGCTTCAGGTTGCTCGTGCTACCTATCAGCCAAAATTACCGGCGGCATTAAAAGGCAATGTGGTATTAAAAGAGGGTGCAGCTACCGAATCGGTTGCCGACCAAGTAGAAATTAAGGAGCTGTTTCCAAACACTTACGGAATGCCTTTAATTACATTCGAGACCGGCGAAAAGAAAGCTTACCCTGCTGTGGGTGTGGGTGTAATTCTTTCGGGTGGACAGGCTCCCGGTGGTCACAATGTGATTTCGGGTTTGTATGATGGACTTAAAGCACTGAATCCTGATAATAAATTGTTTGGATTTTTGGGTGGACCAAGTGGTTTAGTTGATCATAGTTACATCGAACTTACCAGCGAAATTGTTGATGAATATCGCAATACGGGTGGTTTTGATATTATAGGTTCGGGACGAACAAAATTGGAAGAAGATGCGCAGTACGACAAAGGCGAAGAGATTTGTAAAAAATTAGGTATCAATGCTATTGTCGTTATTGGTGGCGACGATTCGAACACTAATGCTTGTGTATTAGCCGAATACTACTTACAAAAAAATACAGGAATTCAAGTTATTGGCTGCCCAAAAACGATTGATGGTGATTTGAAAAACGAAATGATTGAAACTTCGTTTGGTTTTGATACGGCTTGTAAAGTGTATTCAGAACTTATTGGAAACATCCAACGCGATGCCAATTCGGCTAAAAAATATTGGCACTTTATTCGCCTTATGGGTCGCTCGGCTTCACATATTACACTCGAATGTGCTTTGCAAAGCCAACCTAATATTTGCATTGTTTCGGAAGAGGTTGAAGCTAAAAACAATACTTTGAAAGATGTGGTTGAAGATATTGTAAAAGTAATTGTCAATCGTGCTAATTTTGGTCTAAATTTTGGAACAATTCTTATTCCTGAGGGATTAATTGAGTTTATTCCGGCAATGAAAAAATTAATTTCGGAATTGAACGATTTGTTGGCTCACAACGAGGATTTTAACGCATTAGAAACAGACGACGAAAAACGTCAGTATGTAAAAGGTATGTTAAGTCCTGATAGCCGCGAAGTATACAACAGCTTGCCAAAAGGCATTGCTAAACAATTAACCTTGGATCGCGACCCACACGGAAACGTTCAGGTCTCACTTATCGAAACTGAAAAACTGTTAATTGAAATGGTTGCTAAACGCTTGGCTCAACTCAAAGCTGAGGGTAAATACAAAGGCAAATTTTCAGCTATCAATCACTTCTTTGGTTATGAAGGTCGTTGTGCTATTCCTTCAAATTTTGATGCCGACTATACTTATTCTTTAGGTTATACTGCTTCATTGTTGATTTCGTCGGGCAAAACGGGTTATATGTCGTCGGTTCGCAACTTAACTGCTCCTGCTGCCGAATGGCTTGCTGGTGGTGTACCTATCACTATGATGATGAATATGGAACGCCGTCATGGTAAAATGAAACCGGTAATTCAAAAAGCATTGGTACAATTGGATGGTGCTCCATTCAGGTATTTTGAAAAAAACAGAGTAGATTGGGCAGATGAAAGACAAAGCTACATTTATCCGGGTCCTGTTCAGTATTATGGTCCTACGGAAGTTTGCGATTTACCAACACGTACTTTAATGTTGGAAAAAGGAAAATAATATCAACTGTAAATACATAAAAAAAACACGGAAATTAATTTCCGTGTTTTTTTATGGAAAATAATTTTTATTTTTGCCCCATCAGTTCAGCAATTTTTACAATCACCATCATGGCTTTTTCCATCGACTGTACAGGAACATATTCAAAACGTCCGTGAAAATTATGTCCACCAGCAAAAATATTTGGACAAGGTAAACCCATGTACGATAATCGTGAACCATCTGTTCCGCCACGTATCGGTTTCACGTTTGGTTTCACACCCACTGCTTCCATTGCTTCGAAAGCCAAATCTACAATATGCATCACAGGTTCCACCTTTTCGCGCATATTGTAATATTGGTCGCGCATTTCGATGGTAGCAGTGCCTTGGCCAAACTCTGAGTTGATTTTATTTACCAAATGAGCCATTTCTTTTTTGCGTCGGTCGAAACGATCACCATCGTGATCGCGGATAATATAGCTCAAAGTCGATTTTTCAACTGTTCCTTCCATGCCTACCAAATGGTAAAAGCCTTCGTATTTTTCGGTGTGCTCGGGCGTTTCGTGTCGAGGAAGCATAGATGCAAACTGATTTGCTATACGCATAGAATTGAGCATTTTGTGCTTAGCATAGCCCGGATGTACATTTAATCCATTGAATGTAATTTTTGCGCCAGCGGCATTGAAATTTTCGTATTCCAATTCGCCTATTTCGCCCCCATCCATGGTGTACGCCCACTCGGCTCCAAATTTAGGTACATCAAAATGATCGGCACCTTGTCCTATCTCTTCGTCGGGTGTGAAGCCAACACGTATTTTACCATGCTTAATTTCGGGATGTGCCAACAGGTATTCCATAGCCGACACAATTTCGGTTACTCCGGCTTTATCATCGGCTCCAAGTAGTGTTGTACCGTCGGTTACAACAATGTCCTGTCCTTTGTATTGTAAAATTTCAGGATATTTTTCTGTTTTAAAAACAATGTCTTTCTCGGCGTTCAACACAATGTCGCCACCATCGTAATTGGCTACAACGCGTGGTTTTACATGTTTTGCAGTCATATCAGGGCTTGTATCTATATGCGAAACAAAACCAATGACAGGTATTTGTTTATCGGTATTGGCCGGAAGTGTAGCCATTACATAGCCGTTTTTATCTAAATCAACATCTTGTAAACCAATGCTTTTTAGTTCTTCAACTAAGTATTGAGCAAAAACCAACTGTCCGGGCGTGCTCGGTGTCATTTTGGTGTTTTCGTCGGATGTGGTGGTAAAACTTACATATTTTAAAAATCGTTCGGTAATATTCATGGTTGTTTTTTTTAATGTCAAAAGTCGAAAGTCAAATGTCAAAAGATAAATATAGTAGATTAGCACATTATCTGCTTTTCGAAAGATACAAATCGAGCAGGGTTATTGCCGCCATTGCTTCTACAATAGGTACTGCTCGAGGTAGCACGCAAGGGTCGTGTCGGCCACGTGCTTGTAATTCCACTTCATTGCTATTTATATCTATGGTATCTTGTCGTTTCGAAATGGTTGCCACTGGTTTAAAAAGCACTCGGAAATAAATATCTTCACCATTGCTAATTCCACCTTGTATGCCGCCCGAATTGTTAGTACGCGTGGTAATTTTTTCACTTTCTTTCACAAACGCATCATTCGATTGCGAACCTCTAAGTGCTACCCCTTCAAATCCTCGTCCGTAATCAAAACCATGCGAAGCGTTGATACTAAGCATTGCCGCTGCCAATCTGGCTTGTAATTTATCGAAAATTGGTTCGCCCCAACCTACAGGAACGCCTTTTATAATACACGAAATAATGCCACCTGTCGAATCGCCCTCTTTTTTCAATTCCTGAATGTATGAAATCATTTTTTCGGCTACTTCCGTTTGCGGACAACGTACAATATTGCTCTCAATCTGTTCTAAATCAACATTATCAATTGTCTGTGTCATAGCAAAAGGGCCAACCTGAGAAGTGTATGCGTTTATACTAATTCCCATGTTGATAAGTGCAATTTTTGCAATTGCACCAGCCACTACGCGTGCGGCTGTTTCGCGTGCTGAACTGCGACCTCCACCCCTGTAATCGCGCACGCCATATTTTTGCTGATAAGTAAAATCGGCATGTGATGGGCGGTAAATTTCTTTCAGATGATCGTAATCTTTGCTATGTTGGTTCTGATTCCAAATTATAAATGCAATAGGAGTTCCGGTTGATTTTCCTTCGAAAATGCCCGATAGAAATTCCACCTTATCATCTTCTTTGCGTGGTGTAGCGATGGCAGATTGTCCGGGTTTGCGTCGGTCTAATTCTAGCTGAATGTAGTTTTCGTCAATTTCTAACCCGGAAGGACAGCCATCAATAATGCCACCAATACCTTTTCCGTGCGATTCGCCAAAAGAGGTGAATGTAAATAATTTTCCAATTGTATTCGACATGCTTTTTTTAATAATAACTTAAAATTTCAATTTTGCAAAGATACGATTTTTTAAAAATTAAATTAAAAAAAATGGATACCGTTTTTTCGCTATCCATTTTTTTAGTGTTTTTGAGTAATTAATGACAGCCACAACCCGAGCCACAACCTTTCGAGTCATCCTCGGTATCACAACCACCATCGCCGCAACCGCCTTCTCCACAGCTACCCGAACCACATCCTCCGTCGCCACAACCGCAGCCACCACCGCCTGTAAGTGCTGCCAATTCTTTTTCGGTAGCTTCGTGCATTTCAAGTATCGAACCTTTGAAGTGTAAAGTTTCGCCAGCCAATGGATGGTTCAAATCTACTTTTACATGTGTGTCAGATACCGAAACTACTTGAGCATTAACGCGATGTCCTTCATTATCCATTAAGGGTACAACATTGCCTTCGAAAACAACTTCGCTATCTAATTTACCATCAATTTCGAAAATGGCACGGTCGAGATCTAACACATTTTCATCTTCGTATGGTCCATAAGCGTCTTCTACGCCAATAGTGAAGTCAAATTTATCGCCTACCGCAAGACCAAATAAATTTTCTTCAAATTTTGGTAACATCATGCCTACACCATAAATGAAATTTAATGGTTGTTCGGCTGTTGCTTTTTCCATTAATTCTTGTTCGCCGGCATTGTCTCCCTCTACGTACAATTCGTATTCGGCTGAAACTGATTTGTTTGCTGTAATTTTCATTGTTTTTATTTTTGTTTTTTGTTAATAATTTTCTTATTCTTATTTATCGACAATAAAACCATTTAGGGGCAATATTGTTCATTTCTTTTTAATTTCAAAAGTCTAATTTCTAAAGTCAAATTTACTTTTACTTATGACCTTTGTCCTTTGTCTAAATCAATACCACGTAATAACATTTTGTGATTGCTGTGGCTGTTTGTCATATTTGAGGTCGGCAAGCATACTTGCATTTACGCCTATGTGAAAACTATATGATTTGTAAGCTCCAAAAGGCACCAAGCTTCCCGACATACTCCAACAATGCAAGCTTCTTGTAATATTAATACTTGTATAAGTAAATTTTTTAAATTCAAAATCGTAACTTGAATTTGCCGTAAAGCGCCAGTTTTTGGTTAAATCCAAACTACCGTTTAAACTCAAGTTGTGTTTGAAATCCATGTCGTATTCCATTTTTGTTTTATTAAAAACAGAATTCAAATAGCTTACCGAGTAGTTAATTGAAACGCTCCATGGTATCGTATTTTTTACATAGCCAAAGGCATCTTTACCGCTTTTATCGTCGCTTTCGTTTTGTTTGGGTTTTTCCAATGCTTCTCCATTTTCTTCTCCGGTACTTTCTTCAGAGCCATCGGTATTTTTATCTGTCGTTTTCTTAGTTGTTTTTTTTTCAAAAAGCTTTTTAAATGTATCGTTATTGAGCGTATAGCTATACGAGGTACTTGTGCCCTGAAAACGTGGAAAGCCACCATTGTTCCAGCGTAACTGATTTACGCGTACCGGATTGCCACTACTATTTAAAGCATATAAATACGGGTCGAAAGAAGTGCTGAGGCTCAACGAATAGCTTTTTGTTAGTTTTAAACGCATACCAACCGAAAAGTTTGACCAACGCATGGAATCGGCTGCCAAATTGTAATTTCCACCAATCGACAAGTTATCTATCAGGCTATAAATTTTAAATGCTGCTGTGCCTGTTGTATCTCTATCGTTGCGAACTTTCATTTCCACATTGTTTCCAAGTGAAAAATTAATACTTCCGGATTTCCCTGTGCCCGGCGAACCATATAAACTGCCATCGTAATGCGAATAGCGAACTTGCGTGTCGTTGTAAACGGCAGGGTCTGTAGTGCTGCGAACGCTTCGGGTGTAATAATCGTAATATCCCCAATTAGCTTCACCAAAATCGGGTGTATATCCAAAACCAATACTTGGTGTCATTACGTGTCGGATTCTATCTACCTTATCGCCAAATAGGGCACGAATAGGAATATAGAAACCATAAAGTTTGGTCGACGCCGAAACACCCATATTAAAATCGTATACACGATTAAAACCGCTTAAAGTATCAATTCGTTCGCGCTGATTGTCGATGTCCCAGCTTTTATTTACCGATTGCAAGTACCACCGTTCGGTATAGTTGAACGAAGGTGATATGTTGATGTATTTCAGCACATTAAATGTCGCCGAAACGGGAATGCTGTGGCGCATTCCGTTTTTCCAATCGCGCGAAAGCGATGATTTGAGCAATAGATTTTCTTTGGTGGTTATGCTGTTTGCCAACGAACCACTGTACGACATAGAAATTTTTTCGTACCAGCGTTCTTTTCCTACAATATCTTTCCTTTTGAAAGGATAAAATCTGCTGTAAGCAAAATTTATATTTGGTAAACTCATATTGATAGTAGAGTCACTGGTTCGTTGAGTTACGGACATACCGCCCGATAAACTAAGCGAAGATAGTCTGGGAAAGCGTTTAGAGAAGTTTATGCTCGAATATTTGGTGTTTTGAGAGTTCAAATCGGGGCGCGAATAATAATTGATATTGCTTCGACTAAAACCACTTGTTGAAAAGTTGACGCTCGATGAGAAATTGAAATTTGGATTTGCTTTTTGATCTTGTGAATGACTCCAGGTAACCCGAAAACTCTTAGCGTTTGTGTAATCGGTCATGTCTTTTTCACCAGTTACATCTTCGCGGTATTCCACCCCAAAACTACCACTGTATTTGTATTTTTTTCGATAAGTTGAATTTCCACGCAATGCCCAAGTGCCTTTTGTATATATTTCAGAACGTACCTCCATATCCATATAGTCGTTTATGGCAAAATAGTACCCTCCATTCATCAAACCAATACCTCGAGAGAGTTCATCAACATAGCTTGGCATTAATATACCAGATGAGTAATCGCTGGTAAAAGGAAAAAAACCAAATGGGATGATTAGCGGTAATGGCACATCGGCAACAACTAAATGAGCAGGACCTGTAACCACATATTCGCCGGGTTTCACTTTTCCTCGCGACATGCTCAGGTAAAAATCGGGGTGGTCGTGATTGTCGCAGGTAGTAAATTTACCATCTGTCATACAAAACGCTTCTTTTTGAGTTTTTTTTGTTTTGTCGCTTATAATAAAGCCTTCGCCTTCTTGTGTAACTGCCTGACGAATAAATCCTTTCTGTGATTTCAAATTATAAGTTAATTCTCTCGACAAATAAGATTTTTCGCCTTCGCTAAATTCAGGTTCCCCTTTTTTTACGCCCAAACTATCCTTCGTACCACGAGCATAAATGGTTGAACTATCCATTTTAACTTTCACAAAATCGGCTTTCAGATTAATTGATTTATACTTAATGTCACTTTCGCCATACAAAAAGCCCGTTCCGTTTCCTGTAAATACAATGGAATCTTTGGCGGTATATTTAATTTCGGCATCAATTCGGTTCGATTTTTGTTTCGTTTTGGTCGAATCGTTTACAATACCAACTGTAGAATCTCTTTTTTCAACAATTTGAACGTTTTCGGGTGTTATTTGTTTCACTTGAGCGTACGACAATTGAAGCATAGAAATAAACAGTATACTGCTCATTAATATGAAATTACGGTAAAATTTGTGGCGTACAATTACAAACATTTTGTAAACGGAAAGGGATTTTTGAGTCCGTAATGCAAAATTAGTCAAAAATAACATGCTCGGAAATGCTGCAGTTCATTTTTATGATAAATTTCAAAAATTACGTTTTCATAAAGTATTAATCCCGCAATAAATCATTACTTTTGCAATTAAAATAGATAAATGCACCTTATTATCCACCAATATGATTAAAAATAGCATATTCAGCATAATTAAAGTAACAGTATTTATAGTAGCTGTTTCATTGTTCTCCTCCGTTTTTGCTCAAAATTCCAAATTTACTATTGTCATAGATGCTGGACATGGTGGACACGACCCGGGGGCAATTGGGAAAATAACTCGCGAAAAAGATATAAATTTAGCTGTGGCACTTCAATTGGGCGAACTGATTGCAACCAACTACAACAATGTGAAAGTAGTATTTACTCGAACATCAGATAAATATCTTACCCTGCAAGAGCGCGCAGCTATAGTAAATACAAACCATGCTGATTTATTTATTTCAATTCATACCAACGCTGCTAAATCAACAGCTGCCACTGGTACCGAATCGTTTACCTTGGGTTTGGCAAAATCGAAAGGAAATTTAGATGTTGCCATGCGCGAAAATGCCGTTATGCTGCTCGAAGATGATTATAAATCGAAATACAAAGGTTTTGACCCCACATCTGTCGATTCGTATATAATGTTCGAATTTATGCAGGATAAATACATCGACCGAAGTGTTTCGATTGCTTCTGATATTCAAAATCATTTTAAAAACTACGCTGGTCGTTCTGATAGAGGTGTCCGTCAGGCTGGTTTTTGGGTTCTCTATCAGTCTGCCTGTCCCAGTGTGCTGGTTGAAGTTGGTTTTATTTCAAATCCTGCCGAAGAAAAGTATTTAGCAAGTGGTGGCGGACAAAAACAAATTGCCGAATCTATATACAAAGCTTTTGTGGGGTTCAAATACGAACACGATAAAAAATCGGGTAAATCGTCTAAAAAATCATTTAACGAAACTGAATCTATCAAAATTGAAGAGGTAGGGCGCAACGATAAAGCAGCTGATGGTGTAGAAGCACCTCTCAAATCGGTTGTTGCAAACACAAAGGATGCAGTAGTGCCAGTGAGCGAAATTGCAAAACCAACTATCGAAAAATCGTCTAAAAGTACAAAAGTTGACAAGAAAAATAAGCAGGAAAATGAAAATATCACTTTAAATAAGGAAACTGAAAATAAAAAAGTAGAGAGCAAACAAGTAGAAAGTAAGCAAGTTGATAACAAGCAAACTGCGACTAAACAAGCCGAAAGTAAAAAAACTGAAAACTTACCAGTTGAAAGTAAAATAGAAAATAAGCAAACAGCGGGTAAACCAACTGAAAAAATCTCTACGGACAATAAAAAATCGGATATAAAATCTGTAACTAAAAACGAAGTTAAGTCTGAAAAGATAGCCAAAGATACAGATATCATTGCTGATTCCTTTTCGAAGGTGAAACCAAAAGTTGGTAATGAAACAATAGCACAATCAAAATTAAATAAAGAAACAGAAGATGCCGAAACAGAAGAGGTTAAAACTGAAAGTAAATCAACCGTTAAAGTAGATGATAACGTAACTGTTGACATTCAGATAGTTAAACCTAATCCGGTTATTCCAAAACAAAAACCAATATCCGCCGAAAAAAAGCAATATGTAGATTTAAGGGCTTATGATGCAGCCACCGTACAGCCTGTATATAAAGTACAGTTGTTTTCTATTAGCAGAAAATTGAAAACGAATGCTGCCGAATTTAGAGGTATTCGCAATGCCGATTTTTATATCGAAAATGGAATGTATAAATATACAATTGGATCAGATACAAAATATGATGTCATTTCTAAACTACGTAAAGAAATGCTCTCGGTATTTCCGGATGCATTTACAATCGCATTTTTGGGAAAAACAAAAATTCCTATCAACGAAGCCATAAAACTATCAAATAAAAATAAATAATTTTTGAGTTTCAATTTTTAAACTCTCTCTATTGAATAATAATTTTAGAATGAAAAAGAATTTCTTTACCCGCGAAGTAAAAGTGGGAATTATGGTTACAGTATCTATTTTGGTGTTGTATTTTGGCTTGAATTTTTTAAAAGGAATTGATATATTTTCGCCAATATCCACCTACTATGCTACTTATAACCATATCGACGGTTTGGTTCCTTCATCGCCGGTTTTAGTAAAAGGCTATAAAGTTGGACAAGTAGAAGCCATACAATACGATTTCACAAAAGAAAAATCATTTGTGGTTCGTATTTCTGTAAGCAAAGATGTGGTTTTGCCAAAAGGAGCTAAAATTGAGTTGTTCGACAATGGACTTATGGGTGGCAAAGCCATTCAAATTGTTTATTCGCCACTTGTAGCAGGGCAGGATTTATACACCCCAGGCGATACCGTAGAATCGACTGTTGGTACAGGGCTTATGGCACAAGTAGCCGGCGATTTGATGCCTAAAATTCAAAGTGTTACCGAGCAAGCCGATTCTTTATTACGCTCCTTGCGTACTATTACCGAAAGCAAATCGCTTAAAAATAGCTTGACTTCAATCGAAAACACAACATCTAATTTAGAACAAACAACGGTTCAATTAAACAAAATAATGCGCAACGATGTGCCTCATATTTTGAAAGATGTAAATGGACTTACAGGCGATTTGAAAAAAATTACAGGCAACTTAAGTACGGTTGATTTTGCAGCAACATTTGCAAGTATAAATCATACAATTGCTAATTTGAATTTAATGACAGATAAATTAAACAGTAAAGATGGTACAGTTGGTCTTTTGTTAAATGACAAAGGCTTATACAATAATCTGACAAATACAGCTGAAAATGCAGATAAACTGCTGATTGATTTGAAACAAAACCCCAAACGCTATGTTCACTTCTCTTTGTTTGGTAGTAAACAAAAATAAGTTTCTTATTTAGAATCATTCTAAATAGATAATTTAATTGTTTTTTTTATTGTAACGATTTTAATTCGCTGAAATCATTTTGTATGAGTGGTTTCAGCTTTTTTAATACCCAAAATCGAGTGTAAATGTAATAATTTGTTAACCTGCTTGTAATCAATTGTATTACAAAGATATTACAGTTTGCAAATATATAACTGTCTGAAAATGAGAACTAAATTGTAATTAGTTGAAAATAAGAACAATAAAATCATTTTGAAATTCCCAAATTTTACAACGTTTTTTTATATCGATTTTCTTTCCGATTTTTGTAGTCCTGAAAATAGCCCTTATAAAAAAGAAGCCTATTTTAAAGTTGATAAAAATGTGAATTGATTAACCGGTAATGTAAATATCTTTATTTAAAAAGTAAGTATGTTCAAGAGTCCTGAAGAATTGTGGAGTAAGTGTCTAAGCGTCATTAGCGATAATATAAGCGAAGCGTCCTATAATACCTGGTTTGCGCCAATAGTTGCATTGAAATTCGAAAACAATGTGTTCGTGTTGCAAGTGCCAAGTCAGTTTTTTGTAGAGTATATCGAAGAGAAATACATTGATTTACTACGCATGACTTTGTTTCGTGTGGCTGGTGAAGGTACTCGCCTTGAATATCGCGTGTTAATTGACAAGTCGAGTGGAAAAGCTACACAAATTCCTAGTACTAATGAGCAACCCAAAAGCAAACAGCATACATCGGGAAGTAATTATATAAGCCCCTATCATCGCGTGCAATTGCCCGAAATTGATCCACAGCTCAATCCTTCTTATAACTTCAATAGCCTTATCGAAGGCGCAAGTAATAAATTGGCTCGTACAGCTGGTATAAGTATCGCTAACGAGCCCGGAAAGACTATTTTCAACCCATTGTTTGTATATGGACAATCGGGAGTTGGTAAAACTCACCTGGCAAATGCTATTGGTGTGATGACAAAACAACTAAATCCTGAAAAACGTGTGTTGTATGTTTCAGCAAATACCTTTCAAATTCAATACACTGATGCTGTAAGGAGCAATTCGGTAAATGATTTTTTGAATTTTTATCAAACAATAGATGTTCTTATAATTGATGACATTCAGGAATTTTCCGGAAAAACAGGTACTCAAAATACATTCTTTCATATTTTCAATCATCTGCATCAAACCGGTAAGCAATTGATACTCACTTCCGATCGCTCACCTTTGATTTTGGTTGGATTGGAACAACGTTTACTCACTCGCTTTAAATGGGGGCTATCGGCTGAAATAGAAAAGCCTGATTTCGACTTGCGCAAAGCCATTCTCGAAAACAAAATCTACCGAGATGGTCTTGAAATTTCAGTAGATGTAATCGATTTTATTGCCGAAAATGTAGTAGATAATGTACGCGACCTCGAAGGTGTGTTAGTGTCTCTTATGGCACATTCTACGCTTACTGATATGCCTATCGACCTCGAACTTGCCGAAAAAGTTGTAAGCCGCATTGTTACCGTAAGTCGTAAAGTAAATACCGTTGAAAAAATTCGCGACGTGGTGTGTGAGTATTTCTCCCTATCGGTGGATGCTATATCTACCAAAAGCCGCAAACGCGAAGTGGTACAAGCCCGTCAAATAGCCATGTATCTGTCCAAACAATTGACTAAAAACTCATTGTCGTCAATCGGTAGCACTATCGGTCAGCGCGACCACGCAACTGTGCTACATGCCTGCAAAATTGTAAACGACTTAATGGATATCGACAAAAACTTCCGCTCGAGCGTTAGGGAAATTGAAGAAAAGCTGAAAAAATAATTTTTGAATTTGAAAATCAATATAAAAAAAGCTTATCGGAATAAATCTGATAAGCTTTTTTTATACAAAAATAGTTTCTTATTTTCTTATTAAATAACCTAATAACTAAATAAGCAGATACTCCTCTTATTCAACAGTCGATAGCCATTTCAGAAAATTATCAGGACTTTCATCAAAACTGTACGCTTTTGTCATTGGTACCCCTTTTACGTTCAAAATAACATAAAACGGCTGCGCATTGGCTCCAAATTTAACTCGTTGCAAATAACTCCATTTATCACCAATAGTTTCAATTGTACGCGTTTTGCCATTTTCGGTTACTTCGTAAGGTGCTTTTAAGGCTGATTTATCATCCACAAAAAGTGAAATTAACACAAAGTCATTTTCCAATCTGTCTTTTACACGGCTATCTGTCCAAACTGAAGCTTCCATTTTGCGGCAATTAACACAGCCATAACCCGTAAAATCAACCACTACCGGCAATCCTTTTTCTTCGGCATATTTCATACCTGCTTCATAATCGGTGAACTTAGCGTGAACTTCGTCATGGTACAAATTAAAATCCTGTGTGGTGAGCGGTGGTGTAAAGGCACTTATCGCTTTTAGTGGTGCACCCCACAATCCCGGAACCATATAAACGGCAAACGAAAGCGATATAATGGCTAAGAATGTACCCGTAACGGAACTATGTTTTGTTTCGCTATCGTGTGAAAAACGAATTTTTCCGAGTAAATAAAAACCAAGTAGCGTAAAAATCACTATCCAAAGCGAAACAAATACTTCACGGTCCAGTATGCGCCAACCGTAAGCCAAATCGGCTACCGAAAGAAATTTAAGTGCTAAAGCTAATTCTAAAAATGCGAGCACTACTTTTACGGTATTCAACCAGCCACCCGATCGAGGTAATTGTTTAAGCAGCGAAGGGAAGAAGGCGAAGAAGGTAAAAGGAATAGCTAATGCCACCGCAAAACCAAGCATACCGATAGCAGGAGCCAACAAAGAACCCGTGCTCGACACTTCGACTAAAAGCGTACCGATTATTGGCCCTGTACACGAAAAAGAGACCAATGCCAAAGTAAATGCCATAAATAATATACTGATGTAACCTGCAGTGGAATCGGCTTTAGCATCCATTTTATTTGTCCACGAGGCAGGTAACATAATTTCGAACGCCCCAAAAAACGAAATTGCAAACACAATCAGCATCCCGAAGAATATCAAATTAAAAACGGCATTGGTTGCTAAACTGTTGAGCGCACTTGCTCCAAACAATACAGTAATCAATATTCCCAAAGCCACATATATTAATACAATAGACAATCCGTACATCAAAGCATCGGTGCGAGCACGGACTTTATTTTGTGAACGTTTGAGGAAAAAACTAACCGTCATTGGAATAATTGGCCACACGCAAGGTGTAAACAATGCCAAAAATCCGCCGACCATTCCGGCTAAAAATATTAACCATAAATTAGTAGAAGCTGTAGTGCCTGCCATAGCGCCAAAATTTCGTAATTCTTCAATTACAGGTTGCCAAAGGTCGGTTGCAGCGGCTAGTGTCGGAGTAGGGTTAACAGTAGTTGTTTGAACTGTATCGGTTAGCGGCGCAGCAGTTTCAACCTTTTTTTCAGTGCTTGCTGTTGTGGCTGTTTTATTACCCAAATCAAACTGCTCTTTGGTAGGAGGTAGACAACTTTCGTCGTTACAAACCATAAACTGAACATAGCCTTTTACACGCACATTGGCAGCATCGGTAAAGCTTATTTTTTGTATAAAAATAGCTTCATTGGCATACCAGGTTAGTTTCATGTCGAAATTGGGGTCGTAAACCTCTTTAGGTTTCGAAGTAGATTGAATTTTTCCTTCGGCTTTGGCTCCGGTTAGGGTTTCGAAAACAATTTTGGTCGGTACAGGGCCATTTTCAGGAATGTCCATGCCATACAGATGCCAACCTTTTTCGATGCTCGCTTTCAAAATAACATTAGCCGTGTTTTTACCCGTGTTTATTAATTCGTAACTCCACTTTACTGGTTCGTGAATTTGTGAAAATGTAACAATAGAAAGTAACAAAAAGGCGAATAATAAATTTAGTTTCTTCATATACATACTTTAATTTGAGTTCAAAATTACATATTTAACATGAATATATGAATAATTGTTCATTTGTATTTTGAATTATTTAACGATTAACTTCCCTCAGTAATATTTTTTTGTTATTTACCGAAAAAATAAGCTTTTTTTTTTGCAATATCAACTCGTATGCGTTTCTAAAATATATTCATTTAATATTACAGAAAAAGTTATTGAAAGTATTGGTTTTTTTGAAATATCAACAATGCAGCTATTATGTTATGGGGTTTTATTTTATAAAATAATAAAAACAATTATGGGAATATAAATTCATTATCTGGGTAGAATTGTTAACATACAAAATCTACCAAAATTAATATCTACCAAAATTAATCGATGAAGTAGAAGAAATCGCAGCTGTTAACGTTCGAAAAACTCCTAATTGATATGATAGTTTTGGTAAGTGCGCAATTGCTTTGGGGTTCTCCGATAATTCATGTACTAAGTCTGATGATATCAAAAACAAAAGGTAGCCCAAACTTACTTTGATATAAATTAAATTTATTAACTTTGCGTTGTTTTTTGAAATTTTCCATATAACCCAAATAAGTATATGTTAGAAAATACCAATATTATTCAATCATTAATACCTAAATGGAAAAGGGCTCGATGTTGAGTTCAAAGAACCCTAAAATAGTTTATACAATTGCTGATAATCCAAATCATCCATTACAGTAATTTAAACTTACTGATAGGAATTGATTATCATATTACAATAATTGAAAAATAACAATGAACATATTAATCACCGGCATACACGGCTTTGTAGGCACTAACTTGGTGCAAGCGTTAAAAACAAAACATAGTATTTATGGGTTGGATATTGTTAGTCCAGAAAAGCATGGAGTTGTAAAAACATATTTGTGGAATGATTTGGACAATTTGCCTCAGGTAGATATTATAATTCATTTGGCAGGAAAGGCACACGATACAAAAAACCAAACAGTAGCCCAAACTTATTTTGATATTAACACAGGATTAACTCAAAAGATTTACGATTGGTTTCGGGCATCAAAGGCCTCTAAATTTATTTTTTTCAGTTCGGTAAAAGCAGCTGCCGATAGGGTAGCTGGCGTGCTGACAGAAGAAGTTGAACCAACGCCCCTTGGGCCTTATGGCGAAAGCAAAATAGCGGCAGAAAACTATATACTTAGTTTGCAGTCCTCGGTTTTAAGTGACAATAAAGCCGAATTACAAACTATAGACTGCAAACTGCAAACTAAAAACTACTTTATCCTCCGTCCCTGTATGATTCACGGTCCGGGCAATAAGGGAAACCTAAATTTGCTATATAGTGTGGTAAAAAGGGGCATTCCGTATCCGCTGGGAGCATTCGAAAATCGACGTTCGTTTTGTTCCATCGATAATCTGAGTTTTGTAATAAACGGATTGATTGAAAAAAATGTAACAAGTGGCATTTACAATGTGTGCGACGACGAGACAGTTTCGACCAACGAACTTATTAAGCTTATTTCGAGTTCGTTGGGCAAAAAAAGCCGTATTTGGCATTTTAATAAGCGAATTATTGAACTGGTTGCAAAAGTAGGTACTATATTACATTTGCCGCTCAACACTGAGCGTTTGCAAAAACTCACTGAAAACTACGAAGCGTCAAATGCAAAAATTAAGGAAGCATTAGGTATTAACCAAATGCCAATGCGAGCAAGTAAAGGATTGATAAAAACTTTGAAGAGTTTTGAATAGTGTTCCTCTGAGTGTACAACTTTGAGAATAGAAAAGAGCTATGAAGATTGCGGAAAGTCAGGGACTACATTTATAATTTAACTGAATTTAGATAGATATTTAAACCAACTGATATACAATTATTTAAAACCTTAACTATTTAATAAAATATAGTATTATTTATTTGCGTATATCAAAAATAGTCCCTAAATTTGTCCCTATAATTAAACAAGGGACTAATGTACTATTGATATGGCAAAGAAAGAAAAGGATTTTAATGTTTTGTTTTTTCCTGATAAGGAATTAACAGCCGAGCGCAAAGATAATTCTATTATCGAAATAGACGCTAAAACGGGCAAAGAAAAGTACTATAACTACGATGGCAAATTGCGTGTTCGTATACGTTGGAGTGCTGGATTACTAAATTTCAATTTGGGCGAACGTGTGGAGCTTGCAAAGTGGATACCCGAAGCCCAAAGATGTAAGATTGGTACTTCGCACGGCAAAAAGAAACGCACGGCCAAAGATATAAACGCAAAAATTGAAACCGTATCAAAAAACATTGATGATTACTTCGAAGAGTTTGAAAAAATAAATATCATTCCTACAATCGAACAATTTCGGAAACGTTACAACAACGAAAGCAACGACCCTATAAAAGAAAAATCATTTATTGATTACTTCGATGAGTTTGTGAGTACTCAAAGCAGTGAAAAAAGCTGGAAACATTCCACACACGTAAAACTTTCAGCTGTTAGAAAGCATTACCTTAATTTTGCAGCCAAAAAACAAAAAGGTATTAACTTTAACACCTTTGATGAGAGTGGTTTAAATGCCTTTAAAACCTATTTGCAAGATGCCAAAGGTATGAGAAACAGCACTACTTTAAAGCAAATTGATATTTTGAAATGGTTTTTAAAGTGGGCAAAAAATAAAGGATATAATCAAAATTTAGCTTATCAGTCCTTTTCGCCAAGCTTATCGACACCCAAAACAAAGGTACTTTTTTTAGATTGGACTGAATTAATGACAGTTTATAATTTTGACCTTTCAACTGGAAGGCTCAAAGATGCCGATGGAATTTATAAACCATTGGAGCCCGAAACAATTGAAGCGCTGGAGCGTGTGCGAGATGTATTTTGCTTTTGTTGTTTTACTTCGCTACGTTATTCAGACGTTGAAAATCTAAAGCGTACCGACATTGTAAATGGCGAAATGACAATTACAACCATCAAAACAGATGACACCATTACAATTGAATTAAACGACTATTCGAGCGCTATATTAGCGAAGTATTCCGATAAGGTTTACCCAAAGAATAAAGCATTACCCGTTATCAGTAACCAAAAAATGAACGAACGATTAAAGGAATTGGGCGAAGTTTGCGGACTGGATACCCCGATTACAATTACTTACTTCAAAGGTGCAACCCGTTTTGAAGAGGTTTACCCAAAATATGCGCTTTTGACTACTCACTGCGGCCGCAAAACCTTTGTTTGTAATGCCTTAACTTTAGGAATAACACCTACAATGGTAATGGAATGGACTGGACACAAAAACTACGATACAATGAAACCATATATTGCAAGCGCAAACGAGGCAAAGAAAAAAGCTATGAACTTGTTTAACAGATAATAATTAACGCAAAGCAATGGAAAATATAAATTTAAGGGATTTTATCAAAAAATGTATGACTGAAAAAATAGGACAGTCCGACATGCACAACTTTGTACAAATGCACACAAATAACTTTGATACAACCAAATTAGAGCTATTAAAAAACGATTTAAACGATATTACAAAAGCGATTAAATTTATCATTATAGATGGAGACACGGACAAAATTACAACAATTGAAAAATACATTGAAGATTTTTTTGACTTTAGCGAAATAGATGTTTTTGATTTTCCCGTACTTAAAAACCCGAGAGCAAAACTTAATTTTGTAATTAATGACATTGAAGAGAGGGGTTTAAATTTCGAAGTTAAAGGCTATAAATATGAAATTATTGAAGATGATTATATTGGATTTTTTAATTTATGTGATATTGCTTTTAATCTTGAAAAAATAGAACAAATTTATGGAAAGCAAAAAAACGAAATTGTACCCGAGACAGCAACCAAAAACACACCCAAACGAGCATTTAACAAAGAACATTCATTCCCGACCATCGACACTAAAAAATACAATGCTGATTTGATTTTTGAAAAATTCAACAATGTAGTTTTTAAGTGCTCAAAGGAATGTTTCTTTGCGTGGTTAGTTGATGGAATAGAATACCCCGAAACAATTGAGTATATTTTGAAAGGTAGAATAAGCATCAAAACAGGACTTAAAACTTTAAACTTTGCCCAGCTACGAAAGTTTATTGATAAGATTACAGGAACGACCGAAACGGCAAAGGATGCCTATTATAAGGCTATTTTTGGACTTAATATAAAAACCAGCACTATACCGAGTGCGACTAATTTAAACGAAACTTTCAAAGATTTGAAAAAATGTGAAGTGAAATAATAAAATTTTCACTGCCTACCAATACCCAGCCGATAAGCTTTTGTTTATCGGCTTTTTTTATGCTTTTATGTTTCGTTTCACTGCCTTAATTCACTGCCTATTTAGACAGTCAAATAATTGTATATCAGTGTTTTATACAATATCAATATAAGTTCAATGTAGTATCTTTGCATATCAAATTTGACAAAATAAAAAGTTTTAGCAGTGCACGGCTGGAGCTTAATTTCAAATTCTTTTTAATGCAAAAAAAAATGATTACTACAATCAACAACGAAACCCCGTTATCATTCTTAACAGTGGGGCAATTTTTGGAATTATTGAACACGGGTAAACAGCCCGAAAAAGTTATTGTATCCGATAGCTCAAAACGTTTAGTTTACGGACTGCATGGGATACGAAAATTATTCAATGTATCGCACGCAACAGCCCAAAGGTATAAAGATACCATCATCAAAGATGCAGTATCGCAAAACGGCCGCAAAATAGTTATTGATGTAGATAAGGCGCTGGAGTTATTTAACGCAAATATGAAACGGAACTAATGGATACAAAAACACCCACACCAGCAGCAACCGAAGTAGGCGTTTTGAATAACGAAACGATATGCAAAGATACTAATAATAAGGCGAATAATCAATTTTCTCTACCTATTATTCCAGGCACTGACATAAAAGATTTGACACCAATTTCGATCGAAAATGAAACAATGTTTATTAGTGGCGGTGATTTGCTTAACATGCAAACTGAAAGTATTCCGATGCTTATTGAAGATTTAATTCCTTTAGTGGCCGTTTGGGCAATAGTGGGAGCATCTGACACGGGCAAAAGTATGGTATTGCGACAATTAGCGATGTGTATTGCAGGTAACATTCCGTTTTTAAACTTCGCTATCTTCGCAAAATACAAACGTGTGATTGTGGTTTGTTCGGAAGATGATGAGTTTGCAATATCTTATCTATTAAGGCGCCAAAATAAAACAATTGGTTTAACCCCCGAACAGGCTAATAACATTCTGTTTGTGTTTGAAACTGATAATTTGCAGCAAAGGTTAGATGATTTACTTTCAACTTCGCCAGCCGATGCCGTTATAATTGATGCTTTTGGCGATGTGTTTAATGGTAAGGATTTAAACCAAAACAACCAAGTGCGAAGCTTTTTAAATCAGTTTACGCAATTAGCAAATAAACACAAATGTTCGATTGGTTTTTTGCACCACACGGGCAAACGTACCGAAGATTTGGCACCATCAAAAAACAATGCAATAGGCTCACAAGGTTTTGAAGCGAAGATGCGTTTAGTTATAGAGATGCGAAATGATAAGAATACAGACGATTTGCGACACTTATGTGTTGTTAAAGGTAACTATTTACCTCAGGAACAAAAAAGTAGTTCAATAGTACTGAAAATGGATGACAACCTTGTTTTTGAAAATACGGGCGAACGTGTGAAGTATTCAGATATGAATGAGGGTGCAACGGGTAAACCAATAAAAAAAGAGCCATCGAATATAGAGAACAATTTGCATTTTAATTGTATCAAAACATTATTGTTTGATGGTAAGCAATACAGCCAAAACGAACTGGGGGAAAAATTACAGCATTATTGGACAATTGGCGACAAAGTGGCAAGGCGTTTTGTAGATTACTACACTACTCAAATGTGGATAGCAGATGTTTCAAAGAATCCATCAAGGAGAAGTTTTAAAAACAATTTACCCGATTAGTGTGGTGCGGTTAGTGTGGTTAGTGGGTGTATATTCTATACACCACACCACAGTTACTCATGGTTGGTTAGTATGGTTAGTAACCACACCACAGTAAGAAGCTAAAAAAAAATAAACAACGTAAACAACATGTACACTACATTACTCACATACTGCAACACAAGGCAATTTTTCACTAATAAGTGGAAAGGAGATGTTTTTGATAATAGCTTTTATCTATCAGATACCGAGCTAAAAAAATGGAATGTAACACGGCCACAGCTGGAGGGGATGCCACAGATTAAAACATTGGGACTGAATCGCTACAATATACAAGGCGTTTCGCAAATTGATATATCATTATTGAAGCCACACGGGCGCAAACTGACTGAATTACATAAATACATGATGCGTTGTATGGTTAGTGCAAATTTACCGACCACAGTAGAAGCGACACCGTACTGGAATACATTCTTAAAACACCGTGCCCGATTTGCTGAATTATTCTTTTCGGTTGATGAGTTTGCTGGACGTGTTCACAGTCCTATCAGTGGAATGAGTAAGGATTTGCGACCTTATTTAATGCTACAAGGCGAACAAACCGTTTCTTTTGATGTAGCTCAAATGCAACCTACATTATTAGCAAACATATTGTATCAAAATATCGGAGCTAATGAGTTTACGGACACTATAAACAATGGCACGGATATTTATTCAATGCTACAAAGTAAGGCAAATTTAAGCACCCGAGATGAGGCAAAGAAACTGTTTTTTCAAATGTTATTCGGTCGACCATCAAACCAACTGGATCATCTTTTCAAAGGTGCAAAATTTATTCAGTGGATTAATTGGTACAAAGGCGAACCCGACCATCGGAACCCCCGTGGCGAAAAATTGTATAATAATTTGGCGTTTCTTTTGCAAACGTATGAAGTAAATATTATGAGTGAAATATGGCAAAATTTGGCACTTAAAAACATTCCGTTCCTTACTATACATGATGAGATTATTGCACGGCAGAGCGACACGGAAACGGTAAAAACAACTATTGAAAGTATATTAAACAAACACTTCAAAAGTTATAAGCTAAATGTTGACAAATTAGAGATTAAACAGGCGCCAGCACCAGCACCAAAACCAAAAAAATCATTATCGGATATTGCGATTGATTTGATTGGCGAACAGAATAATTTAAGCAAAGAAAATCTATTAATTACAATGATGCAAAAATACAATATAACGGACACACGGGCGAACGATGGACTTAACAAAATGCTGGAAAGTAATTTAATTAGTGAGGTACATTTTGGCGGTTTGTTCTATCTTACTCATTCAACACCATATTAGTAAAATGAAACGATTAACAAAAAAAGAAGTAGAAGCTATTCTTAAAAGATTAGCAGACGAGAGAGACCAAAGGGAACTTAATAATCAATCTAAAGTAGATAAAAATAGACATGAAAGGAATTAAAACAGGTGGAAGGGTGCAAGGCACACCAAATGCCATTACAAATGATTTAAGGGCGAAAATCAACGCTATTGTTGGTAAGCAGATAGATAACATTGAAAATGATTTGCAAGGCTTAAAACCCCTTGAAAGGCTGCAAATTGTTGAAAAATTAATGTCTTATTGCGTACCTAAATTAGCAGCTCAAAGCATCGAAATTGATATGAATAACTTATCTGAAAATCAGATAGACCAAATTATTAACTCTATAAACATAAACGACAATGAATGACAACAAAACAATTCCTTTGAGTAAGGATATTAAAATTTTGCTATTAAAGATACTGAAAAGCGGTGTTTTAACAAAGGAACAATCCGAACAAATTATGGAGCCGTTTGAACACCAGATGACAATGGAAGAAGCAAGAGCCTTTCAAAAAAAGCTAAATGACGAGATTTGATATTTAACCGCTGCAATTTTTGTGGCGGTTTTTATGTATGTAAAAACACGAAAAGCCTACAAAATGTATGTAAATACGTATGTAGGCTTTTTATCTATCTAATTATCAATAGATTAAAAATAGCTTAGTGACCCCGTAGAGGTCAATAGCACTAAAAATAGATTATTTTAGTAGTTTATAGATTTCAATTCAACTAAAATACAAAAGCGTATCAATTAAATTTGGTACGTTTTTTTTGTATCAAAAATACGGACAAAAAACAAGGGACTAAAGCGGAATAGTCCCTTTTTTAGTCCCTTTTTATTTTAAGTATCTGATTATCAATGTAGATTGCGGAAAGTCAGGGATTCGAACCCTGGGAACAGTTACCCGTTCACTTGTTTTCGAGACAAGCCCATTCGACCACTCTGGCAACTTTCCTCATAAATTTGGACTGCAAAAGTAATAAATATATTTTGATATATCTAACTCTCACTACATAAAAAATAAACTTACACCGATTATACTGATTATTGCACCAATAACTTGTTGGATTTTAATCTTTTCGCCAAACATAACTGCCGATGGCCATATAATAAATATTGGTACCAAGGCCATTAAAGTGGAAGCAATACCTGTATTGGTATGCTGAATGGCAAATAAAGCTAGTGCAACACCAATAAACGGTCCAAAAATAGAACCTATTGTTACAGCTTTCATTCCGGGTTTATCCTTCAAAGCCAACAAAATACGAGGCCAACGCTGCATAAAACTTATCATAATCACAAAACTAACAAGTCCGAATAATGCCCTTATTTGAGTGGCTGCTAATGGGTCGTAGTCTCCAATGCCTTTTTTGCTTAAAATAATACCTATCGATTGTCCCAAAGCTCCCCCTAATGCTAACAATAGGCCTTTTATAGGAATATTTAATTTCATTTTTCTATTCGAAATTGCTGTAATTATTCCTGCAATACTAACTAAAATAGCGATAATTTCCAAGGCAGTAAGCTTTTCTTTCAGGAAAAACCAACCAATAATGGCAGTTAGCATAGGCGAAAAACTCATAATGAGTGCAGCCGTTCGCGAACCAATCACCATATATGATTTAAAAAGAACTAAATCACCCAGAAAAAAGCCGATTACACCGGATAATCCCAACCAGAACCATTGATATGGTGTAGCATCAGTTGGAAATAATAGCCCCTTTGTTATCAAGGTTGATAGCCCTAAAAATACGATTGCCAGAAACAAACGTATAAAATTTACTGATAATGAACCAATTCGTGTACCTGCTTTCTCGAAAAACAAGGCACTCATTGTCCAACACAAGGATACTCCCAACCCCGCAATTTCGCCAATATGTGCTATAGCCATTTTATATATTTTTTTTGCAAAGTTAAATCTAAAATTTAGTATATCAGAGATTAATCCTGATTTTTAGAGATTATTTTTTGTCTATTGTCAATGTAAAAGTATTGATTTTAAATAATTTAAAAAATTAATTTAAAAATTGAGTATTGCTTTTAATTTGGTAGTAAAAAAAAAGAGAATGTATTAAACACTCTCTTTTTTCAAAACAAAAAATGACTTTTACTTTACAATCTTCTCAAGTTCTGCAATGTTAGCAGCAATATCTTCATCTGTTAGCGAGTAATTTACCAAATCGCCAGCCAAATATTGATCATAAGCTGTCATATCTACCAATCCGTGACCGGATAAATTAAATAAAATTGTTTTTTTAGTTCCTTCTTCTTTTGCTTTCAAGGCCTCGTTGATGGCAGCTGCTATTGCGTGAGCCGATTCGGGTGCGGGAACAATTCCTTCAGTTTGAGCAAACAAAACGCCTGCTTTAAACGAATCAAGTTGTTTAATATCAACAGCTTCCATCAAGCTATCTTTCATCAGTTGACTTACAATTGTACCGGCTCCATGATAACGTAAACCTCCTGCGTGAATATTTGCAGGTGCAAAGTTATGTCCTAAGGTATACATCGGAATTAATGGTGTGTAACCTGCTTCGTCGCCAAAATCGTATTGGAAAACACCACGAGTCAATTTAGGGCAAGAAGCTGGTTCGGCAGAGATAAAGCGTGTCTTTTTACCATCGTTAATATTATGACGTAAGAATGGGAAAGAAATACCCGAAAAGTTCGATCCACCTCCAAAGCAACCAATTACCACATCCGGATATTCACCAGCCATTTCCATTTGTTTTTCGGCCTCCAAACCAATAATTGTCTGATGCATCGAAACGTGGTTCAAAACACTACCAAGTGTATATTTACAATTTGGTGTGCTCATAGCAAGCTCTATGGCTTCCGAAATAGCTGTACCCAAACTTCCTTGATAATTAGGATGTTCAGTAATTATTTTACGACCTGCTTTGGTCGACATACTTGGCGAAGGAATAACCTGTGCACCCCATGTTTGCATTAACGAGCGGCGATAAGGTTTTTGCTCATAGCTAATTTTTACCATATATACAGCCAATTCCAAGCCAAATGCTTTCGATGCAAATGCCATTGCCGTTCCCCATTGTCCTGCACCTGTTTCGGTAGTTACATTGGTTACACCAGCTTCTTTGCAATAAAATGCTTGTGCTAAGGCCGAATTTAACTTGTGAGATCCAACCGGACTTACACTTTCGTTCTTAAAATAGATATGAGCTGGTGTGTCAAGAGCTTTCTCGAGATTATAAGCACGTACAAGTGGAGTAGGGCGGTAAATTTTATATTTTTCGCGAACCTCTTCCGGTATTTCAATCCAAGCATCGGTGTCGTTCATTTCCTGATCGGCTAGCCCTTTGGCAAACAATGGATAAAGATCTTCGGCAGTAATTGGTTGACGCGTACCTGGGTGTAACATAGGCATAGGTTTAGTAGGCATTTCAGCCATAATATTGTACCAATGCGTCGGTAATTCATTCTCGGGTAAAAGAAATTTTTTAGTTTTTTCCATGATTATTTAAATTTAATAATAAATTAACAGTGTATTTGATTATGACATTGAGATTAATTAAAAATTAATCAATATTTTTTCGCAAAGATACATTTTTTTCTTAATAAATCAATAGTAAAAATGCTGTTTAATCACGTATTTATTAGTCATTATAAAGTTATTCTGTTAAACTGTTAGAGTTTCTAACTATTTCTGTTTTTAGAAATAAAAATTGTACTTTTGCAAGCAAATATTCTAAAAATAAAAAAAATCATTATGGTACAATCAATGACGGGCTTTGGAAAGTCTACATGCGAATACGGAAATAAAAAAATTGTTGTTGAAATTAAATCTCTCAATAGCAAGCAGTTGGATCTTTCTACCCGAATTTCGGGATTGTATCGCGAAAAGGATATTGAAATTCGTACCGAACTTTCGCAACAACTCGAAAGAGGAAAAGTTGATTTTGCACTTTATGTCGATAATTCAGGGAAAGAATCGGTTTCTCAAATCAACCAATCTGTATTAATGGCTTATTATGAGCAAATTAAGCAAATTTCTAATAATACAGGAATTGAAGTTCCTGCTAATTGGTTCGAAGTATTACTACGTTTACCCGATGCCCTTAAAACGGATATCGTTGAGATGGATGAAAATGAGTGGAAGGAAATTAAAGTAGGAATCAGTCAGGCAATTGAGCAATTGAAAGAATTCCGAATTCAAGAAGGTAAGTCGCTCGAGAATGTATTTATAACTAAAATAAATCGTATTGCAGAATTACTCGAACAAGTATCACAATTTGAAGGAGAACGTATCGAAAGAATTAAAGCGAAACTTGAAGAGAATCTCCAAACTATTTCTGATAAAATAAGTTACGATAAAAATAGACTTGAACAGGAATTGATTTTTTATATCGAAAAATTAGATGTAAACGAAGAGAAAGTGCGATTAAAAACTCATCTCGATTATTTTATCGAAACAATGAAACATGAAAAATCTCTAGGCAAAAAATTGGGTTTCATCGCTCAGGAAATAGGTCGCGAAGTAAATACACTCGGTTCAAAATCAAACCACAGCGAAATGCAGAAAATTGTCGTCTTGATGAAAGACGAATTAGAGCAAATTAAGGAACAAGTTCTGAACGTTCTTTAATCAACTTGTCCATATTTTACGTATCAAAATATCATCATATCTTTATATCATACTATTATCAAATCAACATATCAACACATTATCGAATCATTCTTATGTCTGGTAAACTAATCATTTTTTCAGCACCATCCGGAGCTGGTAAAAGTACCATAGTACAACATTTACTTACTAAAAATCTAAGTCTCGAATTCTCTGTTTCGGCAACAAGCAGACAACCTCGTGGTGTTGAAAAGCATGGTGTAGACTATTATTATCTTACAGCAGATGAATTTCGTAAACGTATTGATAATAAAGAATTTATAGAGCACGAAGAAGTGTATAAAGATTTATATTACGGAACTCTTCGCTCAGAGATAAATCGGATATCAGACAAAGGTAATAACATAATTTTTGATGTAGATGTAGTTGGTGGATTAAATATTAAAAAGCAATTTGGCGATCATGCTTTAGCTATTTTTATTGCTCCGCCAAGCGTTGACGAACTACTAAAAAGACTCAATAATAGAGGAACCGACACCATGGAAATGATTGCTCAACGAGTTGCAAAAGCCGAACACGAAATGAGTTTTGCAAGTCAATTTGATGTGGTAGTTGTAAACGATGACTTGCAAAAAGCCAAGGAAGAAGCAGAAGTTATCATTCGAGAGTTTTTGAATAAATGATTAAACTCACTTTGAATATATTCAATATTTATGAATATTGCCTTGTTTTTTGGCTCATTTAATCCGGTTCATTTTGGGCATCTTAATTTGGGAGAATTTCTTGTTCAAAATAATTTATATGATGAAGTATGGTATATTGTTTCACCTTGTAATCCGCTAAAAAATCAAATTGATCTAATCGACGAAAATCTTCGTCTCGAAATGCTTGTTGGAGCCATTAAGCATAATTCAAAACTCAAAGCCTCTGATATTGAGTTTACTATGCCTATCCCGTCATACACTTTCGATACTTTGAATCATTTATCGCATGAATTTCCTGAAAAAAAATTTACGTTGTTTATTGGTAGCGATAATGCATTAGTTTTCTATAAATGGAAGAATTACAAAGAGTTACTTGAGAATTATGATATTGTAGTTTATCCACGAACAGGCTATGATTTTAGTGAAGTATCGAAAATCTATCCGCAAATGAAATTAATAAATTCTCCTGTTTACAACATTTCATCTACCCAAATCCGCACATATATAAAACAACAAAAGGATATAACCAACTTGGTACATCCTTTTGTAAATCAGTTTATTATCGAAAATAATTTGTATCAATAAGTCTTTATTCTTTGCTCTTTGTTCTTTTTGTCTATAAATACGGATTATTTGCTTTTTCTTCGCCAATAGTTGTTGTTGACCCATGTCCACTATAAACTACGGTGGAATCGGGTAGGGGAAGCAATCTGTTTTGAATTGAACGTATTAAAGTTGCATAATCACCTTTCGGTAAATCTGTCCGACCTATTGAGCCTTTAAATAACACATCACCAACAAAAACAGCATTTTCATTTTCAAAATATATGGCAACACTTCCTGGCGAATGCCCCGGAACATGTAATGCTATAAATGAAGTATTACCAAAAGTAAATGTCTGATTATCTTCTATAT
>CAMDNO010000033.1 GCA_945902955.1 Porphyromonas cangingivalis
AATGACCGTTTATCAGTCGGTGCCAATCAATAACATGTATTTATGAAGTTTCGTATCTTACTACTATTTATACTCACTTCTTGTCTATCTATTTTAGCTCAAAACAAAGTGCGCATCTATGGCTATGTTATTGACACTAATAACCGTGGTATTGATTTGGCAAATGTATATGTCGAAAATTCGGGTATAGGAACTACCACCAACCAAAACGGTTATTACGATTTGTCGATTGATGTTAAAGATTCGATAACGCTCATTTACTCACTTATTGGCTACGAAACCATTCGGCACACCCTTTTACCCAAACAACGTATTATTCAGATTTCGGTGGAATTGCCTTCGAAAGCAAAGCAAATAAAAGATTTGGATGTAGTGGCACAACGTCGACAAACATCGTCTATCGACTATATCGACCCCAACAAATACCGCTTAATGCCCAATGCAGCGGGTGGAATTGAATCGCTACTGATAACATTTACTGGCGTAACACAAAACAATGAAATGAGCTCGCAATACAATGTGCGTGGCGGAAATTTCGACGAGAATATTGTGTATGTCAATGGCATTGAGGTATATCGCCCATTGCTAATACGTGCCGGACAGCAAGAAGGTTTGAGCTTTATAAATCCCGACATGGTGCAGAGTGTGGGCTTTTCGGCTGGCGGTTTCGAGGCAATGTATGGCGATAAAATGTCATCGGTGCTGGACATTCAGTATAAAAAACCAAAAGAATTTGAATCATCAGTATCCATGAGCTTGTTGGGCGCCACGGGCTACATTGCGTCGGCAAACAAAAAGCTGACGCAAATGCATGGTATTCGTTACAAAACCTCTGCTTACTTGCTTGGCTCCTTACAAACTAAAGGTGAATACGACCCGTCGTTTATCGACTATCAAACTTACCTCACTTATCAGTTGAAGCCCAAATGGGAAGTTACTTTTTTGGGAAATTTTTCGCAAAACAAATATAATTTCCGCCCCACCGAGCGTGAAACTAATTTTGGAACGTACCAAACCGCTCGCAATTTGACTATTTATTACGAAGGGCAGGAAAGTGATTTATTCCGAACAGCTTTTGGCGCGCTCACTTTCAACTATCGACCCACAGATAGAACAAAATTGAGCTTTCTGACTTCGGCATTTCATACCAACGAAAACGAAACTTTCGACATTTTGGGCGAATATATTTTGAGTGAAGTAAAGACCGATGCCAAAAATCCAGATGATAAAATTGGTGCTTCACTGGGCATTGGAAAATACCAAGTGCATGCTCGTAACCGCCTGAAAGCCACCGTAGCTAATGTGGCACACACGGGCGAATTTGCAAGTGCACAAAACAAAATGAAATGGGGTGTAAATTTACAATTCGAGCGCATTTCGGATAAAATTAACGAATGGGAATGGCGCGATTCGGCTGGCTATTCGCTCCCTTTTAGCGATACTCAAGTGGATTTGTATTACAATTTGAAGGCGCAAAAAGACTTGCCAACCTTCCGCACAACAGCATTTTTTCAGGACACCTACAAATGGCATAGTTCGTGGGCAGCATTTTCAGTTACAGGCGGGTTGCGTGCTAACTACTGGACTTTTAATAACGAATTGCTCGTAAGTCCCCGTTTTTCGGCGTCGCTCATTCCGAGTTGGGAAAAAGATTTTAATTTCCGTTTTGCTACAGGCGTATATTATCAAGCACCATTTTACAAAGAAATTCGCGATACGCTGTCAGATGCGCTTGGCAATGTGGATATTACACTAAATAAAAATATTCGCGCACAACGCTCAGTACAGTTTGTGTTGGGTGGCGACTATCATTTTAGAGCGTGGGGACGACCATTCAAATTTACTACCGAAGCATATTTGAAATTAGCCGACCGAGTAATAAGTTATTCGGTTGATAATGTGCGCGTTCGTTATTCGGGCGAAAACGATGCAGAAGCTTATACCGCTGGTGTCGATTTTAAACTTTTTGGGGAATTAGTGCCCGGAACCGATTCGTGGATAAATTTCTCGTTGATGGATTCGAAAGAAAATTTACTTAACGACTCGTATATTAAAAGCAATTACGACGATGAAGGAGCCGTAACATCGACCGAAAAAGTTTATCCCGGCTGGATGCCTCGCCCCAACGAGCAACGTTATTCGTTTTCGATGATGTTTCAGGATTATTTGCCCAACAACCCAAAATACAAAATGCAGATGAAATTTATTTGGTCGGATGGGCTGCCATTTGGTGCTCCACGCAATGTGGCATTCCGCTCCAAATTTAGAGCAACACCCTATCGCCGTGTCGACATTGGTGCTTCGCGCGTAATTGCCAGCGGCACAGATAAAATAATGGAAAAGAAATGGTTACGTGGCGTTAAAACGATTTGGATTAACCTAGAATTGTTTAATATGCTCGATTTCAAAAACGTAAATTCCTACTATTGGGTAACCGACATTTACGGTCAACAATTGGCAACTCCAAATTACCTCACAGGCCGACAACTTAACTTGAAACTGATTGTAGATTTAAAATAGAATATAAATTTTAAACCACAATAAGCACAGAGGTATAAAATTCTTTATGTCTTTCGACCTCCGCACACAAGAAAATATTCTACTTTTGGTTTTCAAAGTTTTAATTGAGATATTTTCTTAATCTCTACCGCCACGTCAAACAAATTCTTATCAAAGTTCCAACTTATACCTTCTATACGATAGGCATTTCCTTCATTATGCCAATAAAGTCATAAAAAATAGATTTTCTCCCCCACTCTACTACACTTTTGCTACAAATACTACAAAAAACTATTTATACAACTGTTTTTGAGCAATATAGAAAAATAACACCAACTATATCCTTGTTGATAAACTGTTGAAAAATAGTTTACAAACAACCAAATAATGCTAAAAAGATTGTTGATAAAATTTTTGTGGGGAAATGTGGGGAATATGAAAAAGTTTTTATACTTTTACCGATGAAATAATATGCACAAAAAGTAATGTTGAATTTTATAGGAAAACAAGAAGCAAAAGCCGATATAAAGGGAAGAATATTCATTCCTTCGACTTACCGCAAACTTTTGCCCGAGGGCGAAAAAGAGCGAGTGGTGATGCGTCGCGATCCTGAAAATGATTATTTGGTACTTTACCCTGTAACTGTTTGGAACAACATGGTGCAAAATCTTAAATCGAATCTCGACGAATGGAACCCCGATGACCAACTGCTGTTGATGCAATTTGTTTCCGACGCCGAATGGTTGGACATTGACTCGCAAGGTCGTATTTTACTTTCGAAACGTCATTTACAAAGTATAGCCGTTGATGGCAACGACATGTTGTTCGTTGGCCTACTGGATCGCATTGCCGTTTGGAGCAAAGCTCGTTACGAAGCATCCATGGCAGCAAAAACCGACTTCTCGGCTCGTTTGAAAAGTAAGATGATGAAGAAAGAACCCCTAACCCCTAAAGGGGAATAAAATTGCGATAATTGTTGGAAAATGAAAAAAGAAAAAAGCAAAATACTTCTAAGTAATATTACCCCCCCTTCAGGGGTTGGGGGTGATATGAATGAAAGCTTGTATCATGTTCCTGCATTATTATCCGAAACCATCGACGGACTTAAAATAAAGCCCGATGGAATATATGTAGATGTTACTTTTGGTGGCGGTGGACATTCGCGTGAGATATTGGCACAACTTGGACCAAAAGGGCGTCTGTTGGGTTTTGACCAAGATTTAGATGCATTGGAAAATAACATTGATGATAAGCGCTTTACTTTTGTAAGAAGTAATTTTCGTTATCTAAAAAACTTTTTAAAATATCATGCTATCGAAAAAGTAGATGGTATTTTAGCTGACTTGGGCGTATCGTCGCATCATTTCGACGAAGCCGAACGCGGATTTTCATTTCGCTTCGATGGCGCTCTTGATATGCGAATGAATACCGAATCGAAACTGACGGCTGCTGTTATTTTAAACACATACACCGAAGAACAGTTGGCTGATGTATTTTATTTGTATGGCGAATTACATAACTCTCGAAAAATTGCCCGCACCATAGTTCAAAGCAGAACGCAAAAACCGATAGAACGCATTTTTCAATTTATAGAGATATTGAAACCATATTTTGGTCGCGAAAAAGAGAAAAAAGATATGGCGCGCGTATTTCAGGCATTGCGCATAGAGGTAAACAAAGAAATGGAAGTGCTCGAAGAACTATTGATTCAAAGCTTGGACGTTTTGAACAAAGGCGGCCGTTTGGCAATTCTCACATACCATTCGCTCGAAGATAGATTGGTAAAAAACTACTTCCGCAGTGGAAACTTTGAAGGAAAATTGGAAAAAGATTTTTACGGAAATATTATTGCACCGCTAAAACCGGTAAATAATAAAGTGATAATAGCTTCGGATGAAGAAATTAGTAGAAACCCGAGAGCAAGAAGCGCCAAATTACGGGTTGCGGAGAGATAATAAAGCCCCCTAAATCCCCCTTCAGGGGACTTATTGAGTGCGAATTAACCGATGAACAAATTAACCGATGAACCAATTAACGGATGAACCAATTAACGGATGAACCAATTAACTTTATAAACTAAAAAATGAGTTGGATACGAAAAATAGCTGAAGGCATTAAAGGCAATGAAGACTTCAATGATTTGAAATCGAGTACGTTGCGCGACATTATTAATGGAAATATTCTAACAAAAAATTTCCTGAAAAAGCAATATCCGTTATTAATTCTAATAGCTTTTTTGGCCTTTCTATATGTCGACAACCGCTATTCTAGCGAAACACAATTATCAAAAGTATTAAAATTAAAACGTGAAATTCAGGATATTAAATACGAATCGCTTACCATTTCGGCTGAATTAATGAAGGTGAGTAAGCAGTCGAATGTACGTAAAATGATTTATGAACGGGGACTTTCACTTTCGGATTCGAATACTCCGCCGGTAATGATTGAGGTGAAGATGGCTCCTGAGAATTAATAAATGTGATGATGTGGTGATGTGGTGATGTGATAATAAACTAATCAACTGATGAACTAATCAACTGATGAACTAATCAACTGATGAACTAATTAACAAAATTTCTAAAAATGGCAGGAAAACGCGATAGCATAGTTTTACGATTTGGGATAGTATACTTCGGTATAGTACTCCTTTTTGTGGCTGTAATTCTGCGCATTGTATATTTACAAACAGCCGAAAAAGACGAATGGCTGGCTGTTGCTGCCAAAAGCAGAAAGACAGATATAGTAGTAAAACCAAATAGGGGAAATATTTTCGCTTGCGATGGCCGATTAATGGCAAGTACCATTCCGACCTATTATATATATATGGATACGCGCGTTCCGGCATTGCGCGACAAAGATGGACAGCTTTTTAAAGAAAAAGTTGATTCCTTGGCAACAAGCATGTCGGCATACTTTGGCGACCGCTCCAAAGAAGAATATAAGTCGATGCTCAAAAAAGCTTACCGCGAGAAAAAAGGAGAATTGCGACTTTATCCCAAGCGAATAACTTATGCTCAGCTCAAAGAAATAAAAAAAATGCCCCTTTTTAAGCTCGGTCGTAACAAGAGTGGACTGATAACCAAAGAAATGCTCCGTAGGGAAAAGCCATTTGGATCATTGGCTTCGCGCACCATTGGCGACATTTATGCCGACGAATCGAAAGGTGGAAAAAATGGTTTAGAATTATTCTTTAACCGCGAATTAATTGGCACACCCGGCGTTTCAATCAGACAAAAAGTAGCTAACAAACTCGAAGAAACAGTTACAGTTGAGCCAATTAACGGACTCGACATTTTGACTACCATCGACTTAAACATGCAAGATATTGCCGAAAAAGCTTTGATGGACAGCTTGCAATCGTATAATGCCGGAAGTGGCTATGCCATTGTGATGGAAGTAAAAACCGGTGAAGTTAAAGCGATTGTAAATATGTATCAAAACCCCGATGGCACATTTACCGAAAATAAAAATGGGGCAGTGTCCGACCAAGTAGAACCCGGATCGACCTTTAAAACCTTTTCACTCATTGCATTGCTCGACGAGGACAAAGCTAAAATTGATGAAATAATTCACACGGGTAACGGGATTTGGGAAATTGGAGGTTCGTTGATGAGAGATCACAATGCAAAAAAAGGCGGCTTTCAAGACATTACGCTTGCCGAAGCAATACACGGGTCATCCAATGTGGGCATTTCAAAAATGGTAATCAGAGCTTGGGGCGACAATCCATCCGGCTATGTAGAAAAATTATACGAAATGGGATTTAACGAAAAATTTAATTTAGAAATTCCCGGAAATTCGGGACCAAAAATTCGCCATCCGAAAGATAAAGCGCGTTACTGGTCGCAAACAACATTGGCATGGATGTCTATTGGTTACGAAACTCAAATACCACCTATCTACACGCTTGCATTTTATAACGCTATTGCCAATAATGGAAAATTAATACGTCCTTTTTTTGTAAAAGCCATTCTGAAAAATGGAGAACCGATAAAAACGTTTACAACCGAAACTATACGCAAACAAATTTGCCGCCCCTCCACATTAGCCATTGTTAAAGAGACATTATTAGGCGTGCTGGAAGCCCCAAAAGGCACTGCGCACATTGCAAGTTCAAAATATGTGCGCATTGCAGGCAAAACAGGAACTGCTCAAATATCCAAAGGCTCGTCGGGTTACACATCGGGTGGAAAAAGCCATCAAGTATCGTTTTGCGGTTATTTTCCCGCCGAAGACCCGCTTTACACCTGTATTGTAGTTATCCGAGAACCAAAAAATGGCTATCCATCAGGCGGGAGAATGGCTGGAACAGTTTTTAAAAGCATTGCCGAAGAAATAATGGCTTTAAAATCGAATCTTAAACCGGAAAGATTAAAGTTGGATTCAACAAAAATGTTTCCTTACATGCCCGAAATTAAAGCAGGTTATGCGAAAGCAGTGAGATCGGTAACTTCGGGCATACAATTAAGCATTCCTTCAGTAAATGCTAACTGGATAAAATCGGAATCAAACGACAGTATAATGCATGTTGAACCTCTGAAAGTTTATAAAAATCGCCTCCCCGACTTACACGGAATGGGAGCCAAAGACGCTCTATTTCTACTCGGACAAATGGGTTTAAGAGTTCAGGTAATTGGAAGAGGAAAGGTTACAGCACAAAATATATCGGCTGGTTCGGCTGTAAAAAAAGGGCAGCTAATACAGATAAAGTTAGATTGATGTGCCCCGATAGCTATTCGGGAGTGGTGATGTGGTGATGTGGTGATGTGGTGATGTGGTGATAATTAAAATGGTAAATAGTAAATGAACAAATAGTAAATGAACAAATAGTAAATCAAAAAAAAGTGATAGTAAGCGATTTAATTCAAAACATAAAAGTGGTTTCAATTTCGGGTAATTCCGACATTGAGGTATCGAGCATACAATTTGATTCGCGAAAGTTAGAAGTCAACTCGGTTTTTGTTGCAACTACTGGTTCAGCGGTCGATGGACATGATTTTATTAGCATGGCTGTTGAGAAAGGCGCTATTGCCATTGTGTGCGAAAAACTGCCCACCGAAATTGCCGCTGGAGTAACTTATATAGTTGTCGAAAACAGTTCGGATGCATTAGGCAAAATGGCATCGGCATGGTACGATTTTCCTTCGTCACAACTCACTTTGGTAGGAATTACAGGCACAAACGGCAAAACAACCATTGCTACATTACTCTATAAATTATTTCGCGCCTTGGGCTACAAAGCCGGATTGCTTTCAACCGTTTGCAACTATGTGAACGACGAATCCATCGAAGCCACACACACCACGCCCGATTCGTTGGCGCTCAACGAGTTATTGGCACGCATGGTAGATGCTGGCTGCGAATACGCCTTTATGGAAGTAAGTTCCCATTCGGTTGACCAACACAGAATTGCAGGACTCGAATTTGATGGGGGCATCTTTACAAATATCACGCGCGACCACATAGACTATCATCTTACTTTCGAAAATTATTTGAAAGCAAAAAAAACATTTTTCGACAATTTATCTGCCAAAGCTTTTGCTTTGACTAACGCCGATGATAAAAATGGATTGGTGATGCTTCAAAACTCGAAAGCTCGTAAATTTACCTATTCGCTACGCGGAATGGCTGATTTTAAAACTAAAATTTTAGACCATAGCTTCGATGGTATGTTGCTCGATATGAACGACCGCGAAGTGAACGTTTCGTTTATTGGAAAATTTAACGCAAGTAATCTTTCGGCAGTCTTTGGAGCAGCAGTACTTTTGGGCGAAGATGAATTGGAAGTTTTACGCATTATTAGTTCGCTGACCTCCGTTGCTGGTAGGTTCGAAACACTGCGAGCACCTCAAGGCTATACCGCCATTGTAGATTATGCTCACACGCCAGATGCGTTGAATAACGTGATCTCTACTATCAACCAAATTTTAGAAGGAAATGGTCGGTTGATAACCGTTGTAGGCTGTGGTGGAAATCGCGACAAAGGCAAACGCCCTATGATGGCGCGCGAAGCAACTGATGGCAGTTGGAAAGCCATACTGACTTCGGACAACCCACGCAACGAAGAACCACAAGATATTTTGAACGACATGCTTGCCGGATTGGACGTTACGCAAAAAACAAAAAGTTTAACAATTGTAGACCGTCGCGAAGCCATAAAAACCGCTTGCGCTTTGGCACAAGCTGGTGATGTAGTACTTGTTGCAGGAAAAGGACACGAAGATTATCAAATTATAAAAGGAATAAAAAATCATTTTGACGACAGAGAAGAAGTGAGAAAATGTTTTTGATGTGGTGATGTGCCCCGATAGCTATCGGGGGTGATGATAAAAGAAATAGTAAATCGTAATCCCGATAGCTATCGGGATAAATCGTAAATGAATAAATCGTAAATAATAAAATTATGTTGTACCACTTATTTACCTATTTAGAGCAGTATTTTGACATTCCCGGAGCGGTGATGTTCACATCTATATCGTTTCGTACGGGCGTAGCATTTATATTTGCATTGTTACTTTCGACCTTGTTTGGTCGAAGAATTATCGACTTTTTGCAAAAAAAACAAATTGGCGAAACCATACGCGATTTGGGTTTGGAAGGTCAAATGAGCAAGAAAGGAACACCAACAATGGGAGGTGTTATTATCATCAGTGCCATTTTAATTCCAACATTGCTTTTGGCAGCTCTGAATAATATTTATGTTATTTTGATGATAACAACCACCGTATGGATGGGTTTAATTGGATTTTTGGACGATTACATAAAAGTATTTCGCAAAAATAAAGAAGGGCTAAAAGGTAAATTTAAAATTGTAGGCCAAATAGGTTTGGGATTGATAGTAGGGCTAACCATGTATTTCAGTTCCGACATTGTAATACGCGAAAACACCGAAATTAAGGGTATAAACACACGAGTTGAAGGCGTTACGTATGCTAAACACGATATAAAATCGACAAATACAACCATACCATTTTTCAAAAATAACAACCTCGATTATGCCGATGCTTTTACTTGGACAGGCGAAAAAGCGCAGCAATACGGTTGGATTTTATTTGTATTGGTCGTAATTTTCATTGTTACAGCTGTTTCGAACGGTGCTAACATGACCGATGGATTAGATGGACTGGCTACTGGCTCATCGGCAATTATAGGTGTTATTCTGGGGATATTAGCTTATGTATCAGGTAATGTTAATTACGCTGGTTACCTGAACATTATGTATCTTCCGGGTACAGGCGAGTTGCTTATTTATGCAGGTGCATTTATTGGTGCTACCATTGGTTTTTTGTGGTACAATGCTTTTCCCGCTCAAGTTTTTATGGGCGACACTGGCAGTTTAACTTTGGGTGGCATCATTGCTGTTTTTGCCATTGTTATTCACAAAGAATTATTAATACCCATACTTTGCGGAATTTTTTTGGTCGAAAACCTATCGGTCATGTTGCAAGTAAGTTATTTTAAATATACAAAAAAACGCTTTGGCGAAGGTCGACGCATTTTTAAAATGGCTCCGCTACATCACCATTTTCAGAAACCCGGAAATGCGGGCATACAAGCCTATTTTCAAAATCCAATACAAGCAATGCCCGAATCAAAAATCGTTATTCGCTTTTGGATTGTAGGAATAATTTTGGCAGCAATAACGATTATAACGTTGAAAATCAGATAAATACAACCACTAACCCCTAAAGGGGAATAATATATGAATAGAATCGTAATTTTAGGTGGTGGCGAAAGTGGTGCTGGTGCTGCTATTTTAGCCAAAAAGCAAGGCTTTGACGTTTTTTTGTCCGATTTATCGGAAATTAAACCCAAGTACAAAGCTCTGCTCGACGAGTACGGTATCGACTGGGAAGAGAAACAACACAGCGAAGAAAAAATATGCAATGCCACCGAAGTTATAAAAAGTCCGGGAATTCCGGATAAAGCACCATTGATAAAGAAACTGCTTGCACAAGGTACGCCTGTTATTTCGGAAATTGAGTTTGCCGGACGATATACAAATGCGAAGATGATTTGCATTACGGGCAGCAATGGCAAAACAACGACGACCATGCTCACCTATCATATTCTGAAAAATGCAGGATTGAATGTGGGATTAGCGGGAAATGTAGGAAATAGTTTGGCGCTGCAAGTGGCAAACGAAAATTTCGATTATTATGTAGTGGAACTCAGTAGTTTTCAGTTGGATGGAATGACCGGATTTAAAGCTGACATTGCTATATTACTGAATATTACGCCTGATCATTTAGACCGCTATGATTATAATTTTCAGAATTATGTAGATTCGAAATTTCGTATTACACAAAATCAAACGAAAGAAGATGCCTTTATTTTTTGGGAAAATGACCCCGTAATAAAAGCAGAATTAGCAAAGCGAAACATACAATCGACCATGTATCCGTTTGCCATCGAGCGCAACGAAAAAACAAAAGCATTTATAGAAAAAGACGAATTAATAATTAAAACACTAAAAACATTATTCACTATGCCACAATCAGCACTTGCCATACAGGGACTACACAACACTTACAACTCAATGGCAGCAGGGCTTACAGCCACCGTATTAAACGTAAAAAAAGAAAGTATTCGCGAATCTTTAATGGATTTTCAAGGCGTGGAACACCGCCTCGAATATGTGGCTACTGTGCGTAATGTTCGCTATATCAACGACTCCAAAGCTACCAATGTAAACTCGTGCTGGTACGCATTGCAAAGCATGAAAACGCCTGTTGTACTTATTTTGGGTGGCACCGATAAAGGAAACGATTACAGTGAAATAGAAAAATTGGTTCTTGCAAAAGCCTCGGCACTTATTTTTATGGGTGTAGATAATGCGCCACTTCATAAATTCTTTGATGGTAAAATTGACAATATTATTGATGTAACATCAATGAATGATGCCGTGAATGCTGCTTACGACATAGCAAAACAAGGCGAAAGCGTTTTATTATCACCTTGTTGTGCCAGCTTCGATTTATTTCAAAACTACGAAGATCGCGGTAGACAGTTCAAAAACTGTGTAAGAAACTTGTAATATGGACAGTCTTTTAAAAAAATACTTACGTGGCGATGCTACCCTTTGGATAGCATTTATTATGCTATGCGTGGTGTCTATTATCGAAATGTATAGCGCTTCGAGTACCTTGGCATTCAAGGCAGCCAACCACACAGCGCCCATGTTGCGCCACGTAGGATTTTTGGCAGGTGGCGCACTCATTGCCATTGTTGTGCATCTTGTCCCCTATCGTTTTATACGCTTACTTTCGTATGTAGGTTTGCTACTTTCCATTTTTTTACTAATTTTGGTGCAGTTTATGGGGCAAAGCGAAAACGATGCCACCCGATGGTTGGTGATTGGAGGCGTACAGTTTCAACCTTCTGAGCTGGCCAAATTATCGGTTATCATTGTTGCTGCCGACTTTATTTCGCGTATAAAAAACCCCGAAACCGACGAAAACAAATACTTTATAAGCATAATGGCTATGCTAGTTATTGTAACGCCACTCATATTAATTGAGAACTTTTCCACAGCGGGTATTCTTTTTGGAGTAGTGTTTTTAATGATGTTTATTGGTAAAATTTCAATAAAAAAATTAGGCGTTATTGCCGGCGGATTAATGATTCTTGCTATTGTAGGTTATGGAGCTATTAAAGCAATACCGAGCGATAGCATGCCTAAAACGTTTAAACGTGCCTACACCTGGACAAGTCGAATTGATAAGTTTTTTGTGGAAGATTCGGATAAAAAAGAAGATAAATATGCAATAAACGACGACAATTTACAGGTGCAACATGGAAAAATTGCTATTGTACGTGGTGGACTTTTTGGCGTAATGCCCGGCAATAGTGTGGAGCGCGATTTTCTACCGCAAGCGTATTCCGACTTCATTTTTGCCATTATTGTAGAGGAAATTGGCGCCTTTGGTGGTGTTTTTGTTATGTTGCTTTACCTGATTTTGCTTTACCGAGCGGGTAGAATTTCTATGGAAAGCCCAACTGTTTTCCCCGCAGTAGTTGTTATAGGACTTTCGTTAATGATTGTCATTCAAGCATTTGTAAACATGGCAGTAGCCACAAGCCTTGGACCGGTTACCGGGCAACCGCTACCATTAATTAGTCGTGGGGGAACTTCCATTCTCATAACTTGTATTTATTTTGGAGTTATATTGGGCGTAACCCGTCAGATAAAAGAAGAAGGACAGCCACAGGATAAAGAAATGGACACATCGCCTGCCGAAGCAATTCCGGTAGTAAATTTGGAGGAGATAATAACCCCCAACCCCTAAAGGGGAGAAAATTACTTTTAATTTTCACAAAAGACTTTCATGAATACATGTATACAGTAAAAAAAACTCAAGACGAAACTAACTCAATTCCCCTTCAGGGGTTAGGGGTCTATCGTTTTATTGTAAGCGGTGGTGGCACGGGTGGACATATTTTCCCTGCCATAAGTATAGCTAACGAATTAAAAAAACGATTTGTTGATGCCGAAATTTTATTTGTAGGCGCACTTGGGCGCATGGAAATGGAGCGCGTTCCGGCGGCTGGATATCGCATCGAAGGACTCCCTGTAAGTGGCTTCGATCGTAAAAACATGCTTCGCAATATAAAGGTATTGAAAAACTTAGCCATCAGCATACTCAAGGCTCGAAAGATAATGCGCACTTTTAAACCGGATATTGCCATAGGCGTAGGCGGTTATGCCAGCGGACCATTACTCAAAGCAGCTTCGGGATTTGGAGTACCAACATTACTTCAAGAGCAAAATTCGTATGCTGGTGTTACCAATAAATTGTTAGCACAAAAAGCATCCAAAATTTGCGTAGCTTACGATGGCATGGAAAAGTTTTTCCCAAAAGATAAAATTGTAAAAACAGGCAATCCTGTTCGCCAGGATTTGTTTCAGGTAGCACCAAAAGCAGCTGAAGCCTATCAGTTTTTTGGTTTTACGCCCAGTAAAAAAACACTACTTATTGTAGGTGGTAGTTTGGGGGCACGCACCATTAATCAAAGTATTATTGGACAATTAGAGGCTTTGAGCAAAGCTGACATTCAGATAATTTGGCAAACAGGCAAATTTTATATCGACGATGCCCGTAAAGCAGCCCAAAACTATGCTTCGAAAAGTTTTTTGGTAACCGATTTTGTATCGCGTATGGATTATGCTTATTCAATTGCAGATTTGGTAATTTCGCGCGCAGGAGCAAGTTCTATTTCGGAGCTCTGTTTGTTGGCAAAACCAACTATTTTAGTACCTTCGCCAAATGTAGCCGAGGATCATCAAACGCAAAATGCGCTCGCACTTGTGCGCCAAGATGCAGCCATTATGGTGAAAGATGTTGAAGCAAAAGAACTATTAATAAACACATCATTGAAATTGATACAAAACGATACAGAATTGAAAAAATTAGCTACTAATATCTTAAAATTAGCCGAGCACGATTCAGCCAAACGCATAGTCGACGAAGTGGAGAAGATAATTGGGAATTAAGAATTATGAATCAACCGATGAACAAATCAACCGATGAACCAATCAACCGATGAACCAATCAACAGATGAACAAATCAACAGATGAACAAATCAACAGATGAACAAATCAACAGATAAACTAATCAACAAATTAACCAAACAATGAACAAATACAACCGCTATTATTTCCTCGGAATTGGAGGCATTGGCATGAGTGCTTTGGCTCGTTATTTCAAAACAAAAGGCTTTGAAGTAGCCGGTTACGACCGCACTGAGACCAAGCTGACAGCTGATTTAACTGCCGAAGGTATGCAAATTAATTACAACGAAGCAGTTAATATTATTCCAGCGGCTTATCTGAATCCCAAAAGTACACTTGTTATTGTAACACCGGCAATTCCCGACAACCATCTGCAGTTACAATACTTCAGAGATAACAATTTTGTTATTCAAAAACGAGCTCAAGTATTAGGCAACATTACCCGCCAAAGCAAAGGAATATGTGTAGCCGGCACGCATGGAAAAACGACAACTTCCACTATTGCTGCACACCTATTATATCAATCGCAGGTTACTTGCAGTGCATTTCTGGGAGGCATTTCGAACAATTACAGCACCAACCTATTGCTCTCGAAAGACAGTAATTTTGTGGTTATCGAAGCCGACGAATACGACCGCTCGTTTCATCAGCTTACGCCCTACATGGCAGTAATAACCTCTGCCGATGCCGATCATTTAGACATTTACGACACATCACAGGCTTTTTGCGAGAGCTTCGAACAGTTCACTTCGCTTATCCGAACAGGAGGAGCTCTCATAATGCGAAAAGGAATTAATATTGTACCAAAACTTCAAAAAGGTGTAAAACTCTATACCTATTCGATGAATGAAGGGGGCGATTTTAGTGCCGAAAATATAAAAATTGCAAAAGGAGAAATACATTTTGACTTTGTAACGCCTACCGATAGGATTAACGATGTGCGTTTGGGCGTGCCCGTAATGATAAATGTGGAAAATAGCGTGGCGGCAATGGCTTTAGCATGGCTTAATGGTGTTACTGCCGAAGAAATTCGAGTGGGAATATCATCGTTTTCAGGCATTTATCGTCGATTTAATGTCGTTTACAAATCAAACAATGTGCTTTATATGGACGATTACGCCCACCATCCGAGTGAGCTCAAAGCCAGCATCTCGTCCATTAAAGCCCTATATCCCGACCGTCGTATAACAGGTATATTTCAGCCGCATCTGTACAGTCGCACGCGCGATTTTGCACCAGAATTTGCTGCAGCTTTATCGCAATTAGACGAGCTTTTTCTATTGGATATTTATCCCGCTCGCGAACTACCTATCGAAGGTGTTAGCTCGGAAATTATTCTACGCGATGTTACAATCGAAAACAAGACTTTGTGCACGAAAGAAAATCTATTATCGCTACTCAAAGACAAAGAATTAGATGTGGTTGTTACCTTTGGTGCCGGCGATATTGATAAGATGGTGCCACTCATTAAAAAGATGTTGAAAGACGAAAAAAGATAAACATTTCGAGTAAGTAATTGAAAATATTAAATGATATGTTTTATTCTGACCCCCAATCCGTTAGCTGACGGAGGTTAAGACATATTCTCTATAAAAGATAGGAGAGTTTAAAGTTACTGCGTCTTGAAGCCCCCTTTGGGGGTTGGGGGTCATATTACAAATGATTTAAGAAACATATCAATAATAAGTTCTTCTTACTTACTTTTATTCAAACTAAAAAAAAGAGACTTTCCTAAATTAGAGGGATAGTCTCTTTTTTGTAGCACTAAATCACTTTTATAACTTAATAAATTACATGATTAGTAGCAAGTAAATTCGAATACAATAAGAATAAAAACATTCTACAAAAAAAATGCTATAAGCATTGCAAAAAAAATCATTTTCTTACATTTATTTTGAAATAATACCATATCTTTGCCCATCTCACCTATAAAATAAACTGACTTTTTTTAAATTTAATATAAAATGTAAAAATAAAATCTGTTATACTATGATGAATTCAACGTTTAAAAATGCAAACATTCTTATTGTTGATGATAAGGTTGCAAATATCGAATTGCTCGAAGATTTATTGGAACACAACGGATATACCAATATAAAATCGACTACTGATTCGCGTGAAGTTGCTGATTTATATCAGTCTTTTCAGCCCGATTTAATTCTACTCGATTTAATGATGCCCTACATGAGTGGGTTCGAGGTAATGGCAGAGCTAAAAAGAATAATACCTCCTAATACCTACCTGCCAATACTTGTGCTTACTGCCGAGATTAGTTTCGAATCCAAACAACGCGCATTAAGTGGCGGGGCTAAAGATTTTCTGTCGAAACCATTCGATTTGATAGAGATAGCAATACGCATTCAAAACCTACTCGAAACGCGCTATCTTCACACACTATTGCAACAACAAAACGATATGCTCGAAATAAAAGTAGAAGAGCGAACCAAAGAGTTAGAAATAGCAAACCATGAGCTGATGTTGGCAAACAATGAGTTAGAATCGCTCGACAAGGCTAAACTTGAATTTCTGAATATTATTAGCCACGAAATCAGAACGCCACTTAATGGTATTAAAGGTTTTACCGAAATACTTAAAAATCAAATAGATTCACCACAACTGTTGCAATTCCTTCAATACCTCGAATCTTCGGCCGAAAGACTTGAGAAATTCTCGTATCAGGCATTACTAATAACCGAATTGCGAACAAATAAGTATGATATATACTTGGAGGACATTCCAATTTCAACATTATTGGAACAGGCATACAATAAATTAAAAACTAAACTAAAGCAAAAAAATATTTTTATTAAATTTGAGAAAGATGCCGATATCTTTGCAATTAAAGCCGATATAAAATTAGTAAATATCTGTTTTGAACGTTTGATTGACAATGCAATAAATTTCTCCCCTTCCAATGAAACTATTTTAATAAAGGTATATAAACAATCCGAACATACTATCATAGAATTTAATGACAAAGGTCCCGGATTTTCGCAGTTGGCCTTAAAAAATTTATATAGCTTTTTTGGAATTGGCGAAAAGCATGTGGATCATAACAAAGGATTGAATTTGGCATTGATAAAACTGATAATGAATACACTCAAAGGTGATATTGATGTATCGAATAACGAACCCGGTGCTTCTGTAAAACTTATTTTTTAAAAACATAATTCTACTTTACTAAAATTGAACACAACTAATAGTAAACCACAATAGACACAATAGAAAACAAAAAGAAACAAATTTTAGAGAACAATAGATAAATACCTGAAGGTATTTTAAGAGATTTTACTCACTTTTTAATGCTTAAAGTATTTACCTATTGTTTCTATTGTGGTTTAATCTTTAATTTGGTAAAGTAGAAATAAGTATAATCTGCTATATCATAACATTTTAAATCGCTACAAATGGATTACATCAACAAAAGCAAAGACGAATTAATAGCGGAAATAGAATTACTAAAAGCCGAAAACGCAAGATTAAACATCAACTTTGATAAACAAATACATGAAATTGAAGCGGTAAACAAATCTATATTTGAAGCTTCGCCCGACGACATTACCATCACCGATTTAGCGGGCAATATAATTTTTGTTACACCAATGGCTTTGTCGATATTTAGATACGACAAAGTGGAACAAATTATTGGACGTAATTTGATAGAATTTGTAGTGCCCGAAGAGAGAGAATATGCCCGCGAAGGCTTCGAGAGAATGAAAGACGGCAAGCCAAAATGTGCCGAACACAAAGCCATTAGAGGCGATGGAAGCATTTTTGACATTGAAGTAAACGGCCAATTTATAAAGGATAATAAGAATAATCCTACAAAAATGATTTTCATTGTACGGGATATTTCGGAACGAAAACAGGCTGAAAATAATATCAAAGAAAACGAAGAGAAATTCAGACAGATTCTGGAATCTCAAAACGAAGGTATTGGGTTAGTGAACGAAAACGAAGTGTTTGTTTTTGCCAATCCGGCTGCTAATAGGATATTTGAAACTGATAATTTAATAGCAAAATCGCTTTACGAATTTTTGACCCCATTGCAGATAGAGAAAATTATAAATCAAACCGCAAACCGAAAGAAAGGCGATTCGAACATTTACGAGTTAGAAATTACAACACCAAAAGGGAATGTAAAATACCTAAGCGTTAGCTCCGAACCAAAAAAAACAAAAAATGGTGAATACGAGGGAGCCTATGCTGTTTTCAGCGATATTACAAAACGCGTTGAGGCCGAAAAAGAAATGCTGAAGTTCAAAGCCATTGCCGATCAGGCTAACTATGGCGCTGTTATAACAAACTTGGATGGAACTTTTCTGTATGTAAACAATGCTTTATCGACTATGATGGGCTGGGACGAAAATCAATTGATAGGTAAAAGTATTAATATAATCCATAACGAAGATCAATCATCAAGCGTATCCGAAATTTTTGAGCTTTTAAAAACAAAAGGTGGATTTGCTTCAAAAGAGATAAATCATGCCCGCAAAGATGGTTCGGTATTTCCCACATTAATGAGCGCCAAAGTTATTCGGGATCAAAATGATAAGGCGGAATTTGTATCCTGTACATTAAATGACATATCGCACCGCAAAAAGGCAGAGGAAAACATTAAAGCAAAAACAGCAATCCTTACCAACCTCATTATCAATTTAAAAGAAGGAATTGTACTCGAAAATGCGGCTCGAAAAATTGAATTAACCAATCAGCTATTTTGCAACATGTTTGGCATTGACATTTCACCCGAAGCCTTGCTTGGTTCAGATTACAGCATGGCAGACGAACAAAATAAAATGTTGTTTAAAAATCCGGATAAATTCGTCAGTGATAGTCGACAAATAGTAGCGAAAAGAGAACCTGTTTTCAACAACGAGCTCCAATTGGTTGATGGGCGCTACTTCGAACGCGATTTTATTCCTACCTACATCGACGAAAAATACACCGGTCATCTATGGAAATACAGAGATATTACCGAAAAAAAGAAGGCTGAAATTGAATTATTGAAAATTTCGCAAGCCATAGAACAAAGTCCGATAATGACCATAATTACCGACACAAAAGGTATTATTGAATACGTAAACCCCTCTACTTTAAGAACAACAGGTTATAGCAAAGAAGAATTGATAGGAAAATATACAGCTATTTTTAATTCGCAACAATACCCCCATACAGATTTTCAAGAACTTTGGGCAACCATTAAGGCGGGAAATCAATACAAAGGTGAGTTTCACAACAAAAAGAAAAATGGTGAGTTCTATTGGGCTGGAGCGCTTGTAGTGCCCATTTTTGATAATAATAACAATATTGTAAATTTTATATCGATAAATGAAGATATCACCGAACGCAAAAAAATTGAACAAGAACTTATTGACTTAAATAAAAATTTAGAGCAAAAAGTAGAGGTAAGAACACTTCAGCTTCACAATGCCAACAAGGCTAAAAGTGAATTTCTATCGCGTATGAGTCATGAGTTGCGAACACCTATGAACTCGATTCTTGGTTTTGCACAATTGTTAGAAATGGGAGAGCTTAACACGAGCCAAAGAAGAGGCGTGAATCACATTATTAATAGCGGCAAGCACCTACTCTATTTAATAAATCAAGTATTGGATATTGCGCGCATCGAAGCAGGACGTTTGCAAATTTCTATCGAACCGCTAAAAATCAATGCCATTATTAAAGAAATGATAGATATTACAAACCCTTTAGCCGCTAAAAATCAAATAGATGTAAAATTCATTGAAACAGAAACAAATCAACTTGCTGTAAAAGTAGATAGGCCAAGTTTCAAACAAATACTACTCAATTTACTCAACAATGCCATAAAGTATAATAAAGAAAATGGTAAAATTGAAATTAAAACCGAAATAGCTAACAACAATAATAACAATAATAACTATCATAACAACAATGGAAATGAAGCATTTATAAGAATATCAATTTCCGATACCGGTGTTGGCATAAACCAAGCCGACATTTCGAAATTATTTATGCCATTCGAACGCATTAGCGCTTACAATTCGCAAATTGAAGGTACAGGGCTTGGCTTATCGGTAGTAAAAAAGCTTGTCGAAGCAATGGGTGGTACTTGTGGCGTGGAAAGCGAAATTGGTGTTGGAAGCACTTTTTGGTTCGAATTGCCTCAGGCGCTTAACCCAACAAACCTAAGTATTGAAATAAAAGAAAACACAATAGAAATAGAAAGCAAATTCGATAAACCAGGAACAATTCTGTATATCGAAGACAATACCTCGAACATCGAATTGCTAAACCAAATAATTAGCACAAAATGTCCTCAAATTAAACTTATAACTAATAATACAGGAAAAGAAACCGTTGCTTTAGCAGTTAAATACAAGCCTGAATTAATATTACTCGATCTAAATTTGCCGGATATTTCGGGCAACGAAATACTAAAACTAATACTTGCAAATGAGCGAATAAAAAACATTCCTGTCGTTATTTTAAGCGCCGATAGTTTGCAACATCAAATTGATAATTTAAAAAATGTAGGTGCAAAAGAATTTCTGACTAAACCATTCGAAATTAACGAGTTACTGCGAGTTATTGATAAATACATGTAGATAAAAAAAAAGAGACTTTCCTATATACTAGGAAAAGTCTCTTTATCGTTCACGTGTGAAGTGAATGTTTTTTATTTTTCTGAAAGGTAGCTTGCAATACCTTCTTGGGTAGCTGTAAGTGCTTTATCACCTTTTTTCCAGTTGGCAGGACAAACTTCGCCAAACTCTTCGGTAAACTGCAAAGCATCAATCAATCGCAATACTTCGTCTACGTTACGGCCAAGTGGCAGGTCGTTTACCAATTGATGACGAACAACACCCGATTTGTCGATAAGAAACAAACCACGATACGCTTTAGGTTCACCAACGAATGCTACGTCGCCTTCTTCGGTATACTCGTCGCTACCAATTAACACATCGTAGTTTTTCGAAATCTGCAAACTCTGATCTACTACCAACGGATAAGTTACACCCTGAATACCACCTTGATTTTGTGGAGTCTGCAACCATTTCCAATGCGAAAATTCTGAATCGGTCGAAGCACCAACCACTACGGTATTGCGAGCTGCAAACTCAGCTGCTTTCTCTTCGAAAGCAATTAACTCTGTTGGACAAACAAAGGTAAAATCGGCTGGATAAAAGAAAAATACAACGTATTTTTCGCCTTCGTACTGACTCAATGAGAAATTTTCGATAATTTCACCACCATTTACTACTGCTTTTGCATCAAAAGCCGGTGCTTTTTTTCCTACTAATACTGACATAATTTTTTGTTTTTATTTGATTGTTATTATTTTTGTTCTTTGTATTGTTCGTTTCAATTCCCGCCCCCAAACCCCCTACAGGGGCATAGCTGTCAAGCTAATTTTTCGTTCTGACCCCCAACCCCCAAAGGGGGCTTCAGACGCAGCAACTTTAAATTCTCCTATCTTTTGTTGAGAATATGTCTTATCCTCCGTCAGCTGACGGATTTTGGGGTCACATTACAAATAATCTAAGAAACTTTTCTATTTTAACATTGCAAAGATACTTGTTTTTACGTTATATCCATTACAAAAATGAATAGAATAAATTTATAATTAAATAGATTGATGCGATTGATTCTGTAGAGACGGGGTGTACCCCGTCTACAAGGATTCAAAAAAAAAAATAGAAACTCTTTTTCAAAAGTCTCTATTTTTTTGTATTAATAATGAATGCACAAACGCTTAGGCATTCAATGGATTGTTTTTGTTAAAGTATTCTGGAGCTACTTTATTCATAGCATTTGGATCTACATAACCCGGCTCACCAGGACCAGGAGGTGGTGCTTCTTCCGAATCCAACTGAAGTGTAATGTTTACATCTAATAACGTACAACTTAACTCAGGGGTTACATATACCCTTTTAATTTCATTACTAATATTCATAATTCGTTTTATTTTCTTTTAATATGCTAATTTATAAATAAGCAGTATTTTTATATTCAATATGCAAATGTAGTGTTTTTTTTTTATTCACTATCGCTTATGTCCAAAAAAGTACTACTTTTTAACAAAATTGGGTGAAATCTACTTCCGCATGTCTCATTTTAATTAATTCTTAATCAACCAATCAACTAATCAACCGATGAACCAGTCAACCAATCAACCACCCCGATAGCCATCGGGAAACTAATTAACAACAATTTTGCGTGTTACCACTTCTCCATCGTTACTAATTTTTACCGTGTACACGCCTGCAATGCGAGCGGCGCTAACAACTGCTTTGCCATCCTCAAAAGCCTGTAAATTAATAAGCTGACCTACGGCATTGTATACTGCTACACGAGCATCGGCATTAAGCGCAATAGCAGTTTTCACTATTAACTCACCATTCGCATTAACAAACACATTGGTATTATTGTTCAGCATGGTATTATCCAAGCCATTAGCCGAACCTGAGGTGCGGAAAATGACGCTAAAACGATTGGCATCATTCTCAGCCGCTGTGTTAAATTGATATGCCAAACCACCTGTTAAATTAAACTCTGCATTCGTTACTTTATCTTTTAACAATACTTGAATGTCGGCATCGAAGTTTTTAAACTCGATAGCTGATAAAGAGAATGAACTTGCTTGACCAGCTACAAATCCAAGTGGTATTTCATTGTTTAATATCATTTCTTTCATACCATTCATAACCAACTTTTCAGTTCCAAGTAAGGAGTAAATTTGAGTTACAGCTTTTGTGTCTTCAAATCTTGGAGAATCGAAGTTGTCGTAATCGTTTGATGCTTTTTCGTCGAAAAACAGCAATGTTTCATCTGTTCTTGTTCCATTATGAACCTGCAAACGTAAGCGTTTACGGTCAGAATTTTTTACCGAAGGAGCTTTCAGAGGATTCGAAGAGTTATGCGATTTTGTTAAATTACTATTCAGCGTCAATGTACCATTAGCGATAGCTTTAACCCAAAAAGCTTGCATTGGCGGAATAATATTAGTAGTTTCTTCCGGCGAAGCCTCACCAGAGCTTGCATTTATTGATTTATTCGACCACGCATCTGTATTATTAACTAAGCCCGTAGTAGTACGGTAATAAATAGTTGGTTCAATAAGCTCAGAATTTGCATCCACAAAAGTTTTTGTCCACGTTAGGTGAGCAGGATAAGGATTGCCAATAAGGTTAAAACCTTTTGTTCGTGCGCCCAACCAAGTTAGAACTATAGGCACCTCTCCGGTATTTAACGTACCGCTAAATATAAGTTTTGAATCCGTCGTGCTAGGAAGAGCTATATATCCTGTTCCTTTGATAAATGTATCTCCGGCTTCAAAAGGCAAAGAAGTCCAACTTGCACCTGCTTCATCGCGTTGATAATACGTATAACCAACCGGAGCCACAGCACCTGTTACCGGACTTGATACATACCAATTGCGGGTATTAGAGAGGTATTGCTCAACATTTGCATTTACACCAACTGTATTGTGTATCAATGTGGCAGTGCCATTTTCATCTGAAAGTAAATTTAATGTACCGTTATTGGTAATTGTTCCGGAAACGGTTAGTTCTTTTTTGGGATTAACCGTTAGCGACTTCCCACTGTTAATTGTAATATTACCTGCTGATACCGAAGAGTTTATTGTAATATCACCATCGATAACTACTTGTGCATCAGAAGCAGGTGTTGAGCCTGTATTCCAGTTGCCATTAGATGTCCATTCACCAGTGCCGGTAAATAATGGAAGTGTTGAAATTTGATAAGTGAAATTATCAATCATAATTCTTTCAGTTGCTCCGGTAGATTTTACTCTTACAACAAAGTTATTTGCTGGTAAACCAGTATTTGAAGAAACTGATTGATTAAATGTTATCCAATCAGAGGCATTGTTTAAAGCTGCATTATCGATAATACCTGATGTACCAATCGAAGTTGCTGTAGTCCAATTTGTACCTCCATCAACGCTATACTCAACTGTAAAAGCAGGAGAAGGTGAATCATCCCAGCGTCTTGCATCAAACCCAAAACCAGTAAATTTCTTATTTGTAGCTAATATTGAATTATAAGTTGCAGTCCAACTGGCAGCTGCATTTGTAAGTCGCCATGCATACGTTCCTAATGCTCCGGCAAAACCATCCTGAGCATTAGTTGTATTACGTAAAGCTGGTCCGCCTGTAAAAGTCCAATTATTTTGAATATAGGTGTGATTGGACGCATAACTGCCAATAGCCGCAGAACCCGCAGTCCAATTTCCAACTATATCAAAATTAATCAAAAGTGCTGGTTCGTTAACAGTCAGAACTTGAGTAGCATTAGTTGCAGCATTATAATTATCATTTCCGGGTTGCGATACAGTAAAAGTTGTTTCACCAACTGAAACAATATGAACTAATCCAGTTGAAGCATCTATGGTTGCAACTCCAGGAACAGAACTAACATACGATAAAGGATTTGTTTCAGATGTTGTAGAAGTAGCAGCGAGGGTATAATCAGCATTACCCACATATTTAGTTGCTGTACTTGTAAGAGTGATAGTTTGATCTGCTTTAGTAATATTAGCTGTTAAGCCTATTGGTTGCGTTACAGTATAATTAGCTGTTGGCGCAGTATATCCAATTACTGTTATTGGCTTTGTTGTTCCTACATTTGCATCAGCAAAAGTTGCAGAAGGTGTTCCCGTAACAGAGAATACTTCGCTATTTACCAATCCAACATAAGCAGCTGTACCACTCAAGGTAGCTGTATTTGTAGCATTATAAGCTCTACTTACACCGCTTAATCCGGATATCGTTAAACCAACGGCTGTAATATCTGCTGTTAGTGTTGGTTGTGTTATACTATAGTTTGACGATGGTACTGTATATGTTCCAGTTTGTGTAATTGCTTTAGCAGTACCTACATTACCGTTCGTTGTAAATGCATAAATTACTACATCGCTTACCGTAAAGCTTTCGCTATTTACAAGCCCTGAATAAGCAGCAGTTCCAGTTACGCTAACTGTTGTTTGTCCATCATAACTTTTGGGATTTGCGGTTAAACCTATAATGGTTAAAGCTTTTGTGCTAACTGTACTCGAAACAATAGCAACATTAGCATCTGTTGCACCTGTACTGGATAAAACAACATTTCCTGAATAACTATCAACCGCAGAAGTAGCAGCCAAACGGACATAAATAGTTGTTGAAGCTACGTTACCATCGGTTTGAGTCAATGTTTGAGTAGCAGCATAACCACTTTCACCTCCAACGGTTTGGGAAACTTCAAAACCACTTGGTGGTGTTACTAAAATATTATTTGTTAGAGAAGAACCAACCACAGTAAAACTTGTGGCAGAACTTGCAGTACCATAAACAGTACTTAACGCAGCTAAACTACCCGCTGGAGATATTGTTGGACTTACTGCAGCAGTAATATCAGCTGATAATGTTGGTTGTGTCAAAGTATAATTGGCACTGGCAGTAGTATAACCAGTAACATTTACAGTTTTTGTTGTTCCCACAGCAGCATCAACAAAGGTTGCAACAGCTGTTCCACCTACTGTAAAGGTTTCTCCATTTACTAATCCACTATAGGCAGGTGTTCCAGACAATGAGGCTGAAGTATTGCCATCAAAAGTTTTATTATTGGCGGTTATACCTGTTATGGTTAGAGCTACAGTTGATATATCACCTGTTAAACTTGGTTGTGTTAAAGTGTAATTATCCGATGGGGCAGTATAACCTGTAACCGTTATTGTTTTGGTATTTGCAGCATCAGCTGTAGCAAAACTTGCTGAAGGTGTACCAATTACGGTAAAAGATTCACTGTTTACCAAGCCTGAATAAGCGGCAGTTCCTGTAAAAGTAGCTGTAGTTAATCCATCATAAGGTTTGTTGCCACCAGTCAATCCTGTAATGGTTAAAACTTTTGCAGCAACGGTACTTGAAGCAGTAGCTTTATTAACAGTAGTAGCACCTGTACTTGTCAAAACTATATTTCCTGAATAAGATCCTACAACTGTAGTTGCTGCTAGTCGAACATAAATCGTTGTACTTGATATTGTTCCAGCTGCTCCTACAGTTATTGGTGAAGCATTAGTACCAACATTACTTGTAAATTCTGCCACAGTTGAAACTTCAAATCCTTCAGGAGGAGTTACTGTAATCCCAGCAATCATATTAGCTCCTGAAACAGTAAAACTTGTAGGAGTTGCAGAAGCTGTTCCATAAGTCGTATTTACTGCTGCAAGAGTTGAACCTGTTGATATAACTGAGGCAGGTTTTGTAACAACAATATTAAATGTACCTCCAGTTGCCGCATAATCCTGAACTAATATCTTGTAAGATGTACCAGCTGTAAATGTTCCAGTTGCAGTTTCCGTTGACGTTGAAGTACCTGTACCAGATGCAACTACATTTGTTGATGTTGAATATGTAGAAGGACATACACTATAAATATATAAATCTCTATCTCCAGAATTACTATAACCATTGATTGTTACTGTATGACTACCAGTATAAGCTGGGGTAAACATAAAGAATACATCATTCTTTGTTGCTCCAGTCATAGGTGTTGACCCTGCAAAAGTTCCACTTGTAGCCGATGCATTAATTGTCAGTTCAATAGCTCCTGAACATTCATCATTTGCAGGAGGAGGAGTTGGAACATTAAATGTTCCAGACGTAACGCCTGTTAAACTTCCACTTGAGAATACAATCGTAGCACCCGTTACAGCCGCAGCACTTGTAGCAGTCAAACCACTAAATGTAGTAGTACCGGCTGTAGCGGCAACTGAATTTGCACCACCCAATGTCCATGTTCCAGAACCTACGGCAGCACTTACAGAAGCAGTGCTTGTAGTAGTATTTCCATATTGGTCTTGAATATAAACGGCTGGTTGTATAGCTAATACAGAACCGTTTGATGCAGGCGCTGTCGGTTGGGTTTTCATACCAAGTTTTGTTGCAGCTCCTGCTAATATAGTTTGTGAAACAGTAGCATTTAAATATCCAGTTTTACTAATTATTATGGCCTTATTTACTTCAGCAGTTTGTAATAATCCGACAGGAACTGAGGCAGAAGGTGTAAACGTAATTTTACCATTACTTATTGCATAACCTCCTGTAAGCGCTGTGCCGCCAACAGTTACTGCAGTACCACCAGTACCAACCCATGTCTGAGATGCAGCATCATCTGTAAACGTAACATCAAAAGCACCGTCAACTGTTGCAGAACCTGCTGCGGTGAGTGTAGGGGCACTCGAACCTGATGCTGCGGTTCCAGTAATGGCAATATCATCTATTCCGAAACCTTTACTGCTTGAGGCACCTAACGATTCAAATTTAATTTTAACCTGTGTTCCATTATATGAGCTTAAATCAAAGGTTGCTTGTGCAGTTAATGTATTTGAAGAAGGAACTCTAGTGCCCAAAACAGTCCAACTAGAACCATTATTTGTTGAAATTGAAACTGTCACAGTTGACTGAGCTGCAGTTCCTCCATTGAAAGTTCTCGCGGTAAAAGAAAGAGATTCACCAGTGTAGGAATCAAAATCCATTGCTGGAGATATTGTGGATGAAGTTGCAGTAATCAACTGCAAATAGGTAGTTCCAGCAAGACTAGCATCTGTCCAAGAGGGAAAACCTGAGACAGCTGTTCGGGTCGGTGTTATACTCGCCCCAAAACTCTTCCCGCTTACCAGCAGAACCACCACCAAAATCCCCAAAAATTTCATAGAAAAGCGGTTTCGATTTGAAACCATTGAAGTAATAACCTTGCTCATACCTAACAATTATTAGTTGATAATTAAAATTCGAATTTAGAAGAAAAAATTAAATAAAAACGATTCGTTTTGTTGCAAAATACTATCATTTATATGTCGTATAACACAAAAAGAATAGCTTTTGTTTCAAAAAGAGTAAAATTAGAGCTACAAAAGTACATATTGTTTTTGAATATTTATACAGTTGCCGTATTAAAAGTGTGTTACATTGTCGAATTTGAAATAATTACAATGGTACTGTCATCTGTAATTTCCAAGCTAAAACATTAATATATAGTCTGAAAAAGAATATAGTTCTCATTTGGGGATTAAATTTTTTAAAGCTTTGAATAAAACTTTTAATATTTCATTATGAAGTCAAGTTTTCAGGCTCTATAACATTTAAGGTGGGTAAAGGTGCAGAGCACCGAAATATTTGTAGTAAATTGGAGTAATATAAACCTAAAGGTGCAGAGCACCGCAATATGGCGATGAAGTTAGATATTACGGTGCGCTGCACCTTTAGGTCTATGAATCAACATTAATCTACAAATATCTTGGTGCGCTGCACCTCAATCAATCAATATTCATATTTTCAGAAAAATGTAAATTATATAATTTGATTTACCCACCCAAAACATTATAGAGCCGATTAAGTTACTATCATCTCTTTTTTTCGTTGTAAAAATCAATATTATTATTTGAATTACAATAACAAAAGTAATCAAGTTCCCCTCCTCGGGAGGGGTTAGGGGAGGTCGTAATGAAATATAAATCAAGAAGAAATTATAGACAATTAAACTTATATAATGACTAATAAGAGGTTTTAGCCAAAACATTTATAAGCCTTTGTAAAGCCATAAAGACGGGGTGATATAAACCAAACTACAATGTGTCGCAAGTATATTTTAATACTTTTTGTAAGTATTGTAAATACATATATCCTACATATATCCTACATCTATCCTATATTTATCCTACATATAAACTATACCTATTAAGATATAGGATATATGTAGCGTATATAAAGTAAGTATAACGATTATATAATTTTAGGGTAGGGCTAAGAGAATCTATCAGACATTTGCATCTTAATGCCTACCCCTCTCTACTTATTACTTGACAAGTAAAAACTTTAACATAATTAATTTCAAAATACATTTTGTAGTCTCGGAAAAATACAGTACTTTTGCACTCACAAAATAGCGCGGAGTGGAGCAGTGGTAGCTCGTTGGGCTCATAACCCAAAGGTCGTTCGTTCGAGTCGGGCCTCCGCAACTTTAATAACGGAAATAGTTTTCAAACTATTTCCGTTTTTTATTTCAATCAATGAAGACTTTATTGATAAATCAGAAGCCATGAAAAGAGAGCAACAGTTAAAGTCATCACGAGATTGCGCCCAAAAATTTGTGGTAAAATGTGGTCATAACATTGAAAATGTATATTGCTGATAATCAAACAATAATTAATATATGTCATTGGAATACGCAGTGAGGGAAATAAAAATGTTTCCATGTATGCTTTTTGCTGACTTTCGATTTTTTTCTTAACCTTAGTAGAATAAATAGAGTTATTTCATTTGTAACCTTATTACCTTATTCGATTATGATTAATAAGGTAATAAGGTTTGAATACTATAATGTTATATCATTACTACTAAGGTTAGAAAAATACAAACAGCCATATTTTCCTCCCAATGGACTTACCAATAACAAATATTATTTCCCTCCTTTCAGACGGGATGACAAGGCAATGTTGTTTGAAAATACCGTCGCCCGACCTTACCCGTCAACCACACTCACCCAGCAGCGACGGTGCAAGATAACCGGATTTGGAGCAGTGGTTGGTTGTGAAATTTGGCACGCTGTTTGCAAAGAATTTATTACCGAAAAATCAGTTTATAAATCATCAAACTACTTTACTTATGAAATCAATGAATAATTTCGCTTACTTTCTGTTTGGATTAGGTGTAATGTTTATCGTATACGCCATAATATTTTTTCAATATATAAAACAAGTGGTGCATAAGATAAAATAAAAACAGAATGCGCTTTTTACTTACAATTTGAAAATTAGTTTTTTAAGGTGTTTTTTACAAAAAGTGCTGCTCCAAAGTTTTAAAAAAAACCGGAGCAGCACTTTTTTTGTTATAGATAAATCGGTAAAGAGTTGTATGCAAAAATACGCTCCATCAGAAAATTCCATATCATTCGCGCAAAATAGTATAATTCCAGCGTTTTTTTCATTATACCTTTGTATTTGGTATTTTCCATCAAAATATTATTCATGGAAATACAATATCTATCTATTTAATTTTAAAAATAATATGAGAAAAATTCTATTTCTGACTATTCTTGTTGTGTATGCAGGAGTCGTTTTTGCCGGAAAACAAAAAAAATGCAAGTTCGAAAAGCAAATTGAAGGCTTTAATTATGTAATTGGTACACAGACTGTTGGTGCAAAATACAAATTTACCAACGAAACCAATTTGGTGGAAACAGCAAAAGCCATTCGCGGGATGGGTAGCAACCTGCTCAAATTCAGCATGAGCCCGCGCTATTGGTGGGAAAACTACGACATACCTAAAAACGATAAAATTACGTCGCTCGAGTTGTTGGCGCAGGAAAAATCGATGAAACAGGTGTTGGACATGGATTTTAAGTATTA
>CAMDNO010000034.1 GCA_945902955.1 Porphyromonas cangingivalis
ATCCAAAACAACGCCAACCCGACATAAGCCGTGCCGACAAATTATTAAACGGTTGGTATCCAAAAATTCAATTGGAAGAAGGGTTGATAAAAACAATCGCTTATTTCGAAGAAGAATTGATGTTGAAAAAGTAAATAAATACCATAAAAAAAGTGATAGCAATATTTATAATGTTGCTATCACTTTTTTTATATGCTTATCAATTCCTACAAAAATAGAATGCAGTTATTTTTCAACCAAAACTTTTTACGGTAACATTAATGATACCTATACACTCTTCTAACTGAGCGTGCGTAATAACCAAAGGTGGTGCAAAACGTATGATATTGGTGTGTGTAGGCTTGGCTAAAAGTCCGTTTTCAGCTAATTTCAGGCAAATATCCCAAGCTAAATTTTTGTGTCCTTCGTTGTTGATAATTAGCGCATTGAGTAATCCTTTACCCCGAACAAAAGAAGCTACTGATGATTCATTACAAAGATTAGTCATGGCTTCGCGGAAATAAATTCCATGTTCGTAGGCTTTACGTGCCAACTCTTCGTCGCGCACCACTTCGAGCGCTGCCACTGCCACAGCTGCTGCCACGGGATTTCCGCCAAAAGTAGATCCGTGCTGTCCGGGTTTAATAACTTCCATAATTTCGTTAGACGACAACACCGCCGACACAGGATATGCACCGCCCGAAAGAGCTTTTCCTAAAACCAAAATATCGGGATGTACGCCTTCGTAATCGCACGCCAGCAACTTTCCAGTACGCGCAACCCCTGTCTGTACTTCGTCGGCAATAAAAAGCACATTGTGTTTTCGACACAAAGCAGCTGTTTTTTCGAGATAGCCATCGGTAGGAACATAAGCGCCTGCTTCGCCTTGAATGGGCTCTACCAAGAATCCCGCAATGTTTTTATCTTCGTTTAAAACCTTTTCGAGTGCAGCCACATCGTTGTATGGAATAACCACAAAACCAGGCGTATAGGGACCATAATTGGTGTAGGCATCCGGGTCGACGGAAAAAGAAACTATCGTGGTGGTACGGCCATGAAAATTGTTTTCGCACACTACAATTTTGGCTTGGTCGGTGTCAATTCCCTTCTTTTCGTACGCCCATTTGCGACAAAGCTTGATTGCAGTTTCTACAGCCTCAGCACCCGTATTCATTGGCAACACTTTTTCGTAACCAAAATACTTAGTTATAAATTCCTCGTAAGGTCCCAATTTGTCGTTGTAAAAAGCACGCGAGGTAAGGGTGAGTTTTTGCGATTGTTCGATAAGTGTTTTAATAATCTTTGGGTGACAATGACCTTGATTTACAGCTGAATACGCCGACAAAAAATCATAATATCGTTTTCCGTTTACGTCCCAAACATAAGCGCCTTCGCCCTTTTCGAGCACGGCAGGTAGTGGGTGATAATTGTGTGCACCGTACTTTTCTTCAAGCTCCATTAATTCATGCGCTCTGTTTATTGAATTGTTCATATAGTATTATTTTGGATATTTTTAAAAATTGTAAATTGTAAATGTCAAAATTGTAAATTGCTTAATAGATTTCTGCCATCATGCATCGCACGCTTCCACCGCCATATTTTTCAATAGTGGGTATAGGTATGACAATCAGCTCGTTGAATGAGCTTAATTTAGTCCGTTTGGATTCGGATAGCGAGTTGTACCCGCTTTGCGAAATAACCAAAAAGCGTTTGCCATCAGCATTTTTCACTTGCAATAGATTGCCGGCAAAATGCTCCATTTGTGCTAAATTTATTTCAATAATTTCTTTGTTTGTAGCTCTAAATTGTTCAACAAGCATTTCACGCTCCGTTTCATTTTCGATACTTTCCATACAAATAACTACAAAATCTTCAGCCACCGAGAGCATCACATTGGTGTGATAAATTGCAATTCGATTTCCTTCAACGTTATTTGTAGCATTAAAAGTAATTGGTTTATACCCAAAATCGTTACAAAACCATTGAAAAAGTTCGGCGTCGGTACGTGGCGAAAGTGCAGCATAAGCCACCCTATTTGTTCGATCGAGAATCATGCTTCCTGTGCCTTCCAAAAAGCGATTTTCGTTTTCGTAAACCGAATAATCAACCATTTGCGAAATATTAAATCCATGCCCAATTACCCGTTCCACAATGTCGATACGTCGTTCGGCACGTCGGCTGGGAGCAAACATGGGATACATAGCCACTCTGTTGTCTTTTTGAAACGACAGCCAATTATTTGGAAAAATGGAATCGGGCGTATGCGGAACAGGTGTGTCGGGCTCTACAATCACGTTAATACCTTTGCTACGAAGCATTTTTACCATATTTTGAAATTCGCTTAGCGCAGCAGCTTGAATATCAGCAGCAGGCAAATCGTCTTTTTGCATAAAATGATTGTTTACGGCAGTTTCGTCGTTGTACCCAAAAGCAACGGGCTGAATCATCAAAATAGTATCCGTAATTTGACTATACATAGGCTTGATAGTTAATCGCAATTTATTTGCATAAAATTATATTATTATTTCTGAAATACATTTTCAAATTTTCAAATTGAACACTTTTTATTCCCGAATTAAAGGTAATGTGGAGCATCTCAACAATCCTCCCATTTTAGAAATTTCGTGGTAAGGCACACGTTCTACTGTAAGTCCCCATTGCTGCTCCAAATGTTCGTTCAGTCGCGTAAATCCTTGTTCTGAAACCACCACTTTGGGCGAAATAGAGAACACATTGGTATTCATATAATACATTTCTTCTTGAGTAATTTCGAATAAGTTTTCTTTTCCAAAAATATCAACTATTACATTATAATCTTTTTCGAAACGAAAACCATCTTTGTAAATCAAAGCTTTACCTTTGCCAACAGGCATAAAAGTACAATCGAGATGAAGTACCCCTTTTCGAGGATTGGTATCGTGTTTACAAAGTTCGAGGGAAATAAATTGCTTTTCGGGACAAATTTCTTTTAAATAATGAAAAGCATATTCGTTGGTACGAGCTGTTTTAAGTTGCGAATAATCGGCTCCGGAATAAAGCCCTACAAACACAAGGTCGTCGTAAAGAACCACATCACCACCTTCAACATGGGCTTTCTCGGGTAGATTAAATATCTTATTGTACGAAATTTGGTCGTAAACCACCTCATAAGCCTCCTTTTCGTCTTCGCGATCGGGTATAATATTAGAATTGATAATTTTATCGTCAATCACAAAACCCACATCGCGAGCGTAAACCTGATTGCAATTCTCAAGCGTCCATGGCCGAAAAACCTGTACATTGTACTTCAACAACACTTTCTCGAATGCAGACATTTCTTTGTAAACAGCCTCTTCAGTTGGATAAACATCGTTTACAACCGATTCGAACGATTTAGCATCATAAGTTTTATCCAGTTTGGGTATTTCGCCAAGTGAGCCGGGCTGCCCAAGAACCACAGCGCGTAAAGTAGATGTTTCGTTTTTTATATTCAGATTCATAAAAGCCAATTTTTGCAAATATAATACAGATGTATGAATGTTGAACTATAAAAGGATAGAAAATGTTCAGATAATGTATAAATATTTATTTTAAAAAGGAGAAATAATCCTATTTGTAATAAAATTCATATAAAAAAAAGTCAATCGTTTCCAATTGACTTTTTATTTTATATTAAAACAATTATTCTTTTACTTTAGGTTTTACAGTTTCACCTGCAACTACTTCTGTATGTTCAATATCTTTAGGGCCTTTGAGGTAAGTTGGTAAATTCAAACCGGCCATATTAAACAAATCGTTCAATGGTGGAACGGTTTTCATCATACCCGAGACAAAATTAGCTGTGGTGCTGTTACCGCTTTCGGTATTATTTCCCGAATCCCAAACCGTAATTTTATCAATTTTGATATTTTTGACAGCTTCCACCTGTGTTTTAACCAATTCAGGAAGTTTTTCGATAAGCAACAATTGGAACGCTTTGGTTGGATCGCCACCGGCAGCACTAACCACATCTTTGTAACCTTCTGCTTGTTTGGTAAGTATTTCGTACAAACCTTTTGCTTCGGCTTCCATTTTTGCAAAAATAGCATCAGCCTCCCCTTTAGCTTGTTCGCGTGTTTGTTCTGCAATTGCCTGTGCTTCAATAATTGCGCGTTGTTTGGCAATTTCGGCAGGAACTACAATGTTGGCATTTTGGGTAGAACGTTCGCGTTCGGCACGGGCATTTTCGGCAGCCTGCTCAGCGTGATACGATTCTTCGAGTGCTTTTGCCTGTTGTACTTTTTCCGAAGCCATAGCAATTTTCAATGCTTCTGCTTCTTTTTCGCGACGTAAGGCATCCGATTGTGCAATAGAAATTTTGGCTTCATTTTCGCCCTTGATAGCCAACGCATTGGCTTCCGAAGTTTTGATACGAGTATCTCTTTCGGCTTCGGCTTTACCAATCGACTCATCTTTCATAGCAGAAGCAATGCTTACTTCGCGGTCTTTTTGGGTGATGGCAATTTTCACATCACGGTCGCGGTGCGTTTCGGCTATTTGGGTGTCTTTTTCGCGGTCGGCCATTGCTTTACCGGTTTCACCAATTTTTTCCTGCTCGGCAACACTAATTTTTGCTTCGTTAATAGCCTTAGCTGCAGCTTCTTTACCCAATGCCTCGATATAGCCTGATTCGTCTTTAATGTCGGTAACGTTTACGTTTATCAGTTTTAAACCGATTTTTTTTAACTCACTATCCACGTTTTTCGAAATATTATCCAAAAATTTATCGCGGTCGGAGTTAATTTCTTCGATAGTCATGGTGGCAATTACCAAACGCAACTGACCGAAAAGAATATCTTTTGCCAAATCCTGAATGTTTTCCGAGTTCAATCCCAACAAACGTTCAGCAGCTGTGTTCATGTTTTCGGGCTCGGTGGAAATAGCGATTGTAAACCTACAAGGCACATCCACACGAATGTTCTGACGGCTCAATGCATTGGTCAGATTGGCTTCGATAGAGAGCGGTTTCAAATCCAGAAATGCATAATCCTGAATTACAGGCCAAATAAAGGCACCGCCTCCGTGAATACATTTGGCAGAAGTGCCACCTGTTTTACCGTAAACAACTAAAATTTTGTCCGACGGACAGCGTTTGTAACGCGAAACCAAGGCCGAGATAGTTACAAAAAGAACTACTGCGGCAATAATGATAATGTAAATGGGTGATAACATGTTTCTTTGAATAAATTAATTAGATTATTTCTACAACTATTGTATTTTCATTTTCAATTTTTGCAACCCGTACTATTGCGCCCGAGTTAATTTTTTCGCCATCGGTAATGGCCTCCAACTCATGAACCGAGCCATTTACACTTACTAAAATTTTTCCTTTTCCGGTACGATTTGCAGGAATTGTAAGATATACTTCGGCGTTCTTGTTGAGCGTATTAGTCAACTTAAACGTATCGTTTTCCGACAATTTCATCAGCTGTTTAATAACTATAAAAAACATATAGACAAAAGCACAACCAATAAGTAACGAAACGACAATTAAAAGTATCGGACTTTTTATGAATGAATAAAATGAAATGCCCGACCAACCAAAGCCCAGCAAAAAATTGATAAGATTTCGAAAAGAAAAAAGTTGAAAAGGTGCATCAGCAGCATCAAAATCACCATCAAAATCGGCCGAAGTGCCATCCATGGCATCCGAACCAATAAAAGTCATGATTGTTTGTATAATAAAAACAACGCTTGCTGGCATGGCAATATACCAAAATGTGCGTAGAAGAGGTTCTAATTCGGTGAAAAATTCCATACGAAAGTTACTTTCTGGTTAAACAATTATTTTTTGAAAATTGAGATTACAAAGATGGCTAATAAATTTGAATTATTCATTATAAATTTCAATTTTTCTTTCCACCCATCGTATTAAATTTATACGAAAAAACCATCATTATAAAGCTTTTTAGGGTGTTGAATTGCTGGTCTTCGACAAAATTGCTCGACACAATTTGGTTAAAGCTTAATTGTTGCTGAAGTATATCGTTGAAAATAAGAGTCAAATTTCCCTTTTTTTGTTTCAAGAAACTTTTACTTATTTCGGCATTCCATATCATTTCGTTACGATTGTAGGCTGCAGAAAATCCGGTAATTTTTCGATAATTTAACGCAGTTGAAATAACCCACGAACTTGCTAAAGTTGTTTGTAGATTTACAAATCCACCGACCGAAGAAGTTTTTTGGGGTAACATGTTCTCTATTGAATAAGTTGTATTTCCCGATTGGTAATTCGCTTTTGCTATAGCGTATAGCCAATTCCATTTAAAGGTAAGTCCTAATTCTTCTTTAATATTAAGCGTAGTTGCAACTGTTTTCTGACTTGCGGAATGGCTATTGCTACTCGAAAAACCAATATTATTCCGCATTGCAACTTGCGAATAGTTATTGACCTGAAAATGAACACCTATCGGACGATTAAACAACAACATGCCCGTTACATTCCATGAGCCACTTTGGTTAATGGGCATGGTTGTTTTCACACCTGTTTCGTCGTTATAGTCAGTAAAATTTACTATATCGTTCAGTATATAATTTGCTTCAACATTCGTACTCAACGACGACTGTTTTTTTTTATTATTATCGTTGTATCTCAAACGAGTCCAATGTGTGAAACGCGGTGTTAAATCAGGATTCCCCATACGAATATTTGTTGGGTTTGTTTCGTCGCGCGAAGGGTCGAGTTGATATACCGAAGGTGCTTCTGAACGCCCCCGATAATCGAAACGCAGATTTTTACCTTTGCCCATATTGTACATAAAATAGGCATTGGGCGCATAATTAAAAGTTTGCATACCAGGAAAATAACTGATAATTGAATCGACACCCGACGACGCAGCATTCTGAATAAAAGACCGACTACGAATGTACGAAGGATTGTAATCGAGCCCAAAAGTATAGGCCACTTTTTTCAAAACGCCACGATAACTCACACCCAACTGCTGAGTTAAGGTAATGTTTTCGAGACTTTTACTATAAGGTAAATCCAAAATAGAATATTCTCCTGTTATTAAATCCGGCTTATAGCTACTCTTAATATTATCTCTTTCGTTGGACTGTATCCAATAAGCAAACTGCAAAAAATGCTTTGGTGCAATTGGTTCAATATACGAAAAATAGAGTTTGTTTACTAAACTACTTGTACTATTTTGCCATTGTTGGTCACGATTTACTGTGCGACTTGCAGACGGGCGTTTGTAATAATAATACTCGGCAAGCGTTTCGCCAGTGCTCTCGCTGTTCGAATAGCGCGAATCGACACTGATAGATAACTTTCGACCCTTTTTTGTAAAGTCGTGTGTAGCTGTAAAAATACCGCGAACATCAACAACCGGGGTTATTGAAGTGCGTATGTAGTTATTCGAGTTGACCGAATCGCGTAATGCATTTCCAGCCTGCAGTAATGTGTATCCACTGTTTTCGCGTGAAACCGTATTGAATGAGGCTGAAGGATTAAAAGAGAAAGTCCAACCTTTGACCGAATGATTAAGCATTCGCGCACTAAACCGGATTCCCTGCTCTCGGCTATATTGCAGTGTCGAATCCGTTTGATACGAGGTGCTATCCTGCAAATAATACTGTCGCATTGAGTTTCGGCGCACCATATTTTCGTTAAATCCGTACGACAAATCGCCACTCATCACCCACGGGTATTTTTCTTTCTCTTTTTCTACGCCCGACGAAAAATTCACTCCTCCCGAAAGAGAAGAATTCAATCCGGGCTTACCACTACCAATAGTACTGCCACCACCGGCTACGTTCATTCCGTTTATGTTATTTCCGTTCGCAATAAGTCCGAGTTGAGTTTCGTCGACCAACCGAGCGGCAAAACTATTTACAGTATAGCGCAACAAATCGCCTTCGCTGCCATTCAATTCCTGCCCGCCACCCAAATTACTACTCACAAGCCAACCACGCTTTTTGCCTGGCTGTATGGTAATATTTATGGCAATACTTTCTTCGCCATCGTCGATACCGGTAAGTTTTGCCAATTCAGATTTATCGTCGATAATCTGGAGTTTTTCCATTATTTCGGCCGGAATATTTTTTATCGAAAGGTTGGGGTTGCTTCTAAAAAAATCTTTACCATCAACCATTACTTTTTTTACTTCTTTGCCGTTTACCAATATTTTTCCATCTTCGGTAATGGTAATTCCCGGAAGGCGTTTCAATAAATCCTCCACCACCGCATTGTCGCGAAGTTTGTAAGCTGCAGCATCGTATTCAACCGTATCGTTTTTCACACTCATTTCGGTACGCTGTGCTACTACAGTTGCTTCGGCTAATGATACAGCGCTTTCTTTCAAAAAGATATTTTTGAGTTGCGTTACAGTTTCATTTTCATTAATAACAATTTGCTGATTCACACTATGATACCCTACACACGAAACAGTGAACAAAAATGATTTTCCTTTCAACGAATTGAAAATAAAATCGCCAAACTCATCGGTTGTTGTTCCGGCAATTAAGGCACTATCCTTGGGCGAGAGAAGCCTCACGGTAGCATATTCTAAGGGAATTGTTACATTTTTATCCAGTGTAACAATTTTTCCTTTAATTGATTTTTTCGGTAAAGCTATTTGAGCGTTTACAGAAATCATTAGAAAAAAGAGGAAAATAAAAGGTAGTGTAGCTTTAACTAACACACAAAAAGCCGTTTTACAATCCGATTGGAAAATAAAAAAGCTTAAATATGAAACACTAAATTGCTTAGATTCAATCATTATCTGCAAATATAAAAACAAGATATTGAATTAGCAAAAATGGAAAGTTTATTTATGAAAATAATAACAAAAAGCGTCCGATTGAATAAAATCAATGGGACGCTTTTAAAAAATAAAGATAATATCGTATGCTATTTCTATTTTACATTAAATGCCACTCTTAATTCCTCAATTTCTTTTTCTCCCATGGGTTTTAATGGCCCGATTGATGAAGCCATAACCAATGAGTTAGCCGAAAATTCAGCTACTTCGAGGTAATCGAAAGTATTAATCAATTTATTTCCTGTAACGATAACGCAATCATTTTCAACAATTACCACACGATTTTTCGCAAACATTTCTGCTATAACTTCTGTGTCGTTATACAAACTTTCGAATGGAATTGACGGTACGTCTTGCAAAAAAATCCAACTTTCGGGAATAGTGCGGACATCAAACTTCTGATGACTTACCGCATGTGCCATTAAATTGGTTGGCTGCGTGGTGATAATTGAATTGATATGCGGATAAAGTTGGTAAATACGATGATGTAAAGCAACTGAACGACTTGGCTCTTTGCCAGCTTCAGCCATTCCATTTTTTACCTGTACAATATTTTTTGCTAATATATCCCAACGAGCTACATCGCGTGGTGTAATCAGAAAATCATTGTCTTTCCAACGTACCGAAACTGTTCCGTAGGTAGAAATCATCAATCCTTGGTCGCACGCACGACGGATAATATTGACCATTTCAGTTCTAATTTCACGTTCGTCCGACGTATATTCTACATCCATAAACGGTGTGATATTTTTAGGGAAATGATTTACATATTTCGATATTTGCTCATCGGTCAATGTATTTACTTTACCTATACGGCCGGCATTCACAATAGTCCGACAGCAAAATTCCAATGTTTCGAAACGTTGGTATGCATCCATCATATCGCTTCCACCAAGTACAACTCCGTGGTTTTCCATGATTACTGCCTTGTATTTCTTGTTTTTGAATTCAGTAGCAATTTTTTCGCCCAAATCTTCACTTCCGGGACAACCATAAGGAGCAAATCCAATTTCGCCACAAATGTTACGAGCCTGAGGAACAATGCTGGTATCAGGAACAACGCGAGCAATACTAAATGCGACCAAGCCCGGCGGGTGAGCGTGAATAATAGCTGTCAGTTCAGGACGCGCTTCGAAAATTGCTTTGTGAAAAGGAAATTCCGACGAAGGTTTGTGTTGACCAACGATGGTTCCATCTTTTTTTACACACACAATGTCTTTCACAGTCAACGATCCTTTATCAACTGCCGAAGGCGTTATCCAAATATCACCGTTTCCATCTTTAATGGAAATGTTTCCACCCGAAGTAGTTGTCATACCGCTCCGATAAATACGTCCGATAATCACATTAATTTGCTCTTTCGGATGCATCAGTTTTACATCAAGTTGTTTCATAATGATAAAAATAAACCTACCCCTAACCCCTATAAAGGGGAATAAGAGGGATTAGTATTGTTAATTTATTTGTCTTTAATGGTAAAAATCATGAAGTTGTACTTGCATAATTCCCCTTTAGGGGTTAGGGGTGTTTTGTCATATTTGCCAACAAATAAGACTCAGCTTCCACGCTCCACAAACCGAGGTTTTTAGCACAAATTTCGGCCAATGTTTTGAACAATTCGTTGGTTTCGCCCAATTTGGCAAAATCCGAAATTGGTGTTAATGGCATATCGATGTGCGTATAAATCAGTTTTTTACCACCGGGAATTTCAGGTAAATGTTTTGTTGCTTCAATTACGGCTCCTAAACCGCCAATATGCGTTACCAAACCGGCAGGGTCAAGTCCTTTAGCCATCATTTCGAGTGCTTCGTTCATATCGTCGGTATTACCGCCACTTGTGCCAACAACGTGTGTATAAGCGTAATGCACATTATAAAAATTGAAAGTTGCGCTGAAGTTCGGGTCACTTGGACCAGCAAAAAAGTTAAGACAGCCATCGAAAGCCAAAATGGCATCTCCCTGCTCCACAACCGGTTTTACAGGCGCAAATACAAAAACATCGTCGTAACCATATCCGCCGGTAATGGCTTTTAATTCTTCCACAGGGTTTTCCATTTTGCCGGTATTGATATATTTCAAATCGATACCACGCGAAGCAGCAAAATCAACAGGAAGAATGGTTGCAGCACGGTCGAGGCGCGTTTGATCCACATCGGTAACTACACAAACGGATGGTTTGCGATCGTCGCGAAGAAGTACATAGTTGATAGCAGCCAATCCCATAGGACCAACACCGGCCAGAATTGCCATTTTTCCACCATCTACAATGTCCATTTTGTGTTCGTAACTTCCCGGAGTGGTGTGGTAGTTGGCGTGCATAGCGCCAATAACGCACGAAAGCGGTTCGGCCAATGATGCAGGATAAAAACCTTCGCCCTTGTAAGCCAACAAGCAGCTTTTTTCCATCACCTCTTTGGGAATAACAACATAAGTGGCATCGCCACCAATGTGTTGATAACTATAACCCGGCGCACTTAGTACACCTACTGGACCATCTTCGTAATATAGAGCAGGTTGAATGGAAAATTTATCGCCGGTTTTAAACTGACTTGCCCATTTCGAACCTACTTCTACAATTTCGCCGGCAAACTCGTGCCCAATAATTATCGGATTTTCGGCGATATCATTTGGGATACGTTTGTGGTCGGTAGCCTGTGTGGCTGCTTTGTACGATGACATACACAAAGAATCTGAAACTACTTTTGCAAGTATTTCATCTTCTTTAATTTGAGGCAATTCGAACTCTTCCATACGAAGATCTTTTTTGCCATATAAACGGATTGCTGTTGTTTTCATTTTTTTTTGTTTTGAACCACAATAGACACATAGGTCACAATAGTATTAACCTTAAATATCCTATTGTTTGAATTTATATTTTATCAGAATTGAACCAGAATATATTAAATAGAATGTGTTCTATGTGCCTATTGTGGTTCAAAAATTTTAGTTTAGCATCACCTGCCCACCAGTAATTGGCAATGCTTGTCCGGTTTCGCCACACTGCTCCATCAAGTAAAGTGCGCCTTTTGTAACATCTTCGGGCGAGCAACCTTTTTGTAATGGAACTTGTGCTAAATAAAACGCTTTTACATCATCAATAGTTTTGGCACCCGGCACTTTTCCTGCATTTAAATATTGAACAAAAAGTCCATTTACAGGATCGCTCCAAAGTGGACCTTCGTAAAAGTTGCCTGGACAAATTGAGTTTACTTTGATACGGTAAGGAGCCAGTTCCAATGCAAAAGATTGCGTAAGACCAATGCCACCAAACTTTCCACCTGCATAAGCAAAATTAGCTTTACTACCACGTAATCCCGATTTTGAATTTACTTGAATAATATCGGCATAATACTCAGGAGCATATTTGGTTTGTAATTTCATTACTCTGCTTACTACTTTTGTACAATAAAAATACGCATTGTAATTAATTTTAGTAACAAATTCGAAATCTTCGGGTGTCATATCATCCAATCCGCCTGCTCGAAGCACGCCGGCATTGCTAATAAAACTGTCGATAGCTCCAAAGTTGCAAATTGTTTCGTGAACCAAATTTTCGATACTTGGAATTTCGCTTACGTTAGTTTTTACAAAAATGGCGCGGTTGCTTTTTGCCATACTATTAAAACGTTCCACTGTAGCACGACCAACCACTTCGTTCATATCCGCCACTACTATATTAGCGCCTTCTTGTAATAAACAGTGAGCTATTCCTTCGCCAAAACCTTGTGCAGCTCCGGTTACGATAATAGTTTTGTTTTCGGCACGACCTTTTGAAGCTCCTGCTGCTACACTTCTACGGTAATTTTCAACTTCCCAATTATCGATAAAGTCTATTTGTTTTTGTGTCATTGGGTGCGTACCGCCAAATGATTCGGAAATATATGCAATTTTCATCGCATCTTCAAACACATCCAGCAAAATATCGCATTGCGCAGCATTATCACCCGCAGCTACTAATCCAATTCCTTTAATAAGGAAAATTTTTGGCTGATAACCAAACTTAGCAGTAAATTCAGGAATCTGTTTTGCGGCTTCGGCTATTACATCTTCTGGTGCTTCGTCATTCAAAAATACATAATTCGACTTGCAATAAACAATTGCGTCAGGAGTAAACGGTTTCGCAATTTTGGCCTGTGCTTCTTCTGTGTCGTAAAAATGCTTAATTAATGCATTCTTGCGTACTTTCAGCGTTTTCAAACCATCTTTCGATAAAATCATTCGCATAGCCGGAAGAATTTGCTCCGTACAACTGCAAGTAGCACGTTCTTCGGTTGGAACAGGCAATTTCAGGGCTTTTTCAAGCGTATCCAGCACTTTTGTATAAAGCACTTTCACTTCTTCAATACTGTTGGCAGCTACGAATATTCCGTGGTTTTGTAACCAGATAACAGCAGGTTCGGCACCATCCTCAGCACGGAAAGCCTTGATGGCATCTTCCACTTTTTTGAACAAAACATAACCAGGGTCGGTATATTCAATATACAATGCTTTGGTTCCGAACAATTTTTTCAAATCACTTTCGGCATTGTTAGCGCACATCAAGCCATTTACCAATGTGGGATGCATGTGTACCACATAAGCAAAGTCAATTACGTTGTGCATCGATGTTTCTACCGAAGGACGTTTGCCTTTAGATATTGTAGCCGCAGCCAAATCATTTTTTACCTCTTCCTCACGTTCGGCAGCATTAGTGCTATACGTTTTATCTGACATGAGGTTGAGTTTAGCTCTGTCCAATACAGCAAAACCGTCTTCGGTAATGGTTGCCAACGACGATCCGCTTGCTTTTACCCAAAGTTTTTCTGCATTTTTGTACGAAGTGTTTCCACCTCCAGCAATTACGAAACGGCTATCACGGCCGTAGAATTGCGAAATTTCGATTAATTGTTCTATTTCTTTCATTTTTGAACCACATAGGCACATAGGCCATATAAAATATTAAAACTATTTTTTTTACCACAAAATAGAAGAACATAGTATACATTTTCTATTGTACCTATGTGCCTATTGTGGTTTAAATATTTTGGATTAGCTTATCTCCTAACTTTATAAACTCTTCCCTTTTACTTCTGTCAGCCTGTCCGTTTGCATCCACATAACCACGTAAGCCTTGTGCTACTAAATGCTGATGTGCAGCTACCACGCAAACACCTTCGTAGTTGATTTGCATCAAACGGTCGGTAAGCGGTGTGCTGTTACGGGCAAAAAGCTCAATTGGCTCCATAGCAGGCGTATTGTGCTCGCTGCCAAAAGTTACCACAAAACCTTGATTGTGTAAATACGAAGCATATTTTTCTAACAATTCCACACCGTTTCGGGTAGTGATAAATTCAACCGAATGGAAACCGCGCTCAGTTAGTTGGTTAGCCACACGTTCCAAATCATTTTCGAAATCGGTATAACCACCTTTGGCATCATCTGCCAAAAATGGATAAGTTGGTATACCTCCGCCAGCAACGATAATATCGCAAACGGTTTTCATAGGCAAAAATGCTTTAGGGTCTTCGGGAACAAATGCGCCACCGCCTGCTTTAAGCAAATTACCACGGATTTCGTTTTCAACTCCGGCAATATCATTAATACCAGATTTCAACTCTTTGCCAGCAAAAAGCTTTCCGAATAATTCCTGAATTTTAGCTGCATCGCCTCCACAAGCTTCGTATACTTTTAAGCGCAATGCTTTGGCCAAATGGCGTTCGCGGATTGAACCTTTTGTTAGGTCGTTTTTAATCCATTCAAAATCCAATGTGAAACCTGCATTATTGGCTATTAAAATTTCATTTACCTTTCCACACATGGCTTCCACTTGCGCATTGGCCTCAGCACTCACGTCTGCCAATTGCGTAGCAAAAGGTTCTGCCAATACAAATGGATACGACAAGCCTTTGCCGCTCAGGTAGGTACGACCAGGATTTCCGGGATCGTTCACACGTAAGCCTGCTTGTTGGTCGGCCTCGTTTAAACTGATAAACTCGATGTTGAACAACGGGTACAAACCGCGTTCTTTACATCCATTAGCCCAAGCCTCGTAGCCGGCTGTGCTGTAAAAATCATTGATTCCCACTACCTTTACGCCTTCGGCAACAGCCATATCGAGCGCTTGATTCAATTCAGTGAATGCACTGAATGAGTAAGGTGTGTGTAGATGTGCGTTTACTTTTTTCATTTTTTCACCTTTAACCCCTATCCCAATAAATATCGAGGAGGGAATTTTGATTAGTATTTGTTATTGATATTTTCTTTTTTTTGAATTCGTAGTTTACCTATTTTCGTTGTAATATATTGTTGATTTTTACTCTTTGGTTTATCTGGCAATGTTAGTTCTATTAAAGATTTTAAAAGTAATGGTTCCAAGTACTTTTCGTAGTTTTTTGTTTGTGAACTCATCCCCAAATGTTCCAATATTTCCTTCCTTGATTTTGCATCAAAACAAAATGACAAAATCTTCATATCATAGTTACTATCATAGTTACTATCATAGTTACTATCATAGTTACTCCTGGATATTTGATTGGATTTAATATGCAACTTCCCTTTGTTAGTAATTAAGTATTGTTGGTTTTTACTTTTTGGTTTTTCTGGCAATGTCAATTCAATTAAATCATTGTTAATCAATGGATCAATATACTTTTCATAATTCTTTGTTTGAGAACTTACACCCAAATATTCCAATATTTCCTTCCTAGATTTTGCCTCAAAACAATAAAATAAAACGCGAATATCATAGTTACCATCATAGTTACTATCATAGTTACCATCATAGTTACTATCATAGTTACTATATTGAATAGACAACTTAAACATTTCGCCATCTTTAATTATAGGCATTGAATTTTTCACATACAAAGGGCAATATTTTTTCATATTTCGTAATCCCGATCCAAGTTCCTCCACCCATCCAATTTCTTTAAAAAACTTAGCTATAGTTGGGTTTTTAGGAAATGGCAATAAATTATCAAGAGAAACCAGCCCGTAATGTTGGGGTTTTGCCCAATTTTCCGTTTCTACATTGGTTTCATCTATAATTAGTTTTGCTGGATAGGGATTCATAAACTCTCTATGAACAAGCAAATTGGCTATCGCTTCACGAAAAATTGAATCGCGCAAACTAATTCTATTTGTATCTTCTAAGTGAAATCTATCGGGTAAATGTTTGTGAATAAAGTCCAACAATCTGCTGTACGACTGAATTAAATTTACTCGAATATCATCTCTATCATCATATCTGTCTTTATCTACTTTACGGCAAATAGCATCAGTTTTATAATATGGCAGAATACTTTGAATGGTTGTTTCTTTTCCAAAAAGCAAGGCTGCTGCCAAGGTAAATCCAACTTTGCCAGTAGCAAAATCTAGTTTTTTCAGCCCAGCCGAATCCAATAACTGTTCATCGGTCATCGCATTCCAAGGATGCCATGCACGCAGATTAGACGCCATGCGACGAACTTTCTCAAACAATTCAGTTTCAAAATGCTCCATTCCCAAAAATGGGTAAACCCTGTTTTCTGAATAGGTATTTTGTTTTCGAAAGTGTAATTGCGAAACCAATGCTTGATTGGAAGTTATATCAAAATCGCCATCTTCATTTCTATCGTATATTTTTCCTTTGTGCGTGTGAACCTGAGAGCTTTCGGGCACAAAAAGATAGATAATTTGTTTGTCCTCCAATTCAAAAACATGTGGGGATAAATAATAAGTTGGATTCAGAATTTGAAGGTTATTGCAATCGCGCGCCAAGGTATCTTTCATTTTGCCAATAGCATCCGCATCCACGCCATTTATAGTTCCATTATTAGCTACACCTAGTAGCAAATGTCCTCCAGCCCTATTCATTAATGCACAAATAGACTCAAAAACATCTCTGTTGAGTTCCGACTTTGAAGTCTTAAACTCTACTTGAATGTTTTCACCTTGCGATATTATATGTTTTAAAATATCAATGGTCATTTAGATCTGCAATTCAATTGAAATCGATTAAGTAATTGAAAAGAAAAATGATAACTCCAACTCTTTTATTAAAGTTCCCTCGCACGTCCTCACATTTTCAAGGGAAAATTCAGTTATTACATGTGTAGTTTTTCTTATTTCTTGGTTTTAAAAGCCTCCTCCATTCTAGTTTGCATTGATTTTTTCATTTCAGGGATATAATTGTTCATCATTTCTCCCATCATATCATTCATCATTTGGGGCATTAAACTAATAGATTTTTTTCCTGTAGATGATTTGTAAAAAGCAAGAAAGTCATTAATTTCACTTTCTGTAAAATATTTATCATAATATGATGTCATCAAAACACTCATCTTTGGAGCCAATTCTTTGGCTGTTTCCATGGCTATTTTCATTATTTCTACCGACCGTGCTTTCGCAGTTGAATCTTTGACTTCAGATAGCATCTGATTAGTCATTGCCGGAACCATACCATCTATCATCTTGTTCATCATCGAATCATTGCCCGTAATATGAATAAGCTCTTTGATAGATTCTTGTTTCTTGGTTTGTGAGAAACTAATTGAAAATGCTGTAATGCAAAAAAATAATAGGAAAGCTGTTTTTTTCATGATAATTGTTTGTTGTTAATTTTAAAATTATTTTAATTTCAACTAGGGTACAAATTGTACCTCAATTGGATTTTAGATTTTCATCCCAATGTGTTCGAATCTTTTTCGATTCAAATAACTTAATGCTTGCGTTATTCTCCATATTAGATTATGAATATTTTTTTTCAACCATGAAGTTTGTGTTTCACTTCCTGTAATACTTTATCAAATCTATCAAAAGGTTCAATCCAAGCTGGAATATCTTTGTTTATCCAACCCAAAACAAGAACCATTTCTTCATGAATTTCTTTTAATTTAGACAATTTCCAACAAATAGGCTCGTTGTGAAAAATGCGATTCCTGAAACCTCTAAAGTTATTAAGTGGTGCAGAAACATACTTCCGTTGTCTATCAGCCTTTGGCATATATGGAAAAGCACGACGTATATCTTTCCAAAGAATAAGCTCAAACTCACTATTAAAAAGTCTAGTCCAAAACCCAAAAGTAAGCTCTGCAACAACCTTGGAAGGGGTAACTAATTCTCTTCTTTTAGAGATTTGTTGTTGAGCCTGTGTAATTTCTTTATTTAGTTTTGCCAAACCAGGAGTAGTTGGAAAATGATTATACCACTCATCAGTGGCAAATTTAGTTATCAATTCCCTGTTTACAGCATTTCTTAATGACACTTCAAATACAGAAAGACAAGTGTAAAAAGACTCAGAAATTTCAATATTACATTGATAATGCAAGATAGCCAATGACTCATTATCAGGGTGTGAGTCAAAATATTTTTGCATTCGTTTATCTGAAAAAATCTTCTCGAAAAATTATTTTTCCATTTTTCTATCGTATCTTTGTATCGCCGTCCCGGTACTTCCTCTCCCTGATATTAGATGCAGGTGATGAAGCCGGGTTTTTTTATGCCCTTACCTTCCGTTTTTTGTATTTCAACCCGTGACAAATCGTCACGCCTTCAATTTAGTTTTTTTGAGGTGCTAAAACTGCACCTCAAATATTTTTTTCCAACTGTCCCAATTTTACGGACACTTCGTTTCAAATCATTCCCTGAAAAACGCCTCATCTCATCTGAAAAATGGTACGGAAGCTGCTTCCCTCGCATTTTTCAGTGCTTCCCTCGCACTTTTCAGTATCAACATCGCATTTCGGAGTGCTTCCCTCGCTGTTTTCAGTAGCAACATCACATTTTTCAGTAGCGCCCTACCATTTTTCAGTGCTTTCCCTACATTTTCACTTACAAATAGAGGATGTTTCAGATTATCTTTTTCTTTTATATGGAAAGTTGCGGCTTTCCTTCCCACCACAACGAAGCGAAAGAGGCTTCGTCGAATAAGAGATTAGAATGTTTTTGTCATTCCTATTAATTTATTTCAAAGCTATTTCTACTGAGTTATTAGGCATATCAAATTTATTCATTATTCTTGCAATTCTGCTCATACAAGTTGAAGCAGAGATATTTATATGTATAAATACAACTTCATCATTGATATTTTTGATTTTGTCCCAAAACTTTCCATCAAATGTCTTGTATTTATTAGTCATCTCAATATTATTATCTATTATAATTTTTAGAGAAGACCATTTTATAATCACGTCACCCTTTCCAAATAATTCAGTCTGATTATCAATTATAAAATCAAAATCAAAATTATCACTCTCTTTGGTGTATTTTACAAAAAGAATGAAAACATCTTGCCAAGTATCAACCTTGATTGTCTTATTTTCGATGTATAATACAGATGGTTTATTACCTCCTGCAATATCACCAGCATCATTTTCAAGTGGTGAGTATCTTGTGGCTTCAATAACAGTTGTATTCCAATTAGATGTTTCTTTATATTCATCCGGTAAAGAAAATGTTTCTAAAAAACATGAAATCATATTGAATTGATGGTCTTGTAAACTTTCTTCATTCCAAACATTTTTATTTATTACTGATAATCTGTAATTTAAATTTGAAGTTTTTAGTTTTATTTTCTTATCAAAAAATGATTTGTTTCCAATTTCACTATTAAATTCTGTAAGTATCAAATTACCAATATTATGCAGATAAGTATTATGAATAATTTCAAAGTTTTCACCTAATTCTTCTTTCCAAGTACTTTCAAGTTTTTGAGGCATAATATGCTCAATGGTGATTTTAGGATTACGATAGTTAACAGCAACTTTCGTGTTATTTTCTTCTATTTTTCCTAAAATAAACTTTGAATATTTTTTTAAACCTTCATAGAAGTTCAATGTTTCAAGCACTTTTTTCATCTCATTGTCATTCGGAAATCTCATCCTATAAAACATATTAGAAAGTAAGGTCAACATTGTAGAATCTCCTTTTATTAAAGCTTCTATTTGATTACTTAATAATACAATACTTTTATTCTCACCTTGCGTAAGTCCAATGACACGACGACGAATCAAGTACGTGCGAATAGTTGATAAGATTACAATAAACATTTCATCGTTCAATTTTATTTCATCTTTACCTGATTGATGATATTTCAACAATGCTAAAACAAATGGTTTGAAAGCTTCTGCTTTAATATCGTGAAAAATATTTCTGAGTAATTCAATAATCTCTTGATTTTTAATCGTATCAAAAGAAATGGTATCATTAACAATGTCTGTAATTATCCATTTGTACCATTTTGCATAACGAACAATATCATTTATAAAACTTTCGTGGTTACTAAATTCTCGTTCAACAAAACTCTTAAATAAATGATATATTTCTTTTGTATTGTTGTCGCTTACAGCTTTAATTGAACCAACAGTTTTTAATTGAAGATAATCTCGAAAAAAATCAGAAGTACTATCAAGTAAAACAGATTCTATATGGGGATGCCACGTTTTTTCATATATATCTGATTGATTATCACTATCCATATTCAGTAAAACATAATTTCTCACTAAATCAGATAATGTTAGAGGTTTACCCAGTGAATTAAGTGTTTCAAAAATTATTTGAGGATCTTCACCTTTAAATTTTCTTTCATCCAGAAATATAACTGCCACATTCATTTTTTGAATTGCATTTATATAATGTTTTAATTCAACAATTGGATTTGAACGTTTCTTGTCAGAAATTAATTTAGAGAAAAGTTGATAGGCATTGTTAATTATTCCTGCTTTTGGAGTTTCTTTGTTTACCAAAGATCTGTATGCATCCCAATCTTTTGTAACCTGTTTTAATTTAATCTTATCTTGAAAAGTTGATGTATTATTGGTTAGATAATTTTGTGTAATGTAATCTTGATTTGCAATATCTAATTCTAAATCGCGAAGTGCAATTAAAAAAATTAAGGTGGTTGTGAGTCGTTGTTGTCCATCTACAACAACTGATTTGTTGGCAAAACCTGATTTTTCTTCTTTAATTACAACAGTTCCAAAAAAATGTTCTAATTTATCATGTTGTTTTGAATCTAATTCAGAGTCAATAATACGTAAAACATCACTAAAATACCTTTCAATTTCAGGTTTTCCCCAAGCGTAAGCTCTTTGAAAGGGAGGTATAAAAAATGAAGTGGCATTTTTTGCTAAAATATCGTTAATAGAGTGACTCTCAGTTTTCATCGTTATATTTTTACCTAATGTGAAAGTTGTATTTTGAAAATTTATCGAACAAAAGTATCGAGTTCAAATTTCATTATTCCTTATTATTCCTTATTATTCTTTATCATTTTATCAATCTCTTCAATCATGTCAAAAACTTGCGGGAATAAGGGCTGCACAGATTCTGCATTGTAATCAAAGATGTTTTCGTAGTCGCCCTTCTGCCTCCAGTCGTACAATTCGGTTAGTAGTTTTCCGTATTTAATATCCAATTTCCCCGTTTTGATAAAGTAGAGCGAAAACTGAGAACGTGTTCCAGAATGTGAACTTGCATTTATTTCATTCTGAACTAATAATGCATTAGCAGCGTAGAATATAGCATAATAAAGTCTGTTTATGGCCGAATTCCAAAAACCATTTTCGCCCAACACTTTAGCAGCCTCATAAGCATTAAATGCAGAGACAATTCTATATTTTACGTATTCTTGTTTGTCATCAGCATTCATAATCTGATGCCCTCCTTCGTTACACTTTGGTAGAATGGAGTTACTTTTTGTTTGTTTTCCCATTCAGCGTTTGAATAGGCAAAAAGAGAAAATGGTTCACCGGTTTCTAATTCTAAATCATAGAGATGATTCCTAAACTCCCGTTCCTTGTTTAGGTCAACAGGATAATCGGTAAGTATTAGCAAATCCCAATCAGAATCTTTGCGCTCGTTGCCTCTGGCGCGAGAACCATAAAGGATTATCTGTGCTTTGGGGTCAATGTCAGAAATATTCTTTTTGATTAATTGCGCAATTTGAATTGTTTTTTTCTTCATGTTTCATTTTATAGAAAGTAGAACATCATAATTTTCAAAAACAAAAGTAGCAATTTTAAGCTAATAACCAATAAACCAACAAGCAATTAAAAACAATTCAAAGCGAAGAGAAACTCCACGCTTTGAATCTGTTTTTCTTATTCCCCTTTAGGGGTTAGGGGTTTTTTATACTCCTAATTTCGACCTGCGAATATACTCAGCATCCGTAAAGTTTTGACCAGAAATATATCCTGCCAAAGGTTGAATGCGTTCGTTAATCATATCGAGGAACCAGCTTACTTGTGGGAAGAAAGAATCTTCCAATTCGAAGGCTGGCGTAATCCAGTTACGAGAACCTAACACACAAACCGGCGCATCAAGGTAGTCGAAACAAAGGGTGCTTATGTTGGCAGCAAAGTCGTTCAAGAATGAACCGCGCGCACAAGCATCACCAGCGATAATGATTTTACCAGTTTTTTTAACCGATTCAATTACTTTTTCGTAGTTGAAAGGAACCAATGAGCGGGCATCGATAACTTCGGCACTCAAACCATATTTTTCTTCCAATTCTTTAGCAGCAGTCAATGCTGGATAAAGTGTGTGACCAACGGTTAGGAAAGTAACATCTTTACCAACTTTTTTCACGTCTGGCTCGCCAAATGGAATTTCGTAGTAACCTTCTGGCACACCACCTGTATGGAATTGTTCACCAATTTCGTAGATACGTTGGCTTTCGAAATAAACCACTGGGTCAGTTCCTTGCAAAGCCGAGTTCATCAAACCTTTTGCATCATAAGGAGTTACAGGGAAACAAACTTTCAATCCAGGGATTTGAGTTACCAACGAAGTCCAGTCTTGTGAGTGTTGCGCACCATATTTCGAACCTACTGATACACGCAATGTGATTGGCATTTTCAATACGTTACCACTCATCGATTGCCATTTAGGCATTTGGTTGAAAACCTCATCACCACAACGACCTAAGAAATCGCAATACATAATTTCAGGAACTACACGACCACCACACATAGCATAACCAATAGCAGTACCCACGATAGACGCTTCGGCGATTGGTGAGTTGAACAAACGGTGGTAAGGCAAAGCCTCAGTCATACCGCCATAAACGGCAAACGCACCACCCCAATCGCGGTTTTCTTCTCCGTAAGCAATCAGCGACGCATCTTGATAGAAACGGTGCATCATGGCTTCGAAAATACCGTCGCGCAACTGGAATTGTTTCATTTTGCTGAATGGTTTTCCTTCTCCATCAAAAGCGAAACGTTCTTTAGCGGCAATTTTTTTCACGCGAGAGTTATCAGCCAATGGCATCAAAACATCAGGCGAAGCAGTTGAGAAAGAATCCACCGAACCGTTTGAGAACATCATGTCGCCAATCACTTGCGCGTTTGTCATACGAGGTGATACTTCGTCGTCGATAGATTTCAGGAACATATCATAAACCAACGCTTTCACGTCAGTCCATGTTGCATCAAGGTCAGCTTGTGTTGCTTCACCTGCTTCGATCAATTGTTTACCAAAGGAAACGATACAATCTTGAGCTTCCCAAGCTTCCACTTCTTCTTTCGAACGATACGAAGACGCATCAGAAGGCGAGTGACCGCTGTAACGGTAAGTTAAAACATCCAACAAAACAGGACCGCGTTTTTCTTCCAAAATAACACGTTTACGTTTGTAAGCATCAATTACTGCCAATGGATTGTAACCGTCAACACGCTCAGCATGCATTTGTTCCGGATTTACACCAGCACCAATACGCGCTGCAATATCATAACCCATAGTTTCGCCGGCTGTTTGGCCACCCATTCCATATTGGTTGTTCATAATGTTGATAATGATAGGCAAGCCACCTTTCATATCACCTTCCCAAAGTTGGTGGAATTGGTCCATAGAAGCAAAATTCATTCCTTCCCAAACCGGACCACAAGCCATAGAAGCGTCACCAATATTGGCAACAACCAAACCTGGTTTGCGGTTTACTTTTTTGTACAATGCAGCACCTACGGCAATATCACCCGAACCACCCACAAGGGCATTGTTAGGATAAACACCAAATGGAGTAAAGAAAGCGTGCATAGAGCCACCCAAACCGCGGTTGAAACCAGTTACACGGGCAAAAATTTCGGCCAATGTTCCGTAAACGAGGAAGCGACGAGCCAATTCTTTGGTAGTGCCTTTGAAGTCTTTTTTTACAACGTTCAATACAGCGCCGTCGAAAAATGATTCCATTACGTCCATCAGATATTTGTCGTCCGATTTGTGAATAGCCGACATACCTTTGGCAAGAATTTCGCCGTGCGAACGGTGGCTACCAAAGATAAAATCGTCAACGGTCAATGTCCAAGCCATACCTACTGCCGAAGATTCTTGTCCGATAGACAAGTGGGCAGGGCCTGGATGGTTGTACGGCGTACCGTTGTAAGCACCAGCCGTTTTAATGAGGTTGATCATTGTTTCGAACTCGCGAATCAACACCATGTCGTGATAAATGGCTTTGAACTCTTCGTTGGTAAAATTACCTTTTTCGTCTTTTACCGTTTTTTGATATTGATTTACTGGAATTGGTTGAAATTCCACGAAACCCGGTTTCCGTGCTTCCGACGGATCAATGAATTGTACTTTTGGCATAATAAATATGTTATTTTGTTGTTTGTTTAATTATTCGACCTCTCCCCCCGCCCTCTCCCAAAGAGAGGGAGCTAAGAAGTGCGCTTTAGAAATTATTATAATTGATGGACTAATCACAAGTCCCTCTCCTTGGGAGAGGGATTTAGGGAGAGGTCTTAAAACGCAAATAACGTTTCTTTAAATATCTCGCTCACTGTAGGATGTGGGAAAACCACTTCCTGCATTTGTGCTAATGTCATTTCTTGCTCGATCGCCATGCATGCTCCGTAAATCATTTCACTGCAAGGATTCCCCAACATGTGAACACCGATTACTTCGCCGTATTTTTCGCCGACAAGTACTTTGCAAAGTCCACTGCCACCTTCGTTTTCGGCTACGAAACGTCCGGCATAAGCCATAGGTAATTTAGCGACTTTAAAGGCAATGCCTTTGGTTTTGGCCGACTCTTCGGTTTCGCCTACACCAGCCACTTCCGGATTGGTGTAAACCACACCCGGAATTGCATTGTAACGCATCACATCAGCACGTCCAGTGAGGTTATTCACCACCACTTCGCCTTCTCTGCTGGCTGTGTGTGCCAATAACGAAAAGCCAGTTACATCACCTGCTGCATACACATTAGGTATGTTGGTGCGCATTTTCTCGTCAGTTTTGATACCGCCTTTGAACAATTCCACGTTCAAATTTTCCAATCCAAAACCTTTGGTAATTGGACGACGACCTACACTGACAAGGATTTTATCGCCGTCAACGCTTTGAGTTTGACCATCTTTTTCGAAAAGAACTTTGTTGCCTTCAATTTTAACTACTTTTGAATTTAAGTTGAATGTAATTCCTTTTTTAGTAAAAATATCGCGCATCATGGCTGAAATTTCGTAATCCAAACCACCCAATATTTCGGGGAGCATTTCAATCACTGTAACTTCAGTGCCAAGGCTATTATAAAAAGTAGCAAACTCCATTCCGATAACGCCACCACCGATGATAACCAACGATTTTGGTTGTTCTTTCAAATCAAGTATTTCGCGGTTGGTAAGTATTATCTCACCCGCTTCGCTCAATCCCTGAATTGGTGGAACAAACGCTTCAGAACCCGTACAAATAAGCAAGTTAGCACCTAAATAGCTTTCGCCACCACATGTTACTTCTACACCTTTAGGAGTGCGGCCTTGTATCATTGCTTCGCCTTTGATTACAGTAACGTGGTGCATTTTCATTTTGCCTTCCACTCCTGCAACCAATTTTTTTACAACTTTATTTTTGCGAGCTACAATTTTTCCGTAATCAAAACTAACTTTTTCGGCAAAAATTCCATATTTATCGCCGTGCAAAGCATTTTCATACGTTTTGGCACTGTAAAGCATGGTTTTAGTTGGTATGCAACCTTCGTTGAGGCATACACCACCCATACTTTTCTTCTCGAACAAAATCACTTTCAGTCCTTTATGTCCTGCCCTTTCAGCAGCTACATATCCGGCTGGACCTCCACCGATAATTAATAAGTCGTACATAAATCTATTTACTATTTTATCATTTACTATTTACAATTGAAGACGTAGAAACCTTAAATTTACAATTTTCAAACCACAATAGGCACAATAGAAAAAACTTTTAAATGCTAATAAAAACTATTGTTTCTATTGTGGTTCAATGAATTTTCTTAGAATATATCCAATTCCAATGTTTCAATCTCAATAGCAATTTGTTTCAAGAAACGTGTTGCTTCGCCACCATCCAAAGCGCGGTGATCATACGTTAAGCTTAGCCCAATATAAGGAACAAAACCATACACGCCATCGCCCAAATCTTTTGGACGAGGAACAATAGTGTTCACGCCCAAAATGGCCGATTGTGGTAAATTGATTACAGGAGTAAACATTTCCACCCCATAAGCTCCAAGATTTGAAACGGTGAATGTAGCTGCTTCGGCTGCCAAAAGTTCAGGAGCAATAGCACCTTTTTTACAGTTGTTGGCCACTTCTTTCATTTGATTTGAAAGACCCAATATCGACAAATCATCGGCATTACGCACCGAAGGCACCATCAATCCACGCTCTGTATCTACTGCCAAACCTAAATGCACTTTGTTGAACAAACGCATAGCGTCGCCAGTGAAATGTGAGTTTACGTTAGGGAATTTTTTTAATGCTTTGATAACTGCAAAACATACAAAATCGTTGATAGTGAGGTTTGCCGATAATGTTCCAGCTTCAAATGCTTTCTTGGCTTTTTTACGTAAGTTTTGAATATTGCGGGCATCGGCTCCCAAGTGGTGGGTAAGTTGTGCTGAATTTTGAAGTGAAGCATGCATCGATTTTGCAATAATCTTACGCATGTTCGACAATTTCTTGTCTTCGTAATCCAATCCGTAAACAGTGTTTACTGGAGGTAATAAGTCGGTAGATTTTACCGTTCCAGCCAATCCGGTACCAGCACCCTGAGGTTGAATACCCTCGGCAATAACAACAGCTTTGGCAAGTGGCGTTAATTTTCCACGAGTTTCCAATGCAGCCAACACGTCTTTTTCAATCACACGGCCAGCAGGACCAGAACCAGTCAATTCGGTTGCGTTCAACGCTTCTTTTTCAGCTAAAATTTTAGCACGTGGAGAAACGAAAGATGAGTTTACAGTTTGCAGTTTATAGTTTATAGTTTCGGGTGTTGCAACTTCCAGTTTTGTAGGCTCGTCTGCTTTTATTGGTTCTACTACTTGCGACTTTACAACATCAGTTGTCGGTTGTCCGCTGTCGGTTGTCTGGCTTGCTGAAACATACTCTTCGGCAGGCTGGCCAATAACCATCATGTCTAACAACACAGCCACCTCGTCGCCATCGTTGTAAAAACTTTCCAACACTACACCATCTACGGGTGCTTCTTCTTCGAACGAGGCTTTGTCTGTTTCGTACGAAAACAAAACTTCGCCTTTTTTTACTGTATCACCTTTTTTCTTTTTGATTTCGGTAATGATACAACTTTCAACCGATTGACCCTGTTTGGGTAGAATAATAACTGTTGCCATATAATTATTTAAAGCCCCCTAAATCCCCCGAAGGGGACTTTTGGATAGCTATGTTTTTAAATTTATATCTATAAAAAAAGTTTTTAAATCAGAGAATATGTCTTTAAGTCCCCTATGGGGGATTTAGGGGGTTGCTATTATCTTCATGAATTTCTGATATGCTTCCACCCATTCTTCCGTATTTTCAGGTGTAAATTCGTCAAGTTGAACCGACTCTCCAATAATCTGGCGCATTTCCTGCAATGAATCAACACATCCTGCAGCTTTTGCCTGAATCATAATATTACCAATAGCAGTTGCTTCGGATGGTCCGGCAATAACTGGAATTCCAATCGAGTTGGCTGTCCATTGATTTAACAATGGATTTTTTGAACCGCCACCAATAACATGCAATTTTTCGATTGAGAATGGCGCTAAATTATTTAACAAACCTAACACATATTTATATTTCAACGAAAGACTTTCGAAAATACAACGAACAAATTCGGCATGACTTGAAGGAGCTATTTGACCCGTTGATTCACAATACTCAACAATTGCTTTTGTCATACTTGCTGGATTTGCAAACGAAGCATGATCGGTATCCACCATCGATTGAAATGCAGGAACGGTATCAGCCATTAATACTAATTTTTCGTAAGCATACGAAATTCCTTCTTTTTTCCATTCTTTCAGGCATTGTTCCAATAACCACATGCCTGTAATGTTTTTTAAAAAACGAGTAGTTCCTTCTACCCCACCCTCGTTGGTAAAGTTTAGGTTTGAAGTTTCTTCATTTATTATAGCATCTTTCACTTCGATACCCATTAGCGACCATGTGCCGGAACTAAGATAAGCAAAATTCTCGTTCGAAGCTGGTACAGCTGCCACGGCGGCACCTGTATCATGTCCGGCAACTGCAACAACTTTCACTTTACCTAATTCACTTTCTTCGGCCAAATCGTCTTTAAGCGTTCCGATAACATGACCAGGCATAACAATCTCGCCCAAAATTGAAGGCGAAACGCCCGCTTTTTCGAGTAATTCAGCTTCAAATTTTTTGGTGCGTGGGTTTAAAATCTGCGAGGTTGATGCAATAGTATATTCAACCACTTTATTTCCGGTAAGCATGTAAGCCAATGCATCCGGCATAAATAAAATTTCTTTAGTGGCTTTCAGTAAGGAATTGTTGGCCTGAGTTAATGCAAAAAGTTGGTACAAACTGTTGAAATTCATAACCTGAATTCCGGTTAGGTCATACACTTTTTCGCGGGAAACTAAATCGAAATATTTTTCGGGAGCACCAACAGTATGTGGGTCGCGGTAAGCATAAGGAGCACCTAGAATAGAACCATCTTCGGCTATAAGTGCAAAATCAACTCCCCAAGTATCTATACCTATCGAAGTAATTTCAACACCTTCGGCTTTAGCAGCCACCAATCCGGCTTTTAAATGCTCGAACAATGAATAAATGTTCCAATGGAAATGAGTGCCAATTTGAAGTATTTGATTTGGAAAACGCGTTAACTCCTTCATCTGAAGGCGCCCATTTTCGAGACTCCCAAGTATTGAACGTCCGCTTGTAGCACCAAGGTCGAACGCTAAGAATGATTTGTTTTTCATTTGTACACTTTTAAAGTTGCTGCAAAGGTATTATTATTTGCCTCAACCCAAATTGTATTAATTGACTTAATAACTTCGTTTTTTGATAAACCCCCAATCCCGAAATGGGATGTTGCACTATTCTGTAAAAGTTGCGGTAAAACAGAAATTCTTAAACGGGATTGGGGGTTGTTTTTTTAATGACTAAGGACAAATGTATGTTGTCTGTTGTCCTATTTATATATCGGTCCGTAAGTTTGGCAAGCACGATAATCAGCTCCTTCTTTGTCCATGCCATAAGCGGCCCATGCACTTGGTCGGAAAACTTTCGATTCGTCCACATTGTGCATACAAACCGGAATACGTAACATCGAAGCCAAGGTAATTAAATCGGCACCAATATGTCCGTAGCTGAATGCACCATGATTTGCACCCCAATTATTCATTACAGAATACACATCGGCAAAATTTCCTTCGCCGGTTAACCGTGGAGCAAACCAAGTTGTTGGCCATGTTTTATTGGTACGATCATCGAGTGTTTTATGTACATCTGCCGGAATTTCAACTGTCCAACCTTCGGCTAATTGAAGTACAGGTCCAAGTCCTTTTATCAAATTAATACGAGCCATGGTTACGGGCATTCCGCCTTTAGTTATAAATTTCGACGAGAAACCACCACCGCGGAAGTAACCACAATCAGCAGGAAACCAAGTTGTTGCATCCAAAGTTTTTTGCATTTCTTCTTCGGTAATTTCCCAGTATGGTTTCATTGCTGGCTGTCCATCGATAGTTTGCTGCCCGCTACCATCCAATGCAGCTGAGCCTGAATTAATTAAGTGAATCAAACCGTTTGCAGCCAAACCTTCCAATTTGTGACCTGTTACGCGTTCAACTGCTTCGGGACTCCAATACGTACGAACATCAGCAAATACCTGAGCTGTGTTAGTCAATAATTTACCAAAAAGCATAGCCACACCGTTCAACGAATCATTTTCTGTAGCTACTACAAAAGCTTCGCGAATACCATTCCAATCGAACGAAGTATTCAAAATTGCTTCCGAAAAGTCACCGTTTGGCATAAAGTCAGTCCACTGACGTTGACCCTG
>CAMDNO010000035.1 GCA_945902955.1 Porphyromonas cangingivalis
GCGGATTTAATTCCTTATTGGGATTTCGATGCACCAAATATTCCGAATGAGCCCCGTGATGCTTCGGCAGCAGCCATTATTGCCTCGGCATTGTACGAGTTAAGTGCTTTTGAAAGACCGAAATACAAAGAAACGGCGGACAAAATCGTAACATCGCTTTCGTCTCCTACATATCGCGCCATTTTGGGAACAAACGGCAATTTCCTATTGATGCATTCGGTTGGCAGCATTCCTCACGGCCACGAAATTGATGTACCACTGAATTATGCCGATTATTATTTTTTGGAAGCACTTGTAAGGAAGAAAGAGTTGGAGAAAAACTAATAACACGGTATTATTGTTCTATTAAAACAGACCCCGCATCGAAGCATGATTCAATTTTGCAATGATGTGGGGTTGTGTTTTTTTAATTTTTTGTAGTGATATAATTTTGCTACATTAATATTTAAAAGTATAATGACTACTAAGTAGTTATAATTTTATACATTTGCATTTATCTTTGTTTCGAATTTAGTAAAACAATTAAAAATAAAACATGACAATGAGAGCAAAACAAATATTGGCATTTTTTTTAATTACTTATTGTACAATAAGTACATTTGCTGCAAATGACATTTATTTTTCAAGAATAGGCGTTGAACAAGGTTTGTCGCAACTATCGGTAATGAGCATCTATCAGGATGAAATAGGTACAATGTGGTTCGGAACAAGAGAAGGTATAAACCGATATAATGGTAACTCCATGGAGGTAATTCAACAGATACAGAATGACAAAAACTCTTTGGATGGCATTCAAATTCAAAATATATGTGGGAATAAAAATGGATTAGTGTATATCCAGACTGAAAATGGATTAAATCAATATGACTTACGCACCTGCAAAATAAGTAGAATAAATAGTAAAGTAAATGCAATATCCTATGGTATTCGAAATTTATGGATTGCTGAGGGTAATAAACTGTATGCTTTTGAGAAAAATAAAAAAACATTCTATTGCGAGTTACCTGAAAAGAACGAAATCATTTCAGCGATAATACAAACCGATAATCAACGAATTATTCTTGGAACTAAATATTCGACCGGAGTTTATATTATCGACCAAAATAAGAAAATGCATCTTGCCATTAAAGGATGCAGTGAAGTATCATCAATTTTCGAAGACAATAAAAGTAATATTTGGATTGGAACTTGGCAAAATGGACTTTATAAAATAGGGCGAAACGGTAAAATCTCGAATTATATCCCATCAATTAAAAATATAAATAGTATTTCATCCTCGTTTGTACGTGCAATTTGTGAAGATAATAATGGATTTTTGTGGATAGGTACAAAAAAAGGACTTGATAAACTGTCTGTTGATAGTGAAACTTTTACACATTATGGGGCTCAAGAAAACACTTCACGTCAGCTTTCTAATGAGTCGATTTGGTCATTGTTGAAAGACGGTCAAGGTACTATATGGGCAGGAAGCTATTTTGGAGGAGTAAATTATTTTAATCCGAAAATAGATTTTTTTATTTTTCATGATTTGCAAAATGGAGTTTTTAGGAGTAAACCATTCCCAATAATCAGCGAAATAATTGAAGATAATAAAAACCGTTTATTCTTATGTACTGAAGGTGAAGGCTTGATTATTTATGATCCAAAAACATCAAAATATATAAATTTTAAATCTAAATTCAATAATGGATTGAAATCGGATAATATCAAATCGGGTTATTACGATAAAAAATCTGAAATACTTTGGCTTGGTACACATTTAGGGGGTTTGAGTAGGTTCGATGTTAAAACAGAAAAATTTACTTCAATAGAATTACTCAAAGGAAATAATCGAATGGATATAGTCCGTTCCATTGTTCCATTCGACGATGATCTGCTTATAAGCACATACAATGGATTATTCCGATACAACAGAACTACAAATAGTGCATCGATTTTTTCGGAAAATATCAACAAAAAAATACAATATATAGTTGATGTTGAAGTTTTAGGAGACTATATTTGGATTGGAAGTATTGGATTGTATAGATACAATATTAAAACTGGAGAACTAAAGTCGTTTTTTAACAAAGCAGATGACCCCAAAAGCCTTAGTAATAATACAATTACAAAACTTACTATTGATAGTAAAGGCCGATTGTGGATAGGAACCGGAGGAAGCGGCGTTAATTTATTTGATGAAAAGACTGAATCATTTATAAAGTTTGATTCAAAAACTGCAGGATTTAAAAATAACTTTGTTAGTAATATAATGGAGTCTAACTATGGATATATCTACGTATCAACAACACAGGGGCTCTCAATACTTGATGTAGAAAACAAAACAACACATAATTATTCAACCGAAAATGGATTTCCTCTGAACTCTCTATTTAATGGAGGTATGCAATTTTTAAGTAGTGGTGAAATATATATTGCAGGAATGAACGGATTAGTTTCGTTTCGGGAAGAAAACCTATTAACACAGCAACAAGCGTTTAATCTTAATTTGATAAATCTCTGGATAAATAACGAATTGGTAACTCCAAACGACAAAACAAAGAGATTGCAAACTTCGCTACCCTATACAAAGGCAATAGAACTTAACCACCGTCAAACCATGTTGACAATAGAGTTTGCTTCAAACAACTTTATCAAAGAAAACAGACCTACATTTCGCTATAGACTTATTGGTGTTTCAAATTCGTGGACTGACTTACCGGTGGAAATTACAAAACTAAATTTCATGAATCTCAAAGCAGGGAAATACAAACTTGAAGTGGAGGGTTTGTCAACAAAAAAAGGTAAGGTTATAGCATCTACCAGCCTGAACATAAGGGTATATCCACCATTTTACTTTGCGTGGTATGCATATATATTCTATTTTATAGTAGTCATTTTTATGGTGTGGCGATATGTTGTGTTTAGTCGTTCCAAACTACTACTCGAAACGTCACTTACCATCGAAAAAAAGGAAAAAGAACATTTAGAAGAAGTAAATCAATCGAAACTTCGGTTTTTTACTAATATTTCGCACGAGTTCCGAACACCACTCACCCTTATTGCAGGTCAATTAGATATGTTATTGCAAATTCACAACATACAACCCAGCATATATAATCGCATTTTAAACATAAAACGGAACACACATAACATGAGTAATTTGATAAACGAATTGCTCGAATTCAGGAAAAGTGAACAAGGGCATTTAAGCATAAAAGTGTGCGAGCGCGATTTAGTTAAGTTTGTGTACGAAATCTATTTATCGTTTACCGAATATGCCAATTACCGTCAAATATCGCTTCTTTTTGAGTGTAGCGACGACGAAATAAAATTATGGTTCGACCCTGTTCAGATTCAAAAAGTATTGTATAATTTAATATCCAATGCATTCAAATACACCTCAAAGAATGGTAATATCAAAGTAATTATCGAGCAAAACATTGAAAGTGTTTCGGTACATATCGTCGATAGTGGCATTGGCATTACGAAAGATGCTATTGAAAAAATATTCGACCGTTTTTATCAGGCTGAAAATGGAATTAACATTAACAACATGATTCCGGGTACAGGTATCGGACTTGCACTTTCGAAAAATATTATTGAAGCGCATGCCGCAGAAATTAAAGTGAAAAGTGAACCTGAAATTGGTAGCCGCTTTACGATAGTATTGAGAAAAGGGAAGTCGCATTTCCCCTCCGAACAAATAGTTGACATTTCCGATACAGATACTACTTGTGTACAAAACTTTAGCGAATTAGATAAGGATTTTATGGCTGGCATTGTAAGCTCCTATCTAACAAATGGAGAACCAATATTCTCGATGCTTATTGTGGAAGATAATGATGAGTTGCGGGGAATGTTACAAACTATTTTTGCTCCGATTTATAAAATATATACTGCTACCAATGGAATGGAAGGTTTGGAGGTTACTATCGATAAGCAGCCCGATATAGTACTGAGCGATGTGATGATGCCGCTTATGTCGGGGAGTGAGATGTGCTCAAAAATCAAAAAGAATTTCTTAGTGTGTCATATTCCGGTGGTTTTACTTACCGCTCAAACAGCTATCGATTTTGCTATCGAAGGTTTGCAACTTGGAGCAGATGATTATATTACTAAACCTTTTGATGTAAAAACACTTGTTGTACGATGCAATAACCTTGTGAATGGCAGAAAATTACTTCATGAAAAATATAGCAAACAAATTGATGTTTCGTCGCGACAAATAGCAACAAACAACATAGACAGGGATTTTTTAGAAAAGGCACAACTTGTAATTGAAAAACACATTAACAATAATGCATTTGATGTAGCACTATTTGCGAGCGAAATGGCACTGGGACGCACCAAACTTTTTAACAAAATTAAAGGTATTACAGGGCAAACCCCAAACGATTTTATTGTTACAATAAAAATGAAAAAGGCTGCCGAATTACTAACAAATAACCCCGAATATAATATTACTGATATTACATTCTTATTGGGATTCAGTTCGCCCAGATATTTTACAATGTGTTTTAAAGAACAATTTGGAATTTCGCCATCAGTGTTTCGTAAAAGTTTACACCCTGATACAGACAATAATATTTCGGAAAAAATGGAATAATTACTACATTTGGTTGGTTATGCAAATTATGTATATTTATGAACATAAGCTTAACTCGTTTTTAAAAATGCATTTGATATCTACTTAGAATTCATATACATTTATAGATTTTCAATGCCATAGAAGCAGACAAAAAAACGGTACGATAACTGACTATTATTGTATTATTTTGAATCATACTATACTACTGATTGTACTATTTTTGCATCATCAAATATTGATTTTAAAACAAATTATCATGAAAAAAACAATTAAATTAGCAATCTTGTTGTTGGTTTTAAACCTCACAGCATACAGTCAAAACCTTCTTTCGAATGCTGGTTTTGAAACAGACCCAACAACTTATACTGTAAGCAATGAACTTTGGCGTGTAGCTACTTTCTTCGACAATACCACGCAAACAGCTAATCCAACATTAACAACATCTGCCGATATTTCTGCCGGCGGTGTATGGATAAAGAAACATCCAAATTCAGGCATATTCAAAGCTACAGTTTCTACTGCTGATGTTCACGCAGGCTCAAAGTGTTTGAACATGTATATTGGTGCAGGCTCGACTCAAACCGGCATGGGAAGTTGGTTTAATATGGTCAATCTTCAAAGAATTAGTTCAATATCGCACAGTAGAAAATACAAAGCCAGCGTTTGGGCACGAGTAAACACTACAACACCTAATGCTTGTTCAAGCATAACGATGTTTATTACTGATAATACTTTACGTACGAACCTTACTTCGACAATAACGCTTACTGGTGGAACTACATGGACTGAGTACGAAACTACTTTTGACATTCCTGCTTTTGTTGCTGCTAATCCAACTGCCAATTTTGCTACTGCATTTTTTGGCGTTGGCATCAGCACAACATACGATGGCACAAGTAAAACCAACTATTCAGGTGTACTTTTAGATGATTATTCGCTCGAAGCTATTTCAACTCCAACCGATTATTTTCGTTCATTAACAAGTGGCAATTGGGATAATATTAGCACATGGCAATCATCGATTGATAACACAAATTGGATAAATGCCACATTAGCACCAACATCCACTGCAACAAGTATAAACATACAAAACGGTCACGAAGTTACAGTTGATGCAACAACCACATCTTCAATATTGACCGTGAATGCTGGAGGACAATTAACATTGAATGCAAACAAAGCACTAACCACCAACCAATTGAATATAGAAAGTAGTATAGGAAATGGAATCGGTACTTTTGTTGACAAAGGTGGAACGTTGACTATTTATTCTACAACTAATTTACTACAAAATCCCGGATTTGAAACCGCACCTGCCGGATATACGGTTTCGAACGAACTTTGGCGTGTTGGTACTATTCAAGATAACACAACTCAAATTTTAAATCCAACTATGTCAGCCACAGATATTTCTGCCGGTGGCATCTGGATAAAAAGACATACAAATACATCATATTTAAAATCGAAGATTATTACTACCGATAAAAAATCAGGTACATATAGTCTGAATATGTATATTCCGGCAACTGCGCCAGCAAGTTTAAATTTACAATATTGGTATAATCTTGTAAACTTGCAACGCCTGACTACACCATTGTCCAATACAAAAAAATACAAAGCAACCGTTTGGGCTCGTGCAGATGCGACTGTAGGAAATGTGTGCGATAAAATCACCTTTTTTCTTACCGATAATACGAATAAAGTGAATTTGACTTCGATTGTAAATCTTACAGGTGGAACTACATGGACTCAATACGAAGCTATATTCGATGTTCCTACTTTTGTGGCTGCAAATCCAACATCCGATTTTTCAACTGCATTTTTTGGTATAGGTATCCAATCCACACTTCAAGATGGAAATCCAGCCTTATTTAATTATTCAGGCGTAATTATAGATGATTATACTTTAACCGAACTAACGAATACAGCCAATATGAGTCAGTATCTGAACTCAGCTCGGAACTGGTATATTTCGTCGCCAATGAGTAATGCTATTGCACCAGCGGGTTATACCTATTACAAATACCACGAAGCTGGTGATAATGTGGGATTTACAGCACCTGCTTCTGCGTACTGGGAAAGCATAAGTTCGGGCACAACAATGAAAGCAGGTACAGGTTATATTGCTAATTTAGCATCTGGAACAGCCACAATTAACTTTTCAGGAATATTAAATACAGGAAATATTGATACTACATTAACACGATCAGCCTCTGCTAAACCGGGCTTTAATCTCGTTGGGAATCCGTATCCTTCCTATTTGTATATTGATGATTTACAGTCGAATGCCGATTTGGAGTCAAGTTATTGGTTACGAAGTTATAATTCGGGCTATGTGTTCGATACTTACAATATTCCAAGTGCCATGAGCACAGGTTTAAGCGGGTTATCATTAACTTCTAAAATTCCTCCAATGCAAGCATTTTGGCTTCGGGTGAAAGAAGGTTCAACTTCGGCTACGATAACTTTTACAAATTCTATGCGTTTTCATCAGGACGATGCTAACAATAAATTCAGAGCACCAAAAACATCGAATACCGACAGACAAATAGTACGTTTACAAGTTTCGAACGGTTTACGAACTGATGAAACAATACTATACACTCACCCTTATGCTTCAAACCTACTTGATATTTATGATTCTCAGAAAATGAGCAATAGTAGTGCGTCAATTCCCGAAATTTACACTTTGATAGGTAATAATCAGTTAGTAATAAATGGGGTGAATTCAATTCCGTATAATACCGAAATTCCTCTTGGGTTTAAAACAGGCGAATCAAATTCGTACACTTTGAAAGCATCGCAATTTGCCAATTTCGCAGCCGAGACTCAGATTGTTTTAAAAGATTATCTAAATCCAAATGATGTAACGGAATATGATTTATCTGACGGAAGTAGTTATATTTTTTCATCGGATGTGGCTTCCACAAATGACAGATTTAAAATTCTGATAAAAGTTCCCTCAAAAGCTACCGAAAATCAACTTCTAAATCTGAATGAATCGGAAAATCTCCACGTTTACAAAAATGTAAACAACAAAATTACAGTATATTATAGCGGCGAAATTATCAAAGGTTATGAAATTTCGGTTTATAATGCATTGGGGCAACAACTTGCTAAAAAGGCATTAATAAACTCAACGTTAGAATTTGAAAATAATTTTTTGAAAGGAGTATATACAGTTAAACTTACGAATTCAAAAATGAATTTATCCAAAAAAATTGTAATTGATTAGTTGACTAAATTGAGTTGAATTTTTCCTGACTTTCCCGTAAGGGAAATGTCAGGAAATCAATCTAAAAAACCTCTAAAACGTAAGTATAATGAAAACAAACTCACCATTCGAACAAAAAAAATCATATACCACTCCAAGATTTACATTAATTGTACTTGATAACGAAATTTCGTTGCAATTGGAATCAGCTCCTCCTGTAGGGCCTGATGAGGTAGGATACAATCTTCCAAATTCCAATTTGACGGATAATTTTAAAAGCGTTGTAGTATAATTGCTTCAGATATTGTAAATTATGAATAAGTTGTTATTTTCCATATTTTTTATAAATATGATTGCAGTCGAGGTATTTGGTTATGAAAACCGAAACCTTTTAAGTGCAAATCAATCGCCCGAAAAGATTGTTAACACCTTAGTATTAAATCAGAAATGGGTCAGTTATCCTGTATATTCCAACCGCGAAGGTTGGGATAAAATAATGGACGTAAATAAAACTACCACTATCAACAGAGGAGTTGCTAAATTAAAATACGAGTGGAAGGTAATTAAAGCTACCGATTATTTGGATTACGAAAGAACCGGTAACAGATTTACAATGCAGAATATTAACTCGGCAAATAATATAGCCCTTGTCGATTTATTATTAGCCGAACTTGCCGAAGGAAAAGGTAGATTTTTGGATCAGATAATCAATGGCGTTTTTTATTTAAGCGAAAGAACTTCGTGGGTTCTTTCTGCCCATTTGCATCGGCAAACTTCACAACGATCGTTACCTAACCACGAAGAGCAGATTATTGATTTAGGTTCGGCTGAGACTGGAGCTATACTATCCTGGACTTATTATTTTTTCAACAAAGAATTTGATAAAATTGATCCTGTAATTTCGAAACGTTTAAAATCTGAAGTTTATAAAAAGATTATCATTCCTTATCGCACCGATGATAGTATGTTTTGGATGGCTCTGAATGCTTCACCTACCGAATTAGTTAATAACTGGAATCCATGGATAAATTCAAATGTACTTCAATGTGTTATGCTTCTCGAGAACGATTCGATACAGCTCAGTAAAGACATATTTAGAAGCATGATTTCGGTTGATAAATTTATGAATTATGTAAGTAGCGATGGTGCTTGCGAAGAAGGTCCATCGTATTGGGAACATGCCGCGGGGAAGTTATACGATTATTTGCAATTTGTACAATGGATTAGCGGTGGTAAAATTTCGCTTTTTAACGCCAAAATGATCAAAGATATGGGCGAATATATTTCCCGTTCGTACATTGGTAACGATTGGGTGGTAAATTTTGCCGATGCATCGGCAAAGTTAAGCACAAATGGCAATTTTATTTATCGTTATGGCAAAGCAGTTAATAGTGTGGAAATGATGCATTTCGGAGCAAAATTAGTACAGAAATCCCAAAATTCGATTGCTTATGGTACTGACCTTTTCCGAGTATTAGAATCAATAAAATACGATGCAGAAATAAAAAGTTCCAAACCCGAACATTTGAAACCTGACTTTGCCATTTATCCCGAAACGCAGTTTTATTATTTTAAAAACAAACAAAATTTCTTTTTTGCAGCAAAAGGCGGATTCAATGCCGAAAGTCATAATCACAACGATGCCGGTTCTTTTTCGCTTTGGGTGAATGAGCAACCCGTGATAATTGATGCCGGAGTTGGAACATATACCCGACAAACATTTGGTCCCGAACGTTATTCAATATGGACTATGCGTAGCAAATATCATAACCTTCCAAGTATCAATGGCATAGAGCAAAGTTATGGCAGGTCATATAAAGTTACCGATGTAAAAGTAAATGGACAAAAAAGAAGTCTTTCGATGAATTTGGCTCAAGCCTATCCAAGTGCTGCTCAAGTTCAAAACTGGACAAGAACATACAATCTAACAGATAAAGAATTGACAATAAGCGACAAATTCAATCTAATCAAGGCATTACAACCCAACGAGATAAATTTTTTATTATGGGGAAAAGTAGAAGTGATAAACGATAGAATATTAATAACCGAAAAAAACGAAAAAATTGAATTAAGTTTTGACAAAAATCAATTCACACCCAATCTTGAAACTGTAAGCCTGACAGATGCTCGATTGTCGAACGTATGGGGAAAAGAAGTGTATCGATTAACTTTTACAGCTAAGGTACTTATTGAAAACGGTGAATACAAGTTTAAAGTTCGTAAACTATAAAAATCTCAAATCATACTTTATATCATTAACAATGACAACAGCAAAAGTAAAAATAATACTTTTTAGCATTCTGCTACTATCTACTTTGGGTTTTGCACAAAACAACTCTTTGAAAGTACCATCGAAATCTGTCTCGGAAAACACATTAGATAAGATGGACAGTGAGTTAGCCGTAATTAAAGGCACGAAAGACTCAACAACCTTATGGGTAAATGCCAAAAATCTGACTATTGAAGGTATGGGTTGGACAACCGGAATTGAAGATTATACACGACTGCCAGAGAAATACAAAGAAACCGTAACTCCTAACGTTTGGACTCTTAGCCGACATTCGGCAGGTATTCATGTTCGGTTTAAAGTCAAGAACACAACTTTTGTTAGTGCCAGATGGACTTTGCGGAAAAATGAATCGATGGCTCACATGACTGACCAGGCCGTAAATGGGTTAGACTTGTATGTTCTGAAAAATGGTAAGTGGACTTTTGCCGGACCCGGAAAACCTGCAAACGGATTAAAACACGAAGCTTTAATAAACAAAGGTTTTGAACTGGAAGATGAAACTGAATGCATGATATATTTACCTTTATACAACGGAATTACAGAATTGGAACTCGGTTTTTCGCCCAATGCCGAAGTAAAGAAAGTAACACCGCTCCCCAATAAACCTTTTGTCATGTACGGAACATCCATTCTACATGGTTGTAGCGCCTCGCGCTCCGGAATGTCATTCGGGTCAATGTTAGGACGCAAATTTAATGCGCCAGTTGTCAATCTGGGTTTTTCGGGAAATGGATGGACAGAGGAGTATTTTGGAAATATAATGGGCGAAATTGATGCTTCGGTGTATTTTATTGATTGTTTGCCTAATATGGGACGATTTCCAACTCAGGAAATTACCGATAGAACAGTAGCTTTAGTTCGCAAACTGAGAACATTAAGACCGCAAACTCCCATTGTTCTGGTAGAAGATCGCACGTACACCAATTTTAAAAGCAAACCCACTTTCAATAACAGGCGTGCGGCACTCAAAGCTGCTTACGAAAGCTTACTTAAAGAAACTCAAAACCTGTATTATGTAGATGGAGATCAATTACTTGGCAACGACAATGAAGCTACTGTTGATGGTTCACACCCATCAGACTTAGGCATGTATAGATATTATTTGGTACTGGAACCTGTTTTACAACGAATTTTATACGAAAGATAGATTTATTTGAACAAAAGATGATTTTTTTTGAACGATAAGAGTGTATCAAAATTAAAAAACTCAAGTATTTTTGCAAAGTATTTACACTTCAAATTTATAAAAAAATGAAAAAAAATTTTATTTCTACATTTCTACTTTTAAGTATTTTTTTAGTTGGTATGTCTCAGAACATAGTTAAAAATCCTGGATTCGAAGACGAATCAATTACCGCCTACAGTAATGGCAAAAATGTACTTCCAAGAGTAAGCACTTTTTACGATGCAGTAACGCAAACAGTAAACCCAACAATTGCAGAAACTAATATTCTGCCCGGGATGTGGGTTCTAAAATCATTTAGTTCAGGCTATATAAGAGCCGCAGTTATAAACACAGAACCCAAGTCGGGAAATAGCAGCATTAACCTATTTATTAAAGAAGGTTCAGCTCAAAAAAATCTGGAATATTGGTATGGAGCAGTTCTTTTGCAAAAACTCGCTACCCCCCTACTGAATACCAAAAGATACAAAGTATCGGCATGGATTAAAACAGATGACAAAGTTGGTAACCAATGTAAAAAAGCCACTTTTGTACTTACCGATAATACAAACCGTCAGAACTTAACATCCGCTGTAAATCTTACCGGAGGAAATGTTTGGACAAAATATGAAACTACATTTGATATTCCTGTCTACTTGAAAAGGAATAAGGCTGCCGATTTTAGTATTGCTTTTTTGGGAATTGGTATAGGTGCCGATTACGATGATGAAGCAAAAACGCTATACTCAGGCATTCAGGTTGATGACTTTGAATTATTGGAAGAATAAAAATCAAATACTAACATTACAATTATTAATTATTAAAAACAAGACAGGTTATGAAAAAAACAATTACTCTGATGCTTGGCATCTATTTGTCAGTCAATTTATTATCAGCTCAGAATTTGGTAACGAATCCAGGTTTCGAAAATGATCCAACAACATACACTGTTGTGGAAAGTTATAAAAATGTACTAAGGCGTGTTGCGAATATAAAGGATGAAACAACTCAAACCGCAAACCCCACCTCAACTGCGGATAATATAAGCTCTGGAGGTTTTTGGGTTAAAAAAGCTACTAGTAGTGGTTATATAAAAAGCATAATTATTGACACCGATAGAAATGCCGGCACTTATTGTGCTAACTTACAAATTCAAGCAGGAGTAGCATCTGCTGCTTGGTACAATGCAACAACTCAGCAAAAAATTGTAGGTGGATTAAACAATACTAAAAGATATATAGCATCGGTATATGCCAAAAAAGACCCCACTGCTGGTAATGTACTTGCAGATATTTGGTTCTTCGTAGGTAATGGTGGTAACGCTAATAACTACACGATACAAGCAACTTTGGTTGATGGTGGCGCAAATTGGGCAAAGTACAGTGTTACATTTGACCTACCTACTTGGCTTGCAACTACCGCAGGTGCTGGTGGAAATTTTGCATCTGCATGGACAGGAATTGGTCTCAAAAAAGCCACTGCAACGGACTACGCAGGTATTCTTTTAGATGATTTTAGTTTTGAAGTAGACACAACTACCGGAATTGCCAATACTTATTTGAAAGGAAACCCAATTATTACTTCACGTGAAATGATTTCGAGTTCGGTAAATGGAAAATTGGATGTTTATAATGTAGCTGGTTCAATAGTTTTAACAAAAAACATTCAATCCGGTGAAAATGTAAATCTAAGCTCGGGAATGTATCTTTTGCAGCTTACCACAAAAGATGGCATCTATAATCAAAAAGTAGTTTTATAAGTTATAAATTTTCAGTTAACAAATCGAAGTATGGGATCCATAAGAATCCCATACTTCCAAAATTGTATATCCATACTTTCGAAAAGTATACTTTAAAAACCTATTCAATGTCAGTAAGTAATTATTATTTAGTTGTTGTACTAATTGCATTCAGTTCTCTTATAAATCCCCTTTTAGCAATTCAAAATGAAAGCATTATTCCTAAACCACAACATACTATAATCAATGAAGGACACTTCATTCTGGAAGAAAATACGAAGATTAATTATTCTCATCCTTCGTTAAGAAACCTTGCAATTGAATTTCAACATGCATTGAAAACTGATATTGGAATTAATCTAAAGCTATTTAAAAATAAACTTATCAGCAATCAGAAATCAACATTTGAACTGAAACTTCAAAAGGGGTTCGAAAACGAAGCGTACCAAATCGTAATAAACACAAAAACAGTTAGTTGCAAAGCGTCAACTGAAGCGGGATTGTTTTATGCTATCCAAAGTTTAAGGCAATTAATCCGAATCGAAAACGGAAAGGTGAGAATACCTTGTATGCAAATAAACGATGCTCCCAGATTTGCATGGCGCGGATTTATGTTAGACGAAGCCCGACAGTTTTTTGGGAAAAAGACGGTGATGCAATATATCGACATAATGGCGCGACTAAAAATGAACCGCTTTCACTGGCATTTATCAGATGAACAAGCTTTTAGGCTCGATATAGAAAAATTTCCACTTTTATCAACAATAGGTAGCATCGGTAGTTGGAGTAACAGAAAATCACCGGCAGCTTTTTATACTCAAAGTGATATAAAAGAGATTGTTGCCTACGCCTCACGCCGTCATATTATGATAATTCCCGAAATAGATATGCCAGGTCATGCAACAGCTATTACACGGTCATATCCATATTTGTCGGGTGGCGGCCGTGGACGTTGGGCGGGATTTACGCTAAATCCGGCACGAGAATCGACCTATCTATTTATCGATAGTTTGCTAACCGAGATTGCGGCTCTTTTTCCGGCACCTTACATTCATATTGGTGCCGATGAAGTGCATTTTGGCAATCAATCGTGGCATACCGATACCGAAATTCAAAATTTTATTAAGGTCAACAAATTGAAGAATGAAGTTGGACTTGAACATTATTTTGTAAAACGTGTAAACAAAATTGTACAAAGTAAGGGAAAACAAACAATTGGTTGGGATGAAATAGTTAATATCGATTTGAAAAAGGAAGCTGCGGTTGTTATGTGGTGGCGACACGATAAACCTGAACTGTTAAAACAAGCTTTAGCAAATGGATTTAGCGTAATTCTGACACCTCGATTACCATGTTATTTTGACTATGTGCAAGATGAGGAACACCAAATAGGACGAAGGAAATTTTGGGACACACCTAATATCAATACCTTGAAAACAGTTTATGATTTCCCGGATTCACCACATCAGTCGTCCGGTATTATTGCCGGAAACGAAAAACAAGTACTTGGAATACAGGCAAGTTTATGGTCTGAACGCATTGGTGACCAAAAGAGATTAGACTTCCTTACATTTCCGCGGTTAATAGCAATGGCCGAATCCAGCTGGACAAAAAAACAGTCAAAATCATATTCTGATTTTATGGAGCGATTAAAGCTATTTCTGCCGAAATTGGATAAAGAAGGAATTTATTATTTTAATGTTTTCGACAAAAGTCTCACTCCCGAACCTTGGGGGCCAACAACAGAAGATGTAATACCTGAAGATAATACAAAATTCATGCAGTAAGCAAATATTAAATAACTAAAAAGCAAAACGTCAATAAAACAGCATGAATAAAACCAGCTCGTCCAGAAAAAACTACATAGTTTCGATGCTAATCCTCAGTGGATTATTTTTCCTATTTGGATTAGTTTCGTGGGTAAATACAATTTTAATCCCGTACTTTAAATTTACCTGCGAACTTACTATTGTTCAATCGTATTTTGTAACTTTTGCCTTTTTTATAGCTTATCTTATCATGGCTATACCTGCATCGTTCTTGCTGAACAAAATTGGCTACAAGCGAGGAATGATGATAGGCTTATGGATAATGGCATTTGGAGCGTTGCTATTTGTTCCGGCAGCTTATTTACGCGCATATCCCATTTTTTTAGCCGGACTTTTTTCGTTGGGTATTGGGCTGGCTATACTTCAATCGGCTGCAAATCCGTATGTTACAATTATTGGCAACAAAGAAAGTGCTGCCAGCAGGTTGAGTATTGTAGGTTCATTTAATAAGTTGGCAGGCATATTGGCAAACCTTATTTTTGCAGCTGTTGTAATAGGCGAATCGGATCGCAAAATAATGGAAGCTATTAAAAATGGATTGTATGTGGGTGTTGCCCGAACCGAAGTACTCGACCAGTTAATTCGTAGTGTAATAATGCCTTATTCCATTTTAGCTGCTTTACTTTTTATTTTTGGATTTGTAATCCGATATTCTGTTTTGCCGGAGATTGATAACAGCAAGCAAAATGCAAGTCAGGCTGCTATAAAAAACGAACGAAAATCAATTTTTCAGTATCCGCATTTAATATTGGGAGTTTTGGCTATTTTTTTTCATGTGGGTTCGCAAATGATTTCATTAGCTACCATTATCAATTATGCCGGAACCATGGGGTTAAGTTTGGAAGGTCAAGCTAAGAATTTTCCTTCGTACACCATGAGTTTTACTTTCCTAGGATATTTACTTGGCATTTTTTTAATTCCAAAAGTTATTTCGCAAAAAAACGCTCTTATTGTAAGCACTGTTTTAGGCTTTATACTTTCGCTACTCGTGATTTTTGCCCAATTTCCGGTTCGTATTTTGGGCATCGAAACCGATATTTCAATTTGGTTTTTAGTATTAATGGGTTTGCCCAATGCACTTATTTATGCCGGAATTTGGCCGTTAGCCATTCGGGAATTGGGCAAGTTAACAAATTTAGGTTCATCAATGCTCGTAATGGGGCTTAGCGGAAGTGCCATTATTCCGCTAATTTACAGCTCGGTTGCAGAAAAGTTCGATATGAGAACCGCTTATTGGGTATTAATTCCTTGTTTTGTGTATTTAATATTTTATGCCACAGTAGGTCATAAAATTACAAGCTGGAGAAAATAAAGAAGTATGGAAAAATATTGTATAAAAAATGGCCGAATCATCACCTCACTTGGTAATTTGGAAAATGGTTCAATAGAAATTGAAAATGGACTCATTTCGAGCCTTAATCCGGCTCTAAATGAAACAATCGATGCAATAGATGCAATGGGTTGTTATGTAGCTCCCGGATTGATTGATATACAAGTGAATGGCTACAATTCGGTATCGTTTTCGCTCGAAAGTGCCCAAGATACGGCTAAAGAAAATAGCGATTTAACGGTTGAAGATATAAAAAAGGTAACTGAAGGACTTTGGAAAGAAGGAGTAACTACCTATTTCCCGACACTCACAACTAACAGCAAAGAGTTGCTAATCAAAAATTTCAGAACGCTTACCGCAGCTGCATCCGATAGCGCTAATTTAGGTTCTATTGCAGGTTTTCATCTCGAAGGACCGTATATTTCCCCAATAGATGGTTACAGAGGAGCTCATCCGCTCGAACATGTGCGCAAGCCTGATATGGAAGAGTTTAAAGAATTATTTAAAGCATCGGGTGAAAACATTAAACTCCTAACCCTTGCTCCGGAAACTGAAGGGGCAATGGAATTTATCACTGAATGTCGCAAAATGGGGGTTGTGGTTTCATTAGGGCATCATAATGGTTCGTCCGTTCAAATTACAAATGCCATAACTAATGGAGCTGTACTTTCAACTCACTTAGGAAATGGCTGCCCGAGAATTATCGACAGGCATAATAACCATTTATGGCCACAGTTAGCCGACAGCCGTTTGAAAATAGCTGTCATTGCCGATGGATTTCATTTAACTCCTGAAATGTTACAGGTATTTTACAAAGTTAAAGGTGTGGAAAACACCATTCTCACATCGGATATGACAAGCTACGCAGGAATGCCTACCGGAATTTACAAAATTAAAAATGGCGAAACAATAGAAAAGGCTGCAAACGGGAAACTTAGTTTTTCGGCTACAAATGGCGGATTGTATGGTTCAGCCACAACACTTCAGGATGGAGTTACTCATTTTATGAACGTTACCGGATGCAGTTTGCAAGAAGCTATACAAATGGCCACTGTGAACCCTGCAAATATACATGGATTGACAGACAGAGCTTCGATAGAAGTGGGCAAAAGAGCAGATTTAATTCTGTTTACCATCGAAAATGCAAAAATCGTAATTCAAAAAACAATCGTTGCGGGGAAAGTAGTATATGCAAAAGATTAATAAGAAGTTACGAGTACAAATTTGACTAATACTTTCGGAAAGCATATCAATAAATAATTATCAATCACATAATTTCACTACAAAACTCAGAATGAAAGAATACAAAAAAGAAAAATTGCAGGTAAAAGTATTTGAGAATCGCCTTACAATGGGCAAAAAAGCCGCAAGTGAAGCTGTTGATTATTTAATTGAGCAACTCAACTTGAAGGAAGAATTAAATATCGTTTTTGCTGCTGCACCTTCTCAAAACGAATTTTTAGCAGCTCTTGTTTCAAGTACAGGAGTAGATTGGAAACGTGTTAATGCTTTTCACATGGATGAATATATTGGGCTTAGCAGCAATTCTATTCAGAGTTTCGGCTATTTTCTCAAAACTGCCATTTTTTCGAAACTGCCATTTAAATCAGTAAATTATATTCAATCTAAAAAAAATGATCCGGCCATCCAGTGCTTCGAATACACCCAATTATTGACTCAACATCCCATCGATGCTGTTTTTATGGGAATTGGCGAAAACGGACATATCGCATTTAATGACCCGCATGTTGCATTATTTAACGATACTGAAATGGTTAAAATTGTTGAGTTGGATAAAGCCTGTAGATTACAACAAGTAAACGATGATTGTTTTGAATACTTGTGGGAAGTTCCGACACATGCCATAACACTGACAATACCAACGCTAATGTCTGCTAATCGAATATTTTGTATGGTACCGGGCAAGTTAAAAGCAAAAGCTGTAAAAGCAACTATTTATGGAGAGGTAGATGAATCGTGCCCTGCTTCAATACTTCGGACGCATCATAATGCCACCTTGTTTTGCGATAATGATAGCGCCATTTTTATTGACAATTAAAAGAAGTAAATTATGATAAAATTCGAATATGTAATTTCGTCATTGTACGTTCAATTCCGATTTATTATTCTGATATTCATGCTTTTGCAAGCAATCCAGATTTCTTCTCAAAACACGTCTGCCATTGTTAATCACGATTTTAAAGTCAAAGGGTTTCACATTGATTTAAGAACTCAGGTAATGACATTACCTGCCCTTAAAGCGTTTGCGAAAGAATTGTCCGAATTTGGGATAAACACAATCGTTATGGAATGGGAAGCTACCTTTCCGTACCAGAACAATGCTACCATTGCTAATAAGTTCAGTTATTCAAGGCACGATGTGAAGGAATTTATTGACTATTGCGGCACATTAGGTATTGATGTCGTTCCACTTCAACAGTGTTTTGGGCATGTTGATTATATTTTGCAACACGATAGATATTCGCATTTACGTGAAGACACTAAAGACCCTTCACAAGTTTGTCCGTTGAAAACCGATGATAACATTGCTCTTTTTACCGATTTAATAACCGATATTTCCGCTATGCATAATTCAAAATATATTCATTTAGGTGGAGACGAAACCCGGCTTTTAGGTCATTGTAACAACTGCAAAAGCAAAGTGCAAGCATCGGGAAAATCGAAACTGTTTGTGGATTATCTGAAAGAAATGTGTAAAATCGTAATTTCATTAGGTAAAACTCCTGTTATTTGGGCAGATATTATTCTCAAATACCCCGAAGCGGCAAGTGAGTTGCCTAAAAACGTAGTGTTTGTTGATTGGAATTACGGTTGGTCAGTGGATTTTTTTGGCAAAAAAGAGAAAATAAGTAATCCGGATATTGTTTTTTGGGGTGCACCTTCCATCCGAAGTAGTCCCGATAATATTTACATTACGCAGTGGAAGAAACATTTCGGCAACATAAACGAATTTATACCTTTTGCCAGAAAATCGAAATACGAAGGTATAATCATGACATCATGGTCAACATCAGGTCAGTATAGTTTTATTTTTGACGAATTATGGGAAATTCAGAAAAGCTATCCTATCCGAAATGTGTATCCGCTTTCAGGTTTTCGCATTTTAGTGGCGGCTTATGCCGAATCGTTGAAACAGCCTGCACCATTGAATACCGACTCATTTATTATGAGTTATGGAACAAGCCGTTTCGGACTAAATGTAAACGAAAGCAATCTGCTTTTAGAACTACTGAAAACGCCACAGGAACTGATTAATAAGGGTAAGGAAGAGAGTACCGACAAAGCGCTTTTTGCAGGTCACGAAAATGCTACTATACGAATTTTGGAAAAAGAGCGGGATGTGTATGAGGTAAAAAATGCTTTTGTAAACTTACAACGTAAAATGAATTCAATTCAACCTAAATTGAATAAAACTGAATTCGAACATTTACGATTAATGCTTGATTTGAGGGTTTATTATCTCGAAAAAAAATGTTTGGAAGCTGAATTTCAATCGCAATCATTTGACGGGAAAAATGCAATCAGTTTATTGCAACAAACTGATAAGCTGATAGCAAAATCGAAAATTATTACAAAAAGATTTGTAAGGTTGAATAAAAGTTATCTCCAGAATATTGAATTGTTTGAAATTATAGAATTAATGGATGAAAAGCTCACGGTAATTCGCGATGTATTGAAACGAAAAGTGGAAAAAACCATTTAATCTCTTCTGAATATTCTAATATACTAAAAGTGAATCAGCTTTATACTAAAAAATATTGTTCAAATGAAAAAATCAAAACTTATACTGATTATTGCTCTAAACTTACTATTATTTTCAACTACGGTTCAATCGCAGAATGTAGTAAGGGGTACAGTAATGGATGAAAAAGGAGAAACGCTCTCGGGTGTGAATGTTAAAATTAAAGATTCAAAAACAGGCACTGTTACCGACTTTAACGGAAAATTCAGTTTGAAAAATGAAAAACAGGGCGATGTTTTGGTAGTCTCGTATTTGGGCTACGAAACTAAAGAAATAAATGCCGACAAATCGAAGCCAATGCAAATAGAGCTAAAAGAAGAGGTGAGGGCTCTTAATGAGATAATGGTCGTTGGCTATCAGGATATTAAAAAAAAAGATTTAACAGGTTCGGTAGCTAAAGCAAATCTGGACGATATGCTCAAAGCTCCCGTGGCAAGCTTTGATCAGGCTTTAGCAGGCAGAATAGCCGGTGTCAGCGTAAGCTCGTCCGAAGGGACTCCGGGCGGTACAATGAACATTGTGATTAGAGGAAATAACTCACTAACTCAAGAAAATTCACCACTTTACGTCATCGATGGTTTTCCGGTAGAAGATCCTGCTGTGGCAAACTCAATTAACCCAAACGATATAGAATCCGTCGATATTTTGAAGGATGCCTCGGCTACTGCAATTTATGGCGCTCGTGGTGCAAACGGCGTTGTTATAATATCTACCAAAAAAGGTAAAATTGGCGCTCCGGTTTTAAGTTATAATGGTGACTTTGGCGTACAGCGGGTTACTCGTAAAATTCCGATGATGAATGCATACGAATTTGTCAAATTACAGGAAGAAATGTTTTCAACAGCAGATATGGCCGGACCTTACGGATATTATCAAACTTATAATGGGAAAACGTACAGCCTTGAAGATTATAAAAACGCAGAACAATATGATTGGCAGGATTTAATTTTTCAGGATGCTATGCAGCAAAGCCATAATGTAGGGTTGACAGGTGGAACTTCCGATATTCGATACAACGGCTCAATAAGCTATTTCGATCAGGATGGTATTGTTATTTCGTCTAACTTTAACCGCTTACAAGGACGATTCAGCACGCAGGTTCAGCACCGCAAATTCAAATTTAACATTACGGCAAACTATTCAAAATCAGTGTATTCGGGAAATTCCCCATCGCAAAGTTCCTATTCAGGAATGAATAACCTTTTTTACAGTGTCTGGGGATATCGACCTGTAACAACGCCAAATTACGATATCAACACCTTAATTGAAAACAATACCGATGATGGTATAGATCCGGCTGTGGATTATCGATTTAATCCAATTATGTCGCTCAAAAACGAGTACAATGTAAAAACCAATACCTATTCAGGATATAATGGTTTTTTTGAGTATGATATTATGAAAGGGCTTAAACTTAAAGTTTCAGGAGGTTATACTTCTGACAATAGAGTTGGTGAAATTTTTTGGAACTCCAAAACCAGAGGTGGAATGCCCACTTCAACACAAAAAACTAATGCATCGTACTCCAACTCTGATAGAATTACATGGTTAAATGAGAATATACTAACCTATCAGACCAATATTAAAAAGAAACATTTTTTTAATAGTATGATAGGATTAACTATACAGGATTCAAAACTCAAAACCTACAGTATGCAATCCATACTTATTCCGAACGAATCGCTGGGAATGGCAGGAATGGGACAGGGAACTCCCTCCTCAATAAGTTCGGTTTTTGCAGATTGGAGTATGCTATCTTATTTAGGACGAATTAATTACAATTACAAATCGAAGTATTATTTAACGGCTTCATTTCGTGCCGATGGTTCATCGAAATTTGCAAAAGAAAACCGCTTTGGCTATTTCCCATCAATCTCTGCTGCTTGGACATTTACGCAAGAAAAATTTATGAGAGCCTCAAAAGAGATACTTAACAATGGTAAAATGCGCTTAAGTTGGGGATCCACCGGCAACAACAGAGTGAGCGAATACGATACGTATGCACGTATATTAATGCAGCAGTCGGCTTATGGTAACGGAACCGGATTGTATGATGTTTTTCATGGAGTTTATCCTGTAAATAATTCACTGAGTAATATTGGAGCAATTTTGTCGGGTTTACCAAACAAAGAACTGAAATGGGAAACAACCTCCCAAACTAATATTGGAATGGATTTAGCTTTGCTGAACGACCGTATAAATTTTACGTTCGATTGGTATAATAAAATTACTTCCGATTTATTGCTCCGTGCATCGCTTCCACTTTCGACAGGTTTTGCGAGTGCCATGAAAAATATTGGAAAAGTGCAAAACCAAGGATTAGAATTTACACTAAATACGGTAAATGTAAAAACCAAAAATTTTAAGTGGACTACAAATTTCAATATCGCTTTTAATAGAAACAAAGTGTTGGAACTTTCTGAAAATCAGACAGCTTTGCTAACTAACGCCGCTTTCGATCAAAATTTTATTTCGCCAAATTACATTGCTAAAATTGGTTATCCTATTGGCATGATGTATGGCTATATGTACGAAGGAACTTACAAACTCGAAGATTTTAATATCTCAAACGGTTCGTACACATTGAAAAGCGGAATACCTCATTATATTTCCGAAACTAACACAAAACCTGGATACCCCCGCTATGCTGATTTAAATGAAGATGGCGTAATCGACACCAAAGATCAAACATTTATTGGCAGAGGAGAACCGATTCATGCCGGTGGTATAACCAATAACTTTGACTATGCCGGCTTTGATTTAAGTGTATTTTTCCAATGGTCTTATGGTGCCGACATTCTTAATGCGAATAGATTATTGTTCGAAAGCGGATTCAACAGACGTGCTAATCTAAATCAGTTTGCATCTTACGTGGACCGATGGACTTTTGAAAATCCGGAAAGCGATATTCCCCGCGTAAGCTCTTCTCCATCAAACACTGTTTTTTCGACCCGAGTTATTGAAGATGGCTCATACCTACGACTCAAAACAGTTTCGTTAGGTTATTCGTTGCAAAAAAAGATTCTGGAAAGACTTAAAATTGAGAAAGTCCGTGTATTTGTTTCCGCTCAGAATGTTTACACACTCACAAATTATTCTGGCTACGACCCCGAAGTTTCGGTACGTAATTCGGCAATTACTCCCGGACTTGACTACTCAGCATATCCTCGTGCATTTAATGTGAATATGGGAGTAAATGTAATTTTTTAAACATATAAAATATAGAGAAAATGAAAACACGTTTAAAAATATACTTAATTGCACTTAGTGTTATCCTTATTAGTAGTTGTTCCGATTTTTTGAATAAAGAACCTCATGATTTAACTCCTGAGGGCTATTTTAACACCCAAGATGAATTGGAAGCATTTTTGACCGGAACATACAGCCCAATTATGCAAACTCAGTTTTATGGCAATTACTACATTTTGTACAATGCCGGAGGCGATGATTTGGGCTTTTTTCAGCGTTCAAATGCTACTACTAGTATGATATGTGCTAACACCAGCAGTTCCGACATCTACATAACTTCTTACTGGAGAATTTTATACGATGGAATAAACAGAGCGAACACCCTTATTGAGAATGTAAATAAAAACACTGAAATAAACGAAACTGTACGTAAAAGAGTAATGGCTGAAGCCCTTTTTCTGCGATCATTCTATTATTTTAATCTGATTCAGGGCTGGGGCGATGTTCCTCTTATATTATCTTCTACACAAAAAGTTACCGGATTAGATGCACCACGAATTCCCAAAAACACCATTTATAATCAGATTATCAGCGACATAGTTTTAGCAATACCTAACCTGCGTACATCTGCCGAGATATCGCATACAGGTACAATTACCCAGTCGGGAGCAAAAGGCATTTTGGCTCGTATTTATTTATTTCGTGCCGGCGAACATTACCGCGATAAAGTAGATGCACCAACTGAAACGCAAAATTATTTTGCCGAAGCAAAACGTTGGGCGCTCGAAGTGAAAGAAAGCAACTTGCATGGATTAGCCAAGCCTTATAGTAGCGTTTTTATTGATATGTGCACCGATAAATACAACAGTACAGGTGTTCGCGAAAGTATTTGGGAAGCCGAAATGGCCGGAAATAACACACAACTGATGGCAGCCGGTAGGGTAGGCAATATTGTTGGTTTTGGTAGTACAAGAGATTTTTCATCAGTCGCTGAATATAAAAACGCAAAAGGAATGGCAAATCCGGGTTATGCGTACCGATTTATATATGCTACACTGAAACTGTACGAAATGTATGAAAATGAACAAGATACAACTCGCGGAAACTGGAATATTGCACCTTATGAGTATGTTCATAGTACCGCAGCTCCTTTTGCAGTGTTAGGCCGGAAGTATTTTGAAGGCAAACGCCCTATTAACTTAACTATTGTGGATGGAATGCCTTGTACAGACGAAACAAATGCTATAATTAATGGTAGACACACCCGATGTGCTGCAAAATTCAGACGTGAATACGAAACCGTACTGCCAAAAGATAAAAACTGGACTCCAAACAATTTCCCTATTATTCGGTATAGCGACATATTGCTAATGATAGCCGAAGCCGACAATGAGCTAACGAGCACGCCCTCCGACCTGGCTTACAGTTGTATCGACGAGGTTCGGTCGAGAGCCGGAATCTCTGCTTTAACAGGTACAGGGCTTACGAAAGAAAGTTTCAGAGATGCCGTGAAACGTGAAAGAGCTATGGAACTGTGTTTTGAAACTACCCGCCGTTGGGATTTAATTCGTTGGGGCGAATTTACAACGAACATGACAAATACACTTAACGATATTGATAAAGCTCAATGGTCCCCAGACCATAAATATGCTTCAAATTATTTTAAAGTTACAGATGCCTATAATTATTTCCCAATACCTATTATGGAGCTTTCTGTCAATAAATCAATGACTCAAAATCAGGGTTGGTAAAATCAATTAACTTCAAAAAAGCAGATAATCAATGAAAAATATTATATTAAAATCAATTGTGGTTTGTGGTTTTTTTACCTCGTTTATTTTGTTCGCAGGTTGCACAAATGAGCTCGATAAAGAACTAATTTTCAATTTCGAAATAGCAACAGCCGAAACGCAAACTATTGGTGATACTTTAGTCATCAAAAAATCACTCCCATTAAAATTTAACCTGAGTGGGAACTACGATTTTTTGTCGTTTTATAGTGGCGAAACCGGACATGAATATGCCAAACGCAACATTAAATCGTATGCAAAAGATGATATTAACACTTCTGTATTAAGCTTTGGGGCAATGCCACAATACGGAACAATTGCAGGTACGTTACGGGTTTTTATTTCCGAATCGTTTCAGGGCTTAAAGCTGTACAACAGCAAGCTTGATTCTACGACCATTGCCACGCACAATTGGGTAGAAATTACCGAACAATGCAATTTACCAACAACCAGTGCGCAAGTTCTGCAAACTTCCCTATCGCTTATTGATTATTGTGATAAAGATATTTCATTCGCTTTTTTGTATAAAACGAATCAAAATACAGCTTCACAACCAACCTGGGAAATAAAAGATTTAAAAATAACAAATACGCTCAAGAATGGAGCTGTATCTGTAATAAAGGCCGTTGATTTAGGTTTTTCTGCCCTCGATATGTTTAATTTGAATGGTCAAACGGCTACTAATGGCGTTTGGAATTTGAATAGTATTTCCTTGACAACCAATCCTTTTATGCGTATTCAGTCATCGCCCGTAGGTGCTGCTATAAATGAAGACTGGCTAATTTCTACGCCATCGAAAATTAATCGCCGACTTCCCGATACCGCTGTTGCTATTGGCGACATTGCAACTACTACCGAAATATTTTCATATAAATACAGTTCAGTAGGCATTTACAATGTTACGTTCGTAGCCCAAAAAGCTAATCTTGAAAACAAGTCAGAGAACTCAAAAACTTTAATTATAAAAGTTATAGATTGAGGGTTATTATTTGATTCTCAGGTTTTAAAAAGTCTCGATTAGAAGCACTCAGAATGAGTAAATACTGCATCATATTTTTATTTCTATTTGTAACGCAACTCTGTGTGGCACAAATATTTAATTTTGAATCAACATCAATTCCTACTGGTTGGGTTGCTGCCAAAGGAACATTGTCTGTTTCTGCCGAACATTTCAAAGAAGGCACAAAATCACTAAAATGGGAAACAGCAGGCACATCAGTACTCAATGTAGCATTTGCCGATTTTGCAGCCAACAATTCAAACAGTGCATTCTTTCATATTTATAATAGCGCACAGTTAAACGACACGTTGAAGGTAGAATTTTTATATAATTCAACGGTAAAACGAACTGCTGTTTTTATGTGTAATTTCAGTGGCTGGCGCGAATTTAACAGAGCATATACTGAATTTGCTTTTACCCAATTAACGTCAATAAATGGAGTTAGATTTACACTTCAGCCAACTACTTCCGAAAGTAGATTAATTTACTTTGATAATGTAAACTTAAATACTACAACCGAATCAAATCGTATTGTAGGAAGCCAATGGAAATTGGATAATGAATATCTTGTTGGAAGTAAAACTCAGCTTGAAATGTTCAAAAACACGCCAGATATAAATGTAAATACTCCTACGGCAAACGAATTGGCAGATTTAACCCAACTTCGAACGTTACTTAAACGAACTCCAATATCAGGAAATAGCACCACATTAAATGCGGCAAAAGCTTATGTAGAGTTTTTAAATATTGTTCGTAATTCCGATGGAACAGTAAAAGGAAATTCAATAAATACTACTGCGGCAGGTCTTACGGACGATTTTATGACTGACATCTCAAGAAAGGCCGAGATTTTGGCCGCAGCTGGTTTAGCTGACCCTGCCACATTAACTCTTTTTCGGAACTTTATCGACCATTTGCTCGATCAAGGCATAGCCGAGGGTTGTAATTTTGAATTATTTAGTAATGTTTATACACCGTGTAAAACTATTCCCACAAGCTTGTTAAACACACTGCCTGCTTGTACCGATGCTCAAAAAACTGAAATACTAAAGTTAGTGCGCTGGATTTCATTTTATGGTCGTTTGTACGATTCTCCATCAACCTATTTAAGCAAACTGAATTCGGATGTCGTGTATCTTTTTCTACCACATATTATGGCTGTTGCCGTTTTTCAAACAGACGATGCTGTTGCCGTTCGTGAATTAAAGGCGTTTAAACGATTTTTGGAGCGTAACAGCGAATATGCGCCCGGTGCGGGTGATTTTCTAAAACCTGACGGAACAGGATTTCACCATAAAACACATTACAACCATTACATGTATGCCTATTTTACCTATGCCGAGTATTTGTATTATCTAAAAGGAACATCGTTTAAGGTATCGGCAACTGCTTTCGACAGATTCAAAAAAGCTATCATTTCGCTGTACAGCATGGGTACATTGAGTACCGGAGACGAACGACATACTGCAAATTCTTTGTGTGGACGAGATCCGTTTAATGCCGGAATAAAGATTAATTTCTCAAAAGCATTATTCGAAAAAATGATTGAAGCAAGTGGAGATGCACATAATGAAATTATTGATAATGAACTTGCATCGGCATATAATTATTTTTTTAAAACCAATAAATACAACGTTGATACAATAAGTTACGACGGTTTTCATCAATTTAATTACAGCCCAATGGGCATTTTTCGAAAGAACAATTGGGTTGCTACCATGCGAGCACCTACTACAAACTTTTGGGGTGCTGAGATTTACGATAATCAGAACAGGTTTGGTCGCTACCAGAGCCATGGTTCACTAGAGATTACGTATGCGGGAACGCAAACAAATAGTGGATTTCCTACAAACGGAACCGGAGGTGGATGGGATTGGAATGTGGTGCCCGGAACTACTACTGTACATTACAGTACGTGGCAGGACATGATGCCTTTGCAGTCAGAAATTGGTCGGTTCGATCAATATACTGCTACCAAAAATTTTGCCGGAGCACTTTCGTGGGGCAATTGCGGTATGTTTGCTGCCGATTTCGACCAAATAGACTCGTGGTGGGTAAATAATGCTTTTACACCAACAAATTTAACTTTAAAAAAAACGGTTTTCGCATTTGATAGTATACTTATTGCGTTGGGAAGCAATATTGGAGCATCGGGTACGTATTCCACAAACAGAATTACAGCTACCAATTTATTTCAGGGAATCAAATATCCTATTAGTGACAATTTAATTTTGAATGGAACAAATTTATCAAAGCCTTATGAATATACATTATCATCAACTGTAGATAATTGGATTATCACTCCACAACAAACTGGTTATTTTATTCCGAGGGGAAATGATCCGCTTTTTTTAAGTTATGTTTCACAAACCACTCCGGTTGAATCGGGAACTGATTATGCTCATCCCACTACCACATCAGAGGTAGCTAAAGCATACCTGATTCATGGAGTTCAAACTTCGGATAAAGCTTATTCATTTGTAGTTGTTCCAGACGCTACAACTACTCAAATGCAAGAACTTGCGTTGCAAATGGCGAATAATGGAGGGTCAATTTTTGAGATTCATGCTCAAAACTCAGGATTACATGCTTTAACTTACAAACCCTTACAAATAACAGCATATAGTTTTTTTGGTGCAGTTAACGATTTGAATTTTGGAATAATCAAATCAAGTTCGGCCGAAAATTTATTGATGTGCAAACGAAACGAGGCACTAAACCAATACTCATTTGCAATTTGCAATCCCAATTTAAACCCACAAAGTAATTCTACTTATGGCTGGCTTCCTACTTCCACACAAACTACCTTAACGCTGAATGGCGAATGGCTCCCCCTAACACCAGTACACGGAGTGTATTTCAATCAGCCTGCAAACGGGCAAACTCAGGTTACTGTTACTTTTAATAACGGTGAGCCTCTATATTTTGCAATAAGAAATTCAAATGATACGAATGATTTATCTCAAAACAAAGAAAAAGATTGGTTGACTTTTACGAATGATTCTGCTGAAATCCACCTCAGTTCTCCGTTCGAATTAACCGAAAAACTCAATATCGTCATATATACTGCCGATGGCAGAATTATCGAAAATATTGAAAGCGAAAAAGGTGTTACATCAGTAAATATCCCTATTAATTACTTGTCGGAAGGAACTTATTTGTGCAAAATAGCAAATTCCAAACAATCCAAAACAATAAAATTTTTAAAATAGAAACTATATGAAACGTAATTCTCGTTATTTTATACTGATAGCACTTGCAAGTTGTACGAATATAATTAAAGGAAATTCAGATGATTGTGTTAATAACAATATACGCTTTGCCACGCAGCAAATTGGCCATCAGGTAAAACTGATTGAAGCATCGGGCGAATTTATCAATCCACGAACCATCAAAAATGATAAGATACAATATGTTCCTTTCGACGATTGGACAAGTGGTTTTTTCCCTGGCTCCATGTGGTACATGTACAAACTGACAGGCGATGCTAAATGGAAAGACCTTGGTATAAAATATACTGAGAACATAGATTCCGCAAAATACGTTACCTGGCATCACGATGTTGGTTTTATTATAAATTCGAGTTATGGAAATGCGTATAAAACCACTAAAAACGAAACGTATAAAAACGTTATGATACAGGCAGCTAAATCCTTAGCTACGCGTTATCGCCCAACACCGGGCGTTATACAGTCGTGGGACGAGGATAAAGGCTGGCAGGGAACACGCGGCTGGATGTGTCCGGTGATTATCGACAATATGATGAACTTGGAGCTGTTTTTCGAAGCAACAAAACTTTCGGGCGACTCTTCGTTCTACAAAATGGCTGTGAGTCATGCCAATGTTACCATGGCAAACCATTTCCGTAAGGATTATAGCTGCTACCATGTAATTGACTACGACAAAATAAAGGGAGGAGTACGTGGCAAGCAAACTGCTCAGGGCTTCGCCGACGAATCGGCATGG
>CAMDNO010000036.1 GCA_945902955.1 Porphyromonas cangingivalis
CAGAGCCTCACACGGAATAGCAGAACGAAGACAGCGTGAGGCTCCCAGTGAGCCACCCGCAAGTTGGGTATCGCCTGTTACAAAAATAACCAAAAACAGGGTATCGTCCGTTACAAAATTCAGTTCAATTAAGGTATTGAATGTAACAAATTCAAAATAAATAACTATATTTGCAGCCGCTAACACACTATAAATCATGTTTAAACGGCAAATTATATCACAATTGCTGCAATGGAAGCAGTCGGCTTACCGAAAACCACTCGTTTTGCGTGGCGCTCGGCAGGTAGGAAAAACTACTGTGGTACAACAATTTGCCGAAAATTTTAGTCAGTATATTTATCTCAATCTCGAAAATCAGGAAGATAGGCTAATCTTTCAAAATCGCAATTCGATACACGAATTAGTTCAGGCACTTTTTTTTATAAAAGACAAAAATACCGAAAACAGGGATACGCTGCTTTTTATCGACGAAATACAGGAAATGCCCGAAGCCATTGCTTCTTTGCGTTATTTTTACGAAGCCTACCCACAGTACTATGTTATAGCTGCCGGTTCGCTGCTCGAAACAGTTTTCGACACGAGTGTTTCGTTTCCCGTTGGGCGCGTGGAATATCAATTTTTATATCCATTTACTTTCGAAGAATTTTTGGACGCATGTGGCGAGAAACAGGCTTTGGCGCAGCTTAACAATTTACCTTTTGCCGACTTTGCACACGACAAACTAATGCGACTCTTTCATACCTATACGCTCATTGGCGGTATGCCCGAAGTTGTAAAACGATACGTGGAGCAGCGCGATTTATCGCAGTTAAAATCGGTTTACGAATCGTTGCTGCTTTCGTATATCGACGACATAGAGAAATATGCCCGCAATGCATCACAAACACAAATTTTGCGTCATGCCATCATTTCCTGCTTCCGCGAAGCCGGGTCGCGCATTCGTTTCAATGGCTTTGGGGCTTCGGCTTATGGCTCGCGCGAAATGGGCGAAGCACTGCGTACGCTCGAAAAAGCAAAGATAATACAACTCATTTATCCCACCACTCAAACAAAATTGCCCTACCAGCCCGATTTAAAAAAATCGCCTCGGCTACAAGTACTCGACACCGGAATGGTCAATTTTTTGGCTGGCATACAAAAAGAAGTTTTTTCGACCCCAGATTTGTTGGATGTGTATAATGGTAAAATTATTGAACACATTGTAAGTCAAGAGCTAATGGCTGCCAACAAAGACCAACTCAATAAACCCTTGTTTTGGGTACGCGAAAAAGAGGGCGCATCGGCAGAATTAGACTTTTTAGTCGTTGCCCAAGGCAAAGGGATACCGGTGGAAGTAAAATCAGGAAAAACAGGAAAACTCAAGTCGCTGCATCAATACATCGAAATGTCCGATTCGCCCATTGCCATTCGGCTGTATGCAGGCAAATTTCAAATTGATAAATTGCAAACACCTTCGGGTAAATCATTTACTCTGTTGAATATGCCTTATTTTTTGGCTTGTAAAATAAAAGATTATAGTGGATGGCTCACAGAGCCTCACACGGAAATAAAAATATAATTATTAATTAAAAATCATGGCAAAAAAAACTGTAAGACTAAGACCTGTTGAAAAGAACAAAAATAATATTTCCTATCACAAGCCAGCTCAGGGTATGTCGTTGGAAAGTTGGCAAATAGCATTGCGGAAGCAGTTTGTAGTGGATAAAACGTTTGGAATTGAAAAAGTTGAAGGTTATCATCCTGTTTTTGGCGACTATCTGGTTCATAATTTTGAAACTAAAAATAAATACAAAGTTTCGATTCGCGATAACCGGAATTCGATGAACTTTTGCTCTTGTCTTGATTTTAAAACCAATGGTTTGGGTACTTGCAAGCACATTGAGGCAGTTTTGTTTCAAATTAATAAAACACCTAAACTTTCGGTGCATTTAACAAAAGACTACCTTATGCCATACACTTCGGTATATTTATCGTATAAAGGCGAACGGTGCGTAAAAATTCGAATAGGCCAGGATAATACTCAGGAATTTGAAGAGTTGGCCAAATTTTATTTCGATGAAAATAATGTTTTAAAGCCGGAAAGCATTTCTTCATTCGAGTTATTTTTAGAAAAAGCATATTCGTTAGATGCCGATTTCAGATGCTATAACGATGCTTTAGATTATGTGCTCACTTTAAGAGAACATTTGAACAGAAAAACAAAGTTCGACACGCTTTACCCCGAAAGCGAAGCATTGCAGGGTTTGATCAAAACAACTTTTTTCAAGTATCAACACGAAGGAGTATTGTTTGCTGCCAAAGCAGGTAGAGCGCTTATTGCCGACGAAATGGGACTTGGTAAAACCATTCAGGCTATTGGCGTTGCCGAATTATTAAAGAAAGAAAGTGGTATTTCTAACGTATTGATAATCTGTCCTACTTCGCTTAAATATCAGTGGATGACTGAGATTGAACGATTTACCGATAGCACCGTTAAAGTAATCGAGGGGCTTCCTACTGTTAGAGCCTTGCAATATACTGGCAATGAATTTTACAAAATTGTATCGTATCACACGGTAGTAAACGATATTAAATCGATTAACTTAGCTAATTTTGACTTAATATTACTCGATGAAGCACAGCGCATAAAAAACTGGAAAACAAAAATTGCATCGGCAGTAAAAAAAATTAAATCTACCTATTGCGTAGTGCTTACAGGTACTCCGCTCGAAAATAAACTGGAGGAATTGTATTCTATTGTACAGTTTATCGACCCATTTCGTCTTGGTCCATATTATCAATTTCTACATCGCTATCAGATAAAAAACGAATCGGGAAAAGTGATAGGTTATCAGCATTTGAATGAGATTGGCGAAATGCTGAAAGAAATAGTGCTTCGGCGAACAAAAAAAGAAGTACTCACACAATTGCCCGAAAGGATGGATAAAACACTTTTTGTACCAATGACACTGGCCCAAAAAGATATGCACGAAGAGTTTAATGGTAATGTGGCTCGTTTGGTTCAGAAATGGCAGCGCATGGGATTTCTGAACGAAAAAGACCGGCAGTCTTTACTTATCAATCTCAACCTGATGCGTATGGTATGCGATAGCACCTATATTGTAGATCAAACCACCCGACACGATACCAAAATTCAAGAGTTGATGAGTATTCTGGATGAACGCTTCGAACAAGAGGATGAAAAAGTGGTGGTTTTCAGTCAGTGGGAACGAATGACTCGGTTAGTAGCCCAGGAATTGGATATTTTAGGCATAAAATACGAATATTTGCATGGTGGTGTACCCAGTCAGAAACGGAAATCGCTATTCGATAATTTCAACAACGACCCTGATTGTCGCGTTTTTCTTTCGACCGATGCCGGAAGTACAGGGCTAAATCTACAAGCTGCTGCCATGTTGGTAAATTTGGACATTCCCTGGAATCCGGCATTATTAGAACAACGCATTGCACGAATTCACCGATTGGGGCAAAAGAAAAATGTGTCCATTATTAATTTTGTATCGAAAGACACTATTGAAGAACGTATGCTGAGTGTACTCGGTTTTAAAAGTTCGTTGGCAAAAGGAATCTTAGATTTGGGTGAGGATACCATTTTTATGGGAGACGATAAGTTTAAAAAATTTATGCAAACGGTGAATGATATTACCGATACCTCTGCAGCTTCCGAATCCCATATTATTACGTTGGAAGAAGAATTAGAATTAGATTCAGACTCTCACAGACCTGAAAATAAAGATGTTAGCGATACATCAAACGCGTCTGAAGACACTATTTTTGATGACGATGATGTACTGCCATCTGTGTCGGAATCAGAAGACATTGAACCGACATTAAAACTCGAGTTAGAACCAACGCAGCTTTTGGCTCAAGGATTTTCATTTTTCGCCGGACTTTCCAAAATGTTGGCTTCGCCCGAGGAAACTGCCAAGTTGGTAAATTCCATTACTGAGAAAGACGAAAAAACAGGGAATACTTTTTTGAAAATACCAGTTGAAAATCAGGAAGTAGTAGCCAATGTGCTTAATTTAGTAGGCCAATTGTTTAAAACAAAGTAGTAGTGGGTGGCTCGCTGAGCCTCACACGGTATAGCGAAAAGTGGGTGGCTCGCAGAGCCTCACACAAAATAACGGAACGAAGACAGCGTGAGGCTCCGAGTGAGCCACCCGCAAGTTGGGTATCGTATGTTACAAAAATCACCAAAAACAGGGTATCGTCAGTTACAAAATTCAGTGCAATTAAGGTATTGAATGTGACAAAGATGTTAGATTACTTTCGGTTCGAAAAGCAAATAGATTGAATGTGAATACAAATTTTGAAAAGCACAAAAACAGCAAATACAATGTTTATAATTTAATTAATGCATTAAAAACTGTATATATTATTGTTATTGCAACAAAAAAACAGTATTTTTGTATCAGTAAAATTAAAATTATTTTTTACAAACTGGAACGAATCAGGCAATACTATTATTTTAGAGAAATTAGGGAAAAGATGCAGGGAATATCGTCTAAAAAAAACATGAGTCAACTACAGAAAAGGTATTGAATTATCATCAAGTAGTGATTCTGAAATGTGTAATTTGAATATTATGTTGGGTTTAAAATTATGATATGATGATTCTCAACCTATATAATTAATTTGGATATTTAAAATAAGCCAAATTTAGCCATGGACAATATTTATTTTTGGCTAACAAATAATTTAAAAAAGTTATCTTTGCATCCAGATTAACAATTAAAAAAGTATGAATAATAAAACAGCATTAGTCACAGGTATCACTGGACAAGACGGAGCGTACCTTGCACAATTTCTTCTGACAAAGGGATATAAAGTTTATGGCACTTACAGACGGTTGTCAACCCCTAATTTTTGGCGACTTCAATATCTTAACATTTTTGACGATATCGAATTACTGCCCTGCGATTTATTGGATAGTTATTCAATAATTGAAACGCTCAGAGCATCGAAACCTGACGAAATTTACAATCTGGCAGCTCAGAGTTTTGTAGGTGCTTCTTTTGAGCAACCTATAGCCTCAGGCGAAATTACCGGACTTGGTGTTACTAAGCTACTTGAAGCAATACGTTTAATCGTCCCCGAAGCACGTTTTTATCAGGCATCTACCAGCGAGATGTATGGTGATAATAAACATGCTTACCAGGACGAAAAAACAGAATTTGTACCTTCGAGTCCTTATGCAGCCGCCAAATTATATGCCCACAGTATGGTTAATATTTATCGTCAGGGATATGGACTTTTTGCGTCGACAGGAATTCTGTTTAACCACGAATCTCCACTCCGGGGCATTGAGTTCGTTACTCGCAAAATCACCAATGCAGTTGCCAAAATTAAATTAGGAATTGAAGATACCTTGGAATTAGGAAACTTAGATGCTAAACGCGACTGGGGATTTGCGCCGGAATATGTAGAAGCTATGTGGCTTATACTTCAACACGATAAAGCCGACGATTTTGTTATTGCCACCAACGAAACACATACAATTCAGGAGTTTGTGGAAAGAGCATTCAGCAGAGTAGGGCTAAATTGGGAAAACCATGTAAAAATCAATGAAAAGTTTAAACGACCGGTTGATGTAAACTATCTGAAAGGTAATTATGCCAAAGCAAACGAGTTGTTAGGTTGGAAACCAAAAACAACATTTGCTGAACTTGCCGATTTGATGTCAGACGAAGACTTATCCCGATGGTCGAACTGGCAAAATGGAATTCACTTTTCGTGGGATGCATGGAATTATCCAAATGAGAAGAAAATTTTATCCCGAAAAATAAAATACGATTAATTCTAATTTGTGGTATGTAACGATTAATTTTATGACCCTAAATTCAGACACAAAGATTTTTTATTCCATAATTATTCCTACTTTCAACAGTGCTTCAACAGTGCAGAAATGCATTGAGAGCATATTAAATCAAACATTTACCAATTTTGAAATACTTATAATTGATGCGGTGTCTACAGATAATACACTCGGACTTATTCGAGCATATAATGACACTCGTGTAAATATAATTTCGGAACCCGACAAAGGCATTTACGATGCTATGAACAAAGGCATCAAACTAGCTAAAGGCGAATGGTTGTATTTTTTAGGAAGTGATGATTCGTTGTACGACGAAAATGTGCTTGGAGATGTGGAGACAGAAATATATAAGCAGGATGTGGATGTAATTTATGGGAATGTATTAATGATGCAATCCGGATTGATAAATGATGGTGAATTTAATTTTACAAAAATTCAAACCGACCCAATTTGCCATCAGGCAATTTTTTATAATAAAAAAGTTTTTGAAATATTCGGGGAGTATGATCTTCGTTATAAAGTATATGCTGATTCTGACTTAAACTTAAAATGGTTTTTCAGCGATAAGCTAAAGAATTTATTTTTTGATAGGATTGTAGCTAAATATGCCGAAACAGGATTTAGTTCCATACAAGCCGATTTGATTTTTTATGAAGAATTGCCCGAAAAATTAATCCGTTTAGGCAAAAACAAGTTGAGTTTTGATAAGTTAAAGGAACATGCTACCTTTGCAGCTCAAAACAACAGGAAAAAAGGTCGGAGTTTGAAGTATATATATTTTAAATCTATCTATTTTTACCTGCGAATTTTGAGTATTTTAAGTCGAAAAATTAAAAGAATTTCTGCATAGTAAAAATGAATACAGACAAGCCATTAGTTAGCATTTGTTCAACAACTTATAACAGAGAGAAATATATAGCTCAGGCAATCGAAAGTTGGTTAATGCAAAAAGTGAATTTCACTTTTGAGATAGTTATTTCTGACGATTGCAGTACTGACAATACGGTTCAAATTATAGAAGAATACATCGCAAAATATCCTGAAATAAAATTCAAACTTTTAAAGGCTAAAAAAAATCAGGGATTTGTAAAAAATTCCGTAAAAGTATATGAGTCGGCCGAAGGTAAATATATTGCACAATGCGACGGAGATGATTATTGGATTGATGAAAAAAAGCTTCAAAAACAAGTTGATTTTTTAGAAAACAATCCCGATTATGTTATGTGCTTTACAAATTCCTACATTTATAATCAGGATACCGACGAAAAACGTATTGCCAAGGTAAATAGTTGGGATACCTGTACCACACGTGAGATACTGGAAGAACACAATAGCTTAACAGCCGAAAAACACGGCGAGTTACAAACACTTGGTCACATGTCGTCTATTGTGTTTAGAAATTTTATTATTACGACTTATCCTAAATGGTATTATACTACCTATATGAACGATGACACATTATTTGTAATGTTATCAAAATTTGGCAAAGCTAAAATGATAAATGAAGTTTGTGGAGTTTATAGGGTTAATAACGAAGGCGTTTCCACAAAAAACTTTTCTTTTGAAAAGGACTACAAAGGTAGAATCAGATTCTACAAGGATTTAAATAAATATCTCGATTTTAAATACAATAAAAGCATAAATATTTTATTATCAAAGTATTATTTGAAATTATTTAATTTATATTGGCGACAAAAAAATTATTTTACAGCATTAAGTTCTATATTTTCGATACTATATTACAATCCATTACTGTTGAACGAAAAATTATTGAATAAAAAATAATAAATTTTACAATGAAACTCTTAATCATCGGCGGCGGTGCCGTATCAGAGGCTTTTCACATTCCGGCAGCTATAAAATTGCTCGGGAGAGATAGTGTATTTGTTGCTGAACCATCTGCGAAACAACAGGAATACTTAAAATCGAAATTTGACTTACAAAATATTACCGACAATTACAAAAGCCTAATTGAAGCGGTTGACGCAGTGATACTTGCCACACCTCCACATGTGCATGTTGAAATAATGGCTGATTGCTATGCAGCGAGCAAACCCGTATTGTGCGAAAAACCGATTTCACTGACTTCGTCGGAAGGGAAAAAACTATTGGCGTTAAACACAACTAATATTTTATCGGGCTTATGCCACACCTATCGTTTGTTTGCAAACAGACTTCATGTTCGGAAATTGATTCAGGAAGGATATTTTGGCGCTACACCACATATTGAAATACAGGAAGGAGCGCCGGCAGACTGGCCAACACTTTCGGGCTACTGTTTCCGAAAAGAATTAGTTTCGGGCGGTGTATTGATGGATGGTGGCATTCATTCACTCGACTATATACTATGGTGTTTGGGCGATGTAAAAACCTTCAATTACCAAGATGATGCCATAGGAGGGCTTGAAAGCAATGCTTCAATGGAATTAAATTTTGAAAATGGTTCATCAGCCTATTTTAGAATAAGTAGAACATGCGAATTGAGTAATACCATCAAAATAAGTGGAAATAACAAAAACATAGTCCTAGACATTTTCGATATGAATAAGATTGTTGAAAATGGTATTGAACGTGAGCTCACTGATACAGAGCAAGGAAATACACCAAAACTCGAATGGACAACTATTGGTGAGCATCAAACAAAAAGCTTTTTGGATTCCATCCAAAACAACCAACCTTTATTTTGTTCAATTGAAGATGGTGTTAAAGTGGTAGAAACCATTGAGAATTGTTACAAGCAAAAGGCTGAAAGACAATTACCCACAAAAGCTGGCATTCCTGGCTTACGTTTTTAATAAATTGTAAATGCTTATTATGTTCGAAAATAAAAAAATATTAGTAACTGGAGGAACCGGTTTTATTGGTAGCCGATTGGCCGAACGATTATATTTGGATGAAAAAGCCGATGTGCGCGTTATGGTGCATAGTTGGCCTAAGGCTGCATGGGTAAGTAGGCTTGATGTGGAACTTATCAAAGCAGACATTACTAACTACGAAGAGGTGGAAAAAGCGGTGGAAGGCTGTGAAATTGTGTTTCACTGTGTTGGTGTAGGAGGTTCACGCGAACAAGCCCTTAAAATTAATGCCGAAGGAACCCGAAATGTAGTAACAGCATGCAAGAAACAGGGCGTTAAACGTGTGGTTTACCTAAGCAGTGTGGTGGTACATGGCGATAAAATTTTTGATAATCTGGATGAGAATGCAGCTTTTGTGAGCTATGGCGATGCTTATGCGGATGCCAAAATAGAAGCCGAAAAAGTTTTTTGGCAACTTATCAAAGAATATAATATAGCAGGCTCTGTAGTTAGGCCTACCTATGTTTGGGGCCCATTATCACAGTACTATTCCATCGATTATGTGCAGCAAATGAAAAAAAATAAGTTTTATTTAGTTGATAACGGAGAGCATGATTGCAATGCAGTATATGTCGACAATTTAGTTGACTTAACCCTCTTGTGCGCCCATCATCCAAAGGCTATAGGCGAAGCTTTCATAGCTACTGATGGAGAACATATTAAGTGGAAAGACTTTTTTGATTTTTACGCAAAAATGCTAAATCGCAATATTGCTGATTTTAAAAACATACCTACCATTGATGGAATAGATCGTAGAACGTTGAAATTTGCAAAGTCAACTTTACAACAACTAATTGCACCCATTACAGTATTAAATGATAAACTTGAAAAAGATAATCCTCTCATGGCCAAATGGTTTTGCAAAGCTCCACGTAAACTATTGAAAATGCCTTTAAAGAAAATTATCAAAATTCTTCCAGAAATGGATACAGTTGAATTGAGTTTTTATTCATACGATGGTTTTATTGATATTTCAAAATCAAAAAGCTTACTTGATTATTCACCATCAGTCACAGTAAAAGAAGGTATGACGCAAACAGAAGTGTGGCTCAAAGATCAAAACTTTATTTAATTGAGAATGGAAAATAAAGCACGTAATCTTTCAATAATAATTCCAACTTGTAATAGAGGAAAAAATCTAAATCAATTATTTGATTCAATAACTGAGTTAAATATTGAGAAGAGTTTTATTGAAATATTACTTATTGATAATGCATCAACAGATAATACAAAACAAATTTGTTTTGAATTTATTGATAAAAATCAGGAAATAGACATAAGATATTTTTACGAACCTGTACCCGGTTTATTATCAGGTAGACATTTGGGAGCCAGCGAAGCTAAATCTGAAATTCTTTGCTTTTTGGATGATGATGTGGAATTAAATCCAGATTGGGCAAATTCAATTTTACAAATATTGTCTGAAAGGCAAGATATTGATCTACTTACAGGTCCAAATTTACCAAAATATGAAATTGAACCACCAAGATGGCTAAACGACTTTTGGTTACCAACACCTTATGGTGGCAAACAATGTGGTGAATTGAGTTTATTAGATTTAGGCGAACAAATTATTGAAATTGATGCAATATGGGTTTGGGGACTAAATTTTATTATAAGGAAAAATGCATATCAAGAATTAAGAGGTTTTCATCCAGATGTTATACCTCAAAAAATTCAGTTTCTTCAGGGAGACGGTGAAACAGGATTATCAATAAAAGCAAATGAAGCAGGTATGAAATCTCTTTACCATTATAAGGTATTGTTGTACCATTTGGTTCCTGATTTTAGATTAACAGCTGAATATTTTGAAAAACGTTATTTTTACCAAGGTATAGCAGATTCTTATACAGCATTACGATATCAAAACGGTTTATATATAAACCATCAAACTGCTTGTAAAAAATCAATTTCGTTTTTCAAAAAATCAAAACGTTTTATAAAAAAGAATTATCAAAAACTTATAAAATTAAAAACGAAAGAGATTGAAAATAATGAAATAACACAACTTAGAAATCTCTTTCAACAAAAATACTCCGAAGGATATGCTTATCATCAGCATCATTTCAACACAAATCCTTTGGTACGCGAATGGGTGTTGAAACCCGATTATATGGACTATAAACTACCTGAAATAAAATAAATTATGCTCGAACAGATTAATCACAACGACAAAGTATTGGCTATTATAATCAGAGCCAATTATTACAAAGACGGCATTTCATTCTTCACACCCGATAGTTTTTCGCAGCAGTTGGGCTATATGAACCGCCCCGAAGGCTATATCATACCACCGCACGTACACAATGTAGTGGAGCGTAAAGTAGAACTTACGCAGGAGGTTTTGTATGTAAAAAGTGGCAAAGTACGTGTCGATTTTTACGATGATGATAAAGTTTACCTCGAGAGTCGTATTGTAACAAGCGGCGATGTGATTTTACTAGCTCATGGCGGGCATGGTTTTAAAATGCTCGAAAAGTCGGAAATGATTGAAGTAAAACAAGGACCATTTTGTGGCGAGTTGGACAAAGTCCGTTTCGATGCTGTTGAAGATAATGAAATAAAATTTAAATAATTATACAAACTAAAACATTCCCCGTTAGGGGTTAGGGGTCATTATGAATAAATTTATTCCCGTTTGCGAACCATTTTTGGATGGCAATGAATTAAAGTATGTAACCGATGCCATTGAAACAGGCTGGATTTCGTCGGCCGGAAAATATGTTACAGAGTTTGAGAAACAATTTGCTGCTTATTGCGACTGTAAATATGGTGTGGCTGTTTGTAACGGCACAGTGGCTTTGCACTTGGCATTAGTAGCACTTGGTATTGGTAAAGGCGACGAAGTAATTATTCCAACGTTTACCATGATAGCTTCAGCTTTTGCAGTGGCTTACACGGGTGCTACACCGGTTTTTGTAGATGCCGATAAAGAAACATGGAATATAGATGTTACCAAAATAGAGGAAAAAATTACTGCACGCACCAAAGCAATTATGCCTGTTCATATTTTTGGATTGATGTGCGACATGGATGCTATTACTTCCATAGCTAGGAAACACAACTTATACATTGTTGAAGATTCTGCAGAAGCACATGGAGCTGAATACAAAGGACGTAAAGCCGGTTCATTTTCAGATATGGCTTCCTTTAGTTTCTTTGCCAACAAAAACATAACTACTGGCGAAGGTGGTATGGTTGTTACAAATGATGAAGCCATTTACAACAAAGCGAGGTACTTTAAAAACCTCTGTTTCCCTATTGACGGCAACCGAAATTATACCCACGACGAAATTGGTTTCAACTACCGCATGAGCAATGTTATAGCTGCCATAGGATTGGCACAAGTTGAGAAAGCCGATGCTTACAAAGAACTACGCATAAAAAACAATGCACTTTACCGTGAATTTTTAAAAGATGTACCAGGCATTATTTTTCAACCCCTGCATCCTGATTACCTCAACGTAAGTTGGATGAATGCCATTGTTATAGACCCAACTCTTTACGGACATACCAAAGACGAATTGATAGTTCACCTAAAAGCCAACGGTATCGACACCCGCTTACTATTTAACGGAATGCACAATCAAAAATCATTGTCGGACTTTGGCTGCGATTGTTCTGGCAATTATCCCGTTTCGGACTGGTTAACGCAAAATGGTTTGTATTTGCCATCTGCAAGTAATTTGAGTGAAGAAGAGATTATGGGGATTTGTGAATTAATCAAGAACTTTTAATTAAGATATGAAAAAGAAATCTATTGAGTTTTTTATGGTTGTTACAAATCGGACAATTTACATTGCTGATTATTGTATTAAATCCTATAATTCTGCAATAAATAAGCTATCAACTGATTATAACGTAACTTTACGAATATTTCTGAATTGTATAGATAAAGAAAGATACCAAGATTACTTAGAAAAATGGGGCAAAATTAACTATGTGAAGTTAGAATATAGTCAACTCAATAAAAGTGACTTTAAAGAAATTAATGGAGTATATTCAATCAATCAATCAATCAATCAATCAATCAATCAATCAATCAATCAATCAATCAAAAGATATTCTATGCCGATGTTAACATGCGATGAATCATGGGACATTGGTTTAAGATCTTCTAATTCAGATTTCTTTGTAACAGTTGATGATGATTTTGAGATTATTCAGGATGAATTTATAATTCTTATGTTTCATTATTTAGAAAGGCATCAGAAAATTCAAATTTTATCTGTTGACAAAACAACTAGGCATACGTACTACGATACATATTCGAAACAGACTATTGATGCACAGGAAAGAAATGATACATGGTTTTGTATCTACCGAAAAATAAGTGACAAAACATTATCTCACAGGGTAGTTGACTATTTTACTGATAAATCAGGAAAAAAAATATCGTATAATTTTGAAAGTGAGAGTTCTGATTGGAATAATTATATTTCTGAAGTTAATAAAAACAAAGCAATCCGTGAGGTTTGGGACAGTGCTGGATGGTTGCAGAAAACAATCAGAGAAAAATATAACTCGAATGAAATTATTTGTTTACACGATATTAATTCCAACTTTAAGAATGCATATATTCATTATGCAGCATATTCAAAAAACAAATCAATTAATACTCCTTTAAAAACATCTATTTACAGATATTTATTTATAAGGAAAAGTATTGGTTTGCCTATTTTACCTACCAAAATAAATTTGATAGTAAAAAAAATACACAACAAAATATATAAGTTGACTTTTATAGGTGCAACTAAAGAAAGACAATTTGATAATTCCAAAAGCCTATTAGATTAATCAAATGAACATCCTCATAATCCACCCCGAAGGGAATATTAAAAATAACCCCAATTTATATGCATTTACCAAAATGCTAGTAAATGAAGGGTATTCTATTGTCATATTCTCACTTTATAAACCCAATATCTATCAGGGTGAGCTTTTTGATGGAGCTAGTTTTGAGTATTATGGCTTAGATCGAAGTGAGAATTTAAAAACGAAACTCAGACTTATAAAGCAGAGCTTTAGTCATATAATTGGTATCGATCAGGGCATTATCGAAGCAGCTCGAATGGCTAAATTACTAAATGTGGATTATAGTTTTTTGAGCTATGAGATTTTCTTTGATAATGAGTTAGAAAAGCTTAAAAACTCAACTGATTTAAAGCATAAAAGGCAATCAAAAATTGCCTGTCGGCATATTCAATTTGCTATTGTGCAGGATGATGTTCGTAAGTCTATTCTAGCTAAGGAATATAGCATTCCTGCTGAAAAGATTTTGTTGATGCCCGTTGCAGGAACTGAAATTCGCCCACTTACTAAATCAAGGTATTTTCATGAAAAACTGAATATACCAACTGATAAGAAAATTTTGTTGTATATGGGTTGGATGGATGAATTGCAAATTAACCGAATGACAGGGTTTGCATCCTATATGGCTGAAGGTTGGGTGATTGTAGTTCATAGCCGTTATAAATATGATGGTATATTACCCGACAATTTTAATGCTGAAAAAATATATTTTTCGATGGATACACCCATTGAAAATATCGACGACATGGGAATTCTGCTTAGTGGAGCTGATGCTGGTTTTTGCTCGTATAAAGCTTCATTTGATAGCCCATTTACGGGTGATAATATCACATATATTGGTATGTCATCTGGCAAAACTACTACTTTTCTGCAATATGGCATTCCTGTAGTGATTGACAATATGAATATGTGGGAAGAAATTGTCGTAAATAAAAATATTGGATTGGTATTGAAATCACAACACGACCTGAAGAATTTGGAACTTTTATCAAATCAAGTATTAGTTGATAATTGCTTTGCATACTTCGATAAACACATTGATATTAAAAATTTCACTCATCTAATTTTCGAGAAATTAAAGGCGTCAAACAAAAACGCTAAAATCAACAGATTAAAATGGATTAACTATATACTATTAAATTATATTACTATTTGGAAACAACGAATAAAACGTCTACTTCAATAACTAGTTATCTATAGCTCTAATTTAGCTTAGGTGCTGCCTAGGCCACGCTAAAAGCAAACTTTTCCTTGCACTAATAACATTACTAAAGATATTACCGATAGGATTTCTATCGGTAACTATAATATTGAGGTTTTGCCAATTTGGAAATGGTTGCTGTAGCCGAATTACTCACCTTAAAAAACTAACCCATGCTCCTCACCATCATCACTATCAACTACAACAATGCGACAGGTTTACAGAAGACCATCGAAAGCGTATTGGCACAAACATCAACCGACTTCGAATACATCATTGTGGATGGTGCGAGCACCGACGGTAGTTTGGATTTTTCTGAAAGCATAAAAAACAAATTGCAAGCTGCAAACTACAAACTAATTTCAGAGCCTGACTCGGGTATTTACAACGCCATGAACAAAGGCATTCGGATGGCAAAAGGTGATTACATTCATTTTTTGAATTCTGGCGATTGGTTAGTGGATGAGTTTGTGGTTGAGAAAATGTTACGTACTATTGAGAGCCAAGATAAAAATAATCAGATAGATGTTTTAGTTGGAAATGTAATTCAAATCAGAGAAGATGGAAAAGTTCGAAAAACAACAAAACCGAGCAAACCGGTGAGTTTGTATACATTCTATATTGGAACAATCCAACATACTTCGGCATACATTCGCAGAGGCTTATTTGATACCTATGGATTATATGACGAAAGTCTAAAAATTGTGGCCGACTGGAAATGGTATATGCAGGTGATTGGATTAAATAAAGCGAATCTACAATTTACGGACATTTATGTTACTTATTTTGACATGAGCGGAATAAGCAGCACCAATTTAAAACTCGATAAAGCTGAACGCCGACAAGTTTTAGAAGAGCTTCTCCCCGCTCCCATTTTAGCCGATTACGACAATTACCATTTCGACATTGACCAAATGCAACGCCTCAAAAAACACCCGCTTGCCTATAAAGCAGTTTGGTTTGTGGAACGCATGTTCTTTAAATTCGAGAAATGGGGAATAAAATACAGAAAATGGAAATAAATCCTAATAATAAGTTTATCTTTATACTGGTAAGAAATAAAAATTTTACAATAAATCGATCTGGTTTTCGACAAGGCTATTACATGTTCCAAAAAATCATTTTACAAATCAATTGTTCATAACTACGTACCTTTAGATACTTAGTATAATGCTAACTGAAAATAAAGACAAACTAAAAGAAGCAATATAAACCATTTAAGACACAACAGCAATTACAATTTACATCCTCGCTCTTGTGATCTAATTTGAGCTGTAATCCGCAAGCTGCTTGTAGTGTTGTACAAAGTGCGGCGAAAATTACAGAGAGGGCGTCTCTCATAGAGACACCCTCTCTGAATGGTAACACAAGCGCCCCAGTTAGTCGGGACACGTCTCTAAGTCGCACTCCGATATGTGAGCTAATTCCTTAAATCTGCACAACAAAAATCCTTAAATCTGCACAGTAAAACATCTTTATTATGTGCCAAAATCGGAAGTAAAATAGCGCCAAAGTCGGAAGTAAAAACGTGCCAAAGTCGGAAGTAAAACAGTGCCAAAGTCGGAAGTTAGTGTTGCAAATTAAATAAATTGTTGTATATTTGCAGCCAATAAACAACAGGATATTATGAGTGAAAAAGACTATCTATCAAGACTATGCGATGCAGAATTGCAAGAATCATTGCAAGCGGCAGGTGCTGTACTTATAGAGGGTGCAAAATGGTGTGGAAAAACACGCTCGGCAAGCAATGCTTCTCGCAGTGTTTTATACATGCAAGAGCCGGATAGTGCCATCGCCAATAAAGCCTTAGCCGACACCAAACCATCACTGCTACTCAAAGGTGATACACCCCGACTTATTGACGAATGGCAAGTGGCTCCCGTACTCTGGGATGCCGTGCGATTCGAAGTAGACAGAAGGCAAGAAGTAGGACAATTTATACTTACCGGCTCAGCTGTACCTACCGATAATGCAACCGCTCATACCGGCACAGGACGTATTTCGCGCATGATGATGCGCCCGATGAGTCTTTTCGAATCGCTGGAATCGACTGGCTCTGTATCGTTGCGCCAATTGTTTGAAGGCAAGCTCGAAATTGAAGGAATATCGAATTTGACAATCGAGCAAATTGCTTTTGTTATTTGCCGTGGAGGTTGGCCTGCAAGTATAAGCAGGCAAGGCACTTCGGCATTGCGTATGGCGCGCGATTATGTGGAAGCGGTAGTGAATTACGATGTATCACGGGTAGATGAGATAGAAAAAAATCCCGACCGGGTGCGATTGCTCTTGCGCTCACTGGCACGCAATGTGGGCACAATGGCTACTTTTCAAACCATAAAAGCCGATATGGAAGCTACCGACGCATCACTTTCCGAAAAATCTATAAGTATGTATATTAATGCTTTACGACGCATTTTTGTAGTCGAAGATTTGCCAGCTTGGTCGCCATCGTTGCGCTCCAAAACTGCCATTCGCAGTTCAGCAAAACGCCATTTTGTCGACCCATCTATTGCCATAGCCGTAATACGCACTAATCCCGAAGGTATATTGAAAGATTTTGAGTACTTCGGCTTTCTGTTCGAAGCATTGTGTACACGCGATATTAGAGTGTATACACAAGTGAATGACGGAGATGTATTTCATTATCGCGATAAAAGCGGATTGGAGGCTGATTTAATTATTCGGTTGCGTAATGGACAATGGGCTGCCATCGAAGTAAAATTGGGCAACAAACAAATAGAAGAAGCCGCTCAAAATTTACTAAAACTAAAGGCACGTATCGACGAAGATAAAATGGGCGAAGCTGCATTTCTAATGATTATTACCGGCGGTCAGTATGCCTATCGACGCAAAGATGGTATTCTTGTAGTGCCAATTGGATGTTTAAGAGATTAGTGAAAAAGTTGAAAGTCGAAAGTCAAAGGTCGTAGGTCGAAAGTCAAAGGTCGTAGGTCGAAGGTCAAAAGTCTTATAAATTAAAATACGCTCACTATTAGAACTTTGTCTGTTGTCTGTTGTCTTTCATCTTTTTGTTAATAACTTCTTGTACCAAGGCCGTGTGCTTACAAAAAATCTATCTATCTTTAACAGCTCAATTCTCAGATTTAAAAATTAGTATAAAAAGCTGTTTTTCAGTACTACATATATGGATTCCTTTGTTCATTTACACGTTCACTCCTACTTTTCGGTTCTCGATGGCATGTCCAGCATTTCGGGTTTGGTAGATAAAGCTTCCAAATCGGGCATGAATTCAATTGCACTCACCGACCACGGAAATATGTTTGGCATCAAAGAATTTTTCAATTATACCAAAAAGAAAAATGCCAAGGTTAAAGATCAGATAAAAGCCATTGAAAAAGAGCTGAAGTCGGAAAACCTAACGCCCCAACGAAAAACAGAACTCGAAGCGGAACTCATAGAAACAAAGAAGAAACTTTTCAAGCCAATTTTGGGTTGCGAAGCGTATGTAGCTCGCCGTAGCCGCACTTCGAAAGAAACGCAAGAAGACCGAAGCGGTTATCATTTAGTTTTGTTAGCAAAAAATAAAGTTGGCTATCGTAATTTGTGTAAATTAGTGTCGCATGGATGGATAGAAGGCTTTTATTACCGCCCGCGCATCGACCACGAAATACTAAAAAAATACAGCGAAGGCATTATTGCCTCCTCGGCATGTTTGGGGGGCGAAATTCATAAAAAAGTGGAAAGTGGCAATTTACAAGCTGCCGAAGAAGCTGTTTTGTGGTACAAAGAAGTGTTTGGCGACGATTTTTACCTCGAACTTCAACGCCACAAAACCGACAAACCCAATGCCGACTACCAATGTTTCGAGAAACAACAGCGTCAGAATATTGAGTTGATAAAATTAGCTCGCAAAACAAATACTAAATTATTAGCAACCAACGATGTACACTTTGTAGAAGAAGAACATGGCGAAGCTCACGAGCGCCTTATTTGCCTCAGCACCGGGAAAGATTTGGACGACCCATCGCGTATGCGCTATACAAAACAGGAATACTTGAAGTCGCCCGAACAAATGCTTCAAATTTTTGCCGATGTTCCCGAGGCTTTAGAAAATTCAATAGAAATAGCCAATAAAGTAGAGTTTTACGATATTGATTCGGGACCCATGATGCCCGTTTTTCCAATTCCCGAAGAATTTGGTACCGAAGAAGCTTATCGCCAAAAATTTAGTGAGGAAATGCTTCGCGAAGAATTTGGAACTGGATTCGACCGTCTGGGGGGCTACGAAAAAGCAATTCGTGTTAAATTAGAAGCCGATTTTTTGGCAAAATTAGCCTATGAAGGATCCATTAAACGCTATGGCGAAACACTAACCGACGAACAAACCGAACGCATTGAATTTGAGCTCAATGTAATGAAAACGATGGGTTTTCCGGGCTATTTTCTTATTGTGCAGGATTTCATTTACAATGCCCGCAAAATGGGCGTTTCGGTAGGACCGGGACGTGGTTCGGCTGCCGGCTCGGTAGTGGCTTACTGCTTGCGAATAACGGATATTGACCCGCTAAAATACGATTTACTTTTCGAACGTTTTCTGAATCCCGATCGTATTTCGCTGCCCGATATCGATATCGACTTTGACGATGATGGGCGCGGACAAGTATTGCGTTGGGTAACCGAAAAATATGGCAAAGAACGTGTAGCTCAAATTGTTACCTACGGCACAATGGCTACTAAATCGTCGATTAAAGATGTGGCACGTGTTCAGCGTCTGCCCCTATCCGAAGCCGATCGCCTCACAAAATTAATTCCCGATAAATTTCCCGAAGGGCCCGATGGTAAATCGCCTAAAGTAAATATTGCAAACTGCTTGAAATACGTACCTGAACTTCAGCAAGCTCGAAATTCGTATGACCAAAATCTGGCAAATACGCTGAAATATGCCGAAATGCTTGAAGGAACAGTGCGTCAAACGGGTGTTCATGCCTGTGGAGTGATTATTGGTGCCGACGATTTGACAAATTTAGTTCCGCTAAGTACAGCAATCGACAAAGAAACAAACACCAACATTTTAGTTACTCAATACGAAGGTTCGGTTATTGAGGAAATTGGGCTTATTAAAATGGACTTTTTGGGTTTAAAAACCTTGTCGATTATCAAAGAAGCCCTTTCTAACATCAAAAAATCGAAAGGTTTTGACCTCGATATTGACACCATACCGATAGACGACCCGCTGACTTACGAGATGTTCAGTAAGGGCATGACAGTGGGTACATTTCAGTTTGAGTCCGCAGGTATGCAAAAGCACTTACAAGCATTGCAACCAACTCAATTTGAAGATCTTATTGCCATGAATGCCCTATATCGTCCCGGGCCAATGCAATATATTCCACAGTTTGTAAACCGCAAACATGGACGCGAAAAAATTGAATATCCTTTTCCTGAAATGGAAAAACGTTTGAAAGAAACTTACGGAATTACAGTTTATCAAGAACAAGTCATGCTTTTGAGCCGCGATTTGGCTGGCTTCACACGTGGTGAAAGTGATGAGCTTCGTAAAGCAATGGGTAAAAAGCTCGTTGATAAAATGGAAACGCTCAAAGTAAAGTTCATGAGCGGATGCGAGAAAAATGGTTTTGGCCCCAAAGCAAAATTAGAACAAATTTGGTCCGACTGGGCTGAATTTGCCAAATATGCTTTTAACAAATCGCACGCCACCTGCTATTCGTGGATTGCCTATCAAACGGCTTATCTAAAAGCAAATTTCCCTGCCGAATTTATGGCTGCCAACTTAACGCGAAACCGCGATGACATAGCGGAAGTAGGTAAGTTTATGGACGAATGTAAATCGATGGGAATGCACGTTTTAGGTCCTGATGTAAACGAAAGTGATTTGACTTTTACTGTAAATACAGCCGGAAATATCCGTTTTGGTTTGGGTGGAATTAAAGGTGTGGGCGAAGGTGCTGTGATTAGTATTGTTGACGAACGTAAAAAAAATGGGCGTTTCAAAAGTGTTTTCGATTTTATAGAACGTGTAAATCTCACTTCGTGCAATAAAAGAACACTAGAAAGTTTAGCGCTTTGTGGTGCTTTTGATAGCTTTAGCGATATTCGCCGCGAACAGTTTTTGACCGAAAATGCGAAAGGCGAATTGGTACTCGACTCCATTATACGCTACGGAAACCGCTATCAAGCCGACATGGCCTTAACCCAAAACTCACTTTTTGGCGATTCGGATGCCGTGGAAATTACCAAACCCGAAATTCCATACACGGCCGAATGGTCGCCACTTGAGAAGCTAAACAAAGAACGCGACTTGATCGGAATGTATCTTTCGGCGCATCCCTTAGACGAGTTCGAAATGGAGATTAATCATATTTGTAATACCACTACTGCCGACTTAAAAGATATTTCGGCTTTACAAGGCAAACAATTGCGCATAGGTGGTATGGTTACAAATCTTCGTCATGGCACATCGAAAGCTGGAAATCCTTATGGCATTTTAACGCTCGAAGATTATGCAGGTGCATTCGAATTTGCACTCTTTGGCAACAATTATGTGGAATATAGTAAATACATGATTAAAGATTTGTACCTCTATATCAATGCCATAGTACAAGAAAAAGGAGCCGATTACAAATTTCGAAAACCCACTGAACCTGGAGTTACAAAGGAATTAGAATTGAAAATTCAAAAAATTGAACTTTTCAGAGAAGTAAAAGATAGACTTGTTGAAAAAATTTCGCTCTCGATACCGTTGCAACATATTGATATAGAACTGACAACTATGTTGGCAGATATTGTACTTCAAAACAAAGGCAATATAAACCTATATGTAAATATTTTAGATGAGATGTCGCCTCAACGCGTAAAACTATTCTCGCGTCAACACCGCATGAGCATCGATGGCGCTATTTACAAACAAATAAAAAGGTTACAACAAAAAGGGATACTGGAATTTCAAATAAATTAAGATAGATATTTTCAATGTCGTTATCGACTTTAATTTTGTAATATTTTGAATTGAAAATGCCAATTATTCCTTTTCAATTGTTAACTTTGCACCGTTTTAAAAATTGAAGATAACGCAATCTCAATTTTATCATAAATAAAAATATTATTCATTATAAAAAAAATAAAAAAATGGCTTTACAATTGACAGATGGCAACATCAAAGAAATTATTAACAGTGGAAAACCCGTAGTGGTAGATTTTTGGGCAGAATGGTGTGGACCATGTCGCATGGTTGGACCTATCGTAGAGGAACTTTCGAAAGAATACGAAGGAAAAGTAATTATTGGTAAAATGGATGTAGACGAAAATGTAGATACCCCACAAGAATTTGGTATCCGCAATATTCCTACGATGCTTTTCTTTAAAGATGGTAAAGTAGTTGATAAACAAGTAGGTGCTACTCAAAAAGCGGCACTTGTAGCCAAAATTGAGGCAATGCTGTAAATCAATTGTATTATTATAAAAAAAAAGGCTGTCGAATTAATTTTTGACAGTCTTTTTTTGTATTTTCACGACACATTAATTTACTCTTTTAATCAATTCCATCCCAATATGAATTGACCTTTCGTTCGTTGCCAATAAATGATGATGCCGTTGAGGTAGCGACTTTTTCAAACCTTTAAGCACGTTTTCGACCAATACAATTGGACGCACCTTGAGCAAACCACCCAAAATAAGCATATTCATTGTTTTCGACTCATTATTAGCATAGGCATATTCCGTAGCATCGATGCGATAAACGTTTATATCCGTGCGCGTTGGGAATTTATGAAAACCATTACCATCAAAAATAAGCGTGCCACCAGGCTTTACTTTGCTCTCGAACCGTTCGAGCGAAGGTTGATTGAGAACAATAGCCGTATCGTAAAAATTTAAAACTGGCGAACTTACACGTTCATCGCTCAAAATTACTGTAACATTAGCAGTACCTCCACGCTGTTCGGGACCATAAGATGGCAGCCAACTCACTTCTTGTCCTTGCATTAAGCCCGAGTAAGCTAAAATTTTCCCCATCGACAATACACCTTGTCCACCAAAACCAGCTATAATTATTTCTTCTGTCATATTAAATAATATTTTATTTCCTTTTTAGGGGAATAAGGGACTTTACTCGTTTTTCAAATCACCCATTGGATAAGCAGGAAACATATTTTCAACCATCCAATCGTTCGAATCGGCAGGTGTCATTTTCCAGCCTGAACTACATGTAGATACAATTTCGACAATAGAAGTACCTTTGTTTTGCATCGAATTATCAAATGCTTGACGAATAGCACGTTTGGCCTTTTTTACTGCCGCCACCGTGTGTACAGCATGACGAGTAGCGTAACAAACGCCGTCTAATTTAGCCAATAAAGTTGTTATATCCAATGGATTACCAGCCAATGGCACTTCGCGTCCTCTGGGTGAAGTCGACGATTTCATGCCTTTCAAAGTGGTAGGCGCCATTTGTCCACCCGTCATGCCATAAATACCATTATTAATAAAAATAATGGCAATATTTTCGCCACGGTTGCAAGCATGAATTGTTTCGGCAGTACCAATAGCAGCCAAGTCGCCATCACCCTGATAGGTAAAAACCAAGCGGTCGGGTAAAAGTCGTTTTACAGCAGTAGCTAAAGCTGGTGCACGACCGTGAGCGGCTTGTTGCCAATCAATTTCGAGGTATTTATAAGCAAAAACAGCACAACCAACTGGCGCAATAGCTATCGTTTTGTCCTGCATATTCATTTCGTCAATCACCTCACCAATTAATTTATGCACCACACCATGACTACAGCCCGGGCAATAGTGCATGGGCGTATCATTCATCACTTTGGTTTTTTCGTAAACCAAATTGGCGGGATTAATTATATCTGCTATGTTCATATATACTTTAATTTTGAATTAAGAATTAGAAATTAGAAATTTAGAATTAGAAATTTAGAATATTTCAAATTTCCACATTTTTAAATTAATATTTTCTTTTTAAATGCCTCTAAAACTTCATCGGGTGATGGTACAATTCCGCCCATGCGACCATAAAATTCGACAGGCACTTTTCCATTTACAGCCAATCGAACGTCTTCTACCATTTGTCCGGCATTCATCTCAACCGTCAACATGGCTTTTACCTGTTTGGCATAATTTTTTAAAACTTCAGTAGGGAAAGGAAATAATGTAATAGGTCGTACTAATCCAACTTTAAATCCTTGAGCTCGTGCCAACTCAACTGTTTTTTGGCAAATACGAGCTGTAATTCCAAAAGCAACTAACAAATAATCAGCATCTTCGCATTCAATTTCTTGAAATCGAACTTCATTTTTTTCAATTTCACGGTAACGGCCTTGCAACACATTATTGAGGTCTTCCATTTCGTGTGCTTCCAATCGCAAGGAGTTGATAACATTTGGTTTACGCGTTGAAGGCTTTCCTAAGGTAGCCCAAGGCGAAATAGTTTTAATTTCCTCTTCCGTCCAACGCGGCTGGAAAGGTGGCAAAACCACTTTTTCCATCATTTGACCAATAATACCATCTGCCAAAAGCATAGCGGGTGTGCGGTATTTAAACGCAAGCTCGAAAGCCAACACCAAATGATCGGCCATTTCTTGCACCGAACCTGGCGCCAAGGTAATCATTTTATAATCACCATGTCCACCACCTTTTACTGCTTGAAAATAATCGGCCTGACTTGGTTGAATAGTTCCCAATCCGGGACCGCCGCGCATCACGTTTACAATAACGCAGGGCAATTCGGCAGCTGCAATATAAGAAATTCCCTCTTGCATTAAACTCACTCCCGGACTCGAAGAGGAAGTCATTGTTTTTTTACCACAGCCTGCAGCGCCATAAACCATATTTATAGATGCTGTTTCACTTTCGGCTTGTAAAACAACCATTCCGGTTGTTTCCCAAGGGGCAAGATCCATCAATGTTTCCATAATTTCGGACTGTGGCGTTATGGGGTAGCCAAAATAGCCATCGCAACCACAACGAATGGCAGCATGTGCAATAGCTTCGTTGCCCTTCATTAAGAGCACCTCTTTATCGTGATTTTTTTTACTCATTTTTTAAGTTACAATTTGATAGTTGTACCCAATTTGATTTTTAATTCGGAAGTGAAAAGAAGTAGTTAGATGCATATAAACAACTACGCTGTTTTCACCCTATACACAGTTATACAAGCATCCGGACAAACATTCGCACAGGCCGAACAACCCACACAATCAGCACTATTAGCCATGTGTGAAAAGTTATAACCTTTTGAATTTGCTTCGCTCGAAAGGTCTAATACCGAAGTAGGACAAGCTACCACACAAAGGTTACAACCTTTGCATGTTTCGGAATCGACCACTACAGCTCCAATAAACTTTGCCATATAAGTTACAATTTATAATCAGTTCGCAAAAGTAATTAAAAATTAGTTTGAACAATAAAACAGCCAAATTTTTAGCATTTTTTAAACAGTAAACCTGACTAAAAAGAGGTCTTAAATGCTCAATTTCAATACTATAAATGTTTTTCGAATATCCAACTCATAAAATCGTCCATCTTAAAAGCGTGATCCCAACTATTGTGTCCTACACCTTTAAAAAGTACAATTTGTACTTTTTTAGCTCCCATTGCTTTCAATTCGATATATGCATTGCGCGAATGGAGCACAGGGACTGAACTATCGGCATCGCCATGAAAAATTCGGAGCGGTACATTCTTAATTTTCTTTAGTCGTTCTAAACTTACGCCACCACAAATAGAAACTGCTGCTGCAAAAGTGCGCGGTTGTCGGCAAATCAAATCAAAAGTACCCATACCACCCATAGAGAGCCCTGCAACGTAAATTCGTTTCCTATCAACCCCTTCATTTTTTTTCAGTTCTGTTAATAAACGCATTACGAGCTGCATAGGCTCTGTTGGTTTTTTGGAATTAACAAAAGTAAAAGTTGTATCTGTCTCCTTTAAATAAACCCAATAAGAATCCGTTGGACATTGTGGAAAAACAACTATTGCGGGATATTTTTCCCTATTTTGGGCATTGGTAAATAAAGCGCCACCATGCTTCAATTGTATCTCATTATCGTTACCACGTTCGCCCGAACCATGTAAAAAAATAAAAAGTGGATAATTTCGAGATTTATCGTAATTCTCTGGATACAAAATCCGATATGGTAAAGTGTCTGCTTTGTAAATGAATTGTTTTTTTTCGAAAAGTTCGCTCTGCGAAAAAATAGACGTGGCCGACACAAAGTAAAGTACTACAACAAAGAAAAGATTTTTAAACATAGAATTTTGAGTTTTATTTCATCTTGTAAATTCAATGCAATATTTTATAATCAATGCAAAGTAAAGGGATGAATTTGTTTTTAAAAACAAAATGGGAAATAAATAGAATTTATGGGACAAAAATAGATTATTTGGGATAAAATTAGAGCTCTAAAATATAAATTTTATCGATTACATATTGTCTTGTACGAACAGTAGGAACAAGGTTTATCACTTTCTGATTGGAAAAATGGTATTTCGGGATCGAAAATTGAGTCTAAACACGAAGTCAGTTCTGCAGTGTATGCATCTTCATATTCAGCAAAATCTTCCACTACTGTTTTTGTTTGTTTATTTACAATATCTGTTTTAAATGTATCTTTAAAAGTATCCCGAAGGTAAATAATTCCCGGGCGCATGGATTTTCCGGCTGCAAACTGTTTGTACATCATGCCATACAAAAATGTTTGTAAAATATATTTTGGACGCTTATCATTGTTGTGTTCAAAAACCTCTTCGATGCTTTTAAAATCGAGACTTCCTTTTCCTGATTTGTAATCGAGCACTCGCAATCGGCCATCCTTTTCGTCGATACGGTCGATAATACCAGTAATATTTACCTTTCCATAGCGCGTAGGAACGGCTATTTCGCAACTTCGCTCCACCTCTACCAAGGTAAAAGGTGCATATAGTTTGTCGTAATGCAAAACTTTCAATACATATTTTCGTAATACATTTGCAATTAACAAATTATTTCCTTCCAAATCGGCAAGTTCATCATTTTTAATTTTAAAATACTCAATGCTAAATGCTTTACGAATGTAATTATCAATTTGAAGTGGATTTTTAAGAATGGCATCCACTTTTTCGGCTGTAAGAAGTTTCCCCTTGTGAGGCTCATAAATGTATTCCATCACGGCATGAAAAAGCGTTCCAAATACGTCATCTTCAATGGTTTCCTTTACCTCATCTTCCTCATTAAGCTTTTCGACTTTCGTAAGGTAAAATTGCAAGGGACAGGTAATGTACGAATTGATAGAACTTGCCGAAAGAAAACGTTTCTCATTGCCTTCGGCTAAAAAGAGACTCAGTTTTTGCAGGATTTTAGCATTTTTTGTTACTGTAACCGCTTTCGTTTCGCCAAACGAAATATCGTAGTTCACGCTTTGTTTCTCAATATTCAATCCATAGTGATAGTTTAACTGATTTACAAAACGACTTACTTCGCCATTTTGAGCACCATCTGTTCGCGAGTCGTAGACAAAATAAATACGTTTAGCTCTATGAATCAAGCGATAAAAATTGTACGAAGTAATGGCATCGTTGTGCTCGAAGGTAGGCAACCCAAATCCGCGACGCAAACTATAAGGAATAAAACTATTTTGAGACGATTTTTTAGGAAAAACACCTTCGTTGAATGAGGTAATTATCAAATTATCAAAATCTAACCCACGCGATTCGAGAACGCCCATCACCTGAAGTCCATCAAGCGGTTCGCCCACAAACGGAATAGAAATGCCAGCCACTAATTGCTGAATAATTCGGCTCAGGGTATCAACCGTCATTCCAGCCTCCTCACTATTTGCTGAAACGATGGTATCTACCCGATTAATTGTAAGGTAAAACTGTTGTAAAAAATCACGTTCTAAACGAAATTCATCTTCGGTAGTGGCTGCATTTTTCCAGCCAATACTGAGTTGTTGTAAAATTTGGAGCAGATATTTTATAAATTCAGCCGTGCTTGTTATAGGCTGAAAAATAGTTTTAAATAGCTCATTTTTATGCAATTCGGTATTGGGAACATAAATTTTGTTGAAGCGAGTTATTTCGTTTGAAATTGCTTCAACATTGGCGGGCAAAAGTTGCGAAACATATTGATGATGAATTATATCCAATACATTTTTATGATAAAACCACGTTTTTTGCTTCGAATTTCGCACTCTTCGATGCAACTCGAAGAGCTGAGAAAGCAAACCCGCCACAGGCGTGGAAGTCAATGGATAGCCCATTGTAATGTTAATTTTATCAATAGTAGGTGGGAAAGCGTAAAGTAAAGGTAGAAGCAAACTTTCGTCGGGCAACACCACAGCTGTATCCATCCAATTAGTCGAATTTTGCTTTTCGATGGTTAAGTTTTCGAGCGTCGAAAAAACATATTTGGTCATACCAACCGCCGAAGGAATACCAACGAGTTTAATATTTTTAGTTGCAAGCGCTTCGGGTTGAGGTTCTATAAAATATTTCGAAGAAAAAACAGTCGTATTTTCGGCAAAAAACATCGAAGCCGGATTATCTGCATCGCGCAATTGCTCCGATTCATAGTCCCAATAGAAATCAGCTTGTCCCCTATTTTTTAAAGCAAGCATCAACTCCTTTTCACACGGATTGAGTGCATTAAAACCAACAAAAATAAATTGTTTATTTTCCCATGCTGCAATTGGCTGCTTGCTTTTTAGCAATTCGGCTACTTCCCTACATATCATTCCTTCGGTTCCAATGCCTTCTTTTTTGAGTTGATTTTCGAACTCGCTGTAAACTTCGTAAAGCACTTTCCAAGTAGCAATAAACTGCTCTTTTGTTTTTTCATCCGAAACAGGAATGAAATTTTTCCAAAACTGTCGAATAGCATCTATCTGTCTTTCAGAAAGCACATTAAAAAGTCGCTCAATTTCATTCAATTCCGTAACATTTCGAAATATTTGACGCGCATCCACCATATACTTATCTACCTCATCGAAATCGTTGAGGAGCATTTCGCCCCAAAAAATAAAGGAATCAAAGCTCTCTTCGGTTTTACTTATATGCTTATAAATCCGATAAATAAGGAATAAATTACTCAACTTATCCGACATTTGTAGTGTAGAAGCAGAAGAAAAACATTCGTTTACAGTGAGTATTTCGGGCGAAAAAAGCGGCTTATCAGCGAGTTCTGATAAATATTTTCGAAAAAACAAACCGGCTCTACGATTGGGAAAAACAAAAGTTAGATTACTTAATTGTTCTCTTTCATTAATATAAAAAGTTTCGGCTACCCGGTGTAAGAATGAATTCATTTTTTCGATCTGTTTTTTTAAGCTTAAATTTGAATTTAAGACTGCTAAAATACAAATTTATATTGAATTTATTCCACTAATAAAAGAATAAAAAAAAACTGAAAACACCATCTAATTGATATATTGCACTTTAGGTTCTATTACGTTTTAGGTCGGTTTAGGTACAGATGATACATTCCGAGCATCGGGGGCACTATAGTATATCAATAATCAGATTTTTGGGAAACGAAAATAGTAAACTTTGACTCAACCACCTAATTCATTATTTATCAGACACTTAAACTTTACAAAAAACTTTAACATTTCACTTTCACAATATTTAACGCTAAAAATTTGCACTTAATTATAAATTATGTGCATCTTTGCAAAGTAAACAAACAGATAAATTTTTCATAGTTAAGGTTTAGGTTAAAATGTGGCAAAGGGTGGCTGTGAAGCTCCCCTTTGTTTTTTTTATGTATTAAACATACACGAAAAAAAAGAGGAACTCCACCTGTTTTACGCATGACAATTATTAACACTTATAACAATCAAATAATCAATTAGATATGAAAATTGTTTTGTAATTTTGGGTGTCCCAAATTATAGTAGCCATGTTTTTACGAGAAAAAAGGAATAAATCAGGTAGTTTCAGTGTTCA
>CAMDNO010000037.1 GCA_945902955.1 Porphyromonas cangingivalis
ATCTTCGAGATAACTGCCATCGCACCAGCGAAATACCTGCACTGCCACCAGATTCTGTCCGGCAGTTACATATTTCGTAATATTAAATTCAGCATCGTTATTGGCACCCTGACTATATCCCACTTTTTGTCCGTTAATCCACACATACATGGCACTGTAAGCACCATCGAAATGCAGAAAAACCTCTTTCCCGCTCCAGTCAGCAGGCAATTCGAAGGTACGGCGATACGAGCCAACCGGATTGGGTTCAATAGCACTTGTTGCACCCGGTAACGGACGAATATATGGCGGCGTATTGGCAAAGGGATAGTTGTAGTTGGTATAAATGGGCGTTCCGTAACCGTACATTTCCCAGTTGGAAGGCACAGGAATGGTTTTCCAAGCTGAATCGTCAAATGTTTTATCGAAAAAAGTAAGCGGACGTTCGGAAGGTTGTTTTACCCAGTTAAATTTCCATGTGCCGTTGAGCAACATGTATCGCGAAGAATTGGGTGTGCTCCACGGTTTTACAAAAAACGAATCGGCCATTAAACTTTCGGTGGTGGGATAAGGCACAAAAGTGGCGCGTCCCGGCTCTTTGTTTTCCTGAAAAAAAGTTTCGTCCTGCCAATCGGTGCGTTCGAAACCTGGCAGCACTTTATTGGTAGCCACAAACTCAAAATGCTGATTTACATCCATCACATTGGTAGTGGCAAAAGAGATAGTACCTGTGGCATCCAACGTGAAGCTTTTGGTCAAATCGGACTTTGCGGCAATGCTGTAGGTATTGGATTTTCCGGCAATGGGCGTTAGCGTCAGCATCTGATTACCGTTATAAATACCTATATTCCATTGGTATAGCTTTTTTCCGGCAGCTGCCCCGCCATTATCAAAACAAAGTGACGAAATTCTATTTAGAATGTAGATATGCTCTCCATCTAGGTAATCGATGTTCCAGTACTGCCCAAGTCTATTGGTATTAATTGTTTCTGCGACAATCATTCCTGTAGATGTAGATTCCTGATTGGCAAGGACTTTTCCATTTGCCGCTTTTATTTGGTAGCAAACAAGCGGATCGAGGCTCTGTGCAAACCCTGCAATCGAAAAGCAGTATGTAAGAACTATGATGTTGTATTTTATTCTAAGCATTTTATCAATAAAATATAAGTTGTATCAAAAAAAACATACGACAAAAGGTGTTTGAATTTCTGTCGTATGTTATAGAAGAAAATTTTTATAATCAACCTACTTTTAAAAGGTCCACCACAACTATACGCATTTTACCGGTTTTGGTAAAGTCGTTGTATTTGTAAATCAGTCGCATATTGCCGGTAGTTGGGTCGTATTTATTATCGATAGTTGGGTCGGAAGTAATACCTGTGTAAGGTAAGCAATTTTCAACTTTGAGGTTTGCTTGATCGTTTGATGTCATTGTGATGGTATTGTCCGCATTTATAATTGCTTTAATAAGATAGTTGTTCCCATCTTTCTCAAAGGTTTTACTTTCGGCATGCATCAATACAGCATGTTCGCCGGCAACTATAAAGTTTTGTTCACGAGTAATTTTAGCTTTCGAGGTTTTTCCTTCTTCCACAGCATTACCATTAAATCGGTATAATCCTGAATACTTATTAATCAGATTTACAGTGATAAATACTGTTTTTAGGGATTGATTTATTTCGTAAACCGAACTTGTTTTTATTGATAATGGCAATACATATTTTTGCAAAGGATCAATCTTATCCGTTTTAAACGATACCGGCATTGTTCCGTAAACAGATCCACTTTTTATCGTTGTTTGATATGATTTGATTTCGAAGCAACTGTCGGGAAGTAATTTCAGGTAATCGGTTGTTGACGAAAACTTAACTCCATTTAACGAGTCGAGTGCATCTTCGTCAACATTTAAAGTTATAGTTACATCTTTATCCGGCGCTATTGAACCTCCACAATAAACACTAATTAAAGTATCGGTGGTTGTTGCTTTAATTTTCATCGTATGTGTTTGTTCGCCACTATACGTAATGTAAATCTGTTTTTTATAATACTCAATTTCTTCAACTGTACAAGCTGTGAAGCTCAGTAACAGCAATATATAGCCAATATATTTTATGTTCATGTTTTTAATTATTAATTGTTAATTATCAATTCTTACAGTTACCAACCCGGATTTTGTATTAAGCGGTAATTTTTATCAATATCAGTTTTAGGTAACGGGAATAAGTAATTTCGCAATTGAAATTTTCGATCGCAGCGAACAACGGTAATATTTTTCTCGATATAAAATCCTCCTGATTCGGTTTTTTCCATATCCAACCCACGAACAGGTTTGTTGAGTTCTACCATTGCATCTTTCCAACGACGAACATCGAGAAAACGACGACCTTCGAAAGCCAACTCAATCATTCGTTCACGTTTAATAAGCGTACGCGTAGCTTCAACGCTTGCTAAAACCGACAAGTCGGGACCTCCTGTATCACCTATACCGGGCAGTCCTGCACGATAGTGAATCATATTAAAATATTTTTTAATCTCTTCGGTATTTCGTGTGTAAGCAATGCCATCTACGGTGTGCGAACCTTCAATTTCGTTGAGCGACTCTATGTAATTCAACAATATTTCGGCAAAGCGGAATGTAATATATGCTTTTGGTTTTACGCTGGAACCTTCGTGGTATTTCTGATCGCTATCGCTGGTATATTTTACCATTGAATAGCCTGTGGCCGGAAAATCACCATTTGTTCCACCCTGATCCTTACTACCATTTCCGCCCAACGAATACATGACCACAAAATTCTGAACAGTAGGAAATTTTGAACTTGTACATGGCCATACACGACGATTGAAGCTGATGGAAGCATAGAAGCGGGCTTCACGATTTACAAACATATTATGAACTCCTTTTTTCACATAAGCACTATCGTTCTGCACATAACCTGTAAGTAGGTAAGGATAATTTGTACTCGAATTCTCCATCGAATATCCATCGCGCATATAATATGCATCAACCATTTTTTGAGTTACACCTAAAATATTCCAACCCCCAATAAAGCGTGGCATAACAGCTGTTTGTACATTATCGTCAATATCAGCCTGCTTGGATGGGATTCCCCAAATTGCTTCGGGATTCAAACTTGGTTGAATTTCGCCTGTAAAAATATCATGATACGATTTAAGAGGGTCTATGCCACCTGCACCATTTGGAAAAGCTGCCGAAGGAACATTTGCCGGAAGTTTAACAGTTGTTGAGTCACTTTTTGCTGTATATAATGAAAATCGGTTGGTATCTATAACCTTTTTGGCTGCAGCAGCCGCTTTAGCCCAGCGCGAATTGTCGGGTGTCAGGTTGAAAAACGGTGTTTTATCTTCGCGTAAAAAGGAGCCATAATCCTCGCGGTTACCGTTAAATAAAGGGCTTGCTGCATAAAGCAACAGTCGTGACTGAATGGCATAAGCGGCAGGTTTTGTTGGTTTGCCAAACCAAGATGCATCGCGCACATCGGGCATGTCGGGTACTACTGCATTCAACTCAGATACAATATACTCCACACACTCATCATAAGTGCTACGCGGTAGCGATAATTCATCGAGTGGTTGGTTTACCGTTTGACCATCGTTTGGTAAAATTACAACCGGTCCGTAATGTTGTACCAATAAAAAGTAATAGTACGCACGCATAAAACGGGCTTCTGCTTTACGGTCTTTTATTTCGAGCGAAGTCATTTCGGTACATTTATCAATATTATTCAGATAAACAGTTGCCTGACGAATGCCGCGATATAAACCTGACCAGATACTGAAAGGATTGTTTTCGGCATTGTAGTTACCCGACGATAATCGTGGACCCTGTTGCGTAAACTGCGCCATACATAACTCATCGCTACCGGCAGTGTAAGGAAAATTGAAAAGCAGATTCCCTTCGTCAGGTCGATAACTATATATATTAAGTAAAAATTGGTCGGAATACTTCCTACTCTGAAAAACCTGCTCGAGGTTTAACATTTCGTCGAAATAGGGTGCCACATCCAAATAATCGGCACACGAACTAAATGTGAGCATTAGTCCTGTAAGATATATTACAATATTTTTTTTCATGTGAATCATATTTTTAAAATTTCAGGTTAAGACCTAAATTAAACGTGGTTTGAATAGGGTAACTCGTTCCATTTCCGCTTGCTAATTCAGGATCCCACATTTTCACAAGATCCCAAACAAAGATATTAAAGCCGGATAAATACACTCGGCACGACGAAACATGAATACTTTTTAGTGTTGATTTGGGTAAGGTATAACCTACTTCGAGGTTTTTGAACCTTAGATAGCGGCCATTTGCTTGCCAATAAGTTGAGTTTACCGTATTGTTTTTATTTTCACCATAACTCATGCGTGGAAATTTTGCAGCGGGATTCTCCGTTGCGGGGTCTCCCGAATACGAAGCAGGTGTCCAACGATTATTTTGGTCGGCAACAATGGTTAATACATTCCCTGTTTCGCCACCATAAAATGGTTGCATTCCGTATCCTCCATAAAAGAAGGTACTATTACCTGACCCCTGAAATAACATCGAAAAATCCAAATCTTTGTAATACATACTCAACCCAAAACCATAAGTAAGCTCCGGAATATTTGAATAACCAATTGGAACAATATCATAAGAATTAATAACACCATCTCCATTAACATCCTTGTATTTAATATCACCCGGTTGCACTGTACCTCCTAAATCCTGACGTGGGCTCATAGCTACATCAGTGGCATCTTCGAACAACCCCAGGGCAATGTAGCCGCGTTGTTGACCGTATTTAAAACCTTCACTCGTTTGGTAGGGGAATTTAGGTTTTGGTTCATCGTAATCGACAATATTATTCCGGTTAAATGTAGCATTTCCGCGTAATGTATATTGAAGTGTTCCAATTTTATCGGAGTATTCAATCGTACCATCTATTCCTTTGTTTTGCATACGTCCTACATTACCCCAAGGTGGCGAAGTTATACCAACTGTTTCGGGAAGAGTAGTACGTTTCATAAAAATACCCGAACGGTCATCTTTGAAAATATCCACATTCAACTTAAATTTTTTGAACAATCCAAGTTCAACACCTAAGTTTAATTTATTAGATGTTTCCCATGTAAGATATTGGCTTCCAATAACAGTTTCGGCTATACCACCACCACCAGTTGCCGAAAAATCGCCAAAATAGTATCCGCCTCCACTTCCTACGTAAGTACGATAAGGGAATCGAGTATTGCTCAATTTATCGTTACCAACAACACCTTGCGTGAATTTTAATTTAAACAAGTTAACTGCTTGTACATACTCCTTCCAAAACTTTTCGTTCGATACCAACCAGCCTAATGCGTAAGCCGGAAAAAATCCATATTGTGAACCTTTCTCAAAGTTTTCGGAACCGTTGTAACCAAAGTTTAATTCCACAAAATAACGGTCGTCGTAGGAATAAGTAGCACGTCCCGATAGTCCCTGGTTACGATAAGGAATGGAACTTATTTCGTCGCTGGCAGTGCTGCTGGCATATTCCTGTATGTTGTAGAGCAGTAAGCCACCTACGCGGTGATTGCCAAACATATTGCTGTAGTTCAACGCTAACTCACCATACGTACGACGGTCGCCGGCACCTTCGCGGCTAAAGCTTACGGGCGATGCTTCCTGTACTTTTTGATAAACTAATTTTCCATCCGCATCTCTGAACTTGTCGGCACGATATAACTCAGGTAACAGAAATCGGTTATACTTGTGCCAGTTGTAAGCATCGAACGAATAACGTCCGTACATAGATAAACCTTTGAGCAAAAAGTCGAAATCTTGTTTTACAGTAATATTGGTTTCAATTTTGTTTTCCCATTGCTCGCTAAATCCGGTTTTGGTGAGTAATACCGAAGGATTTGTAAGCGTACCTTTACCAAACGAGGGTGTTAATCCATTGGAATATTCAACCGGAACTGAAATAGCTGTTAATGTGGCCATAGAGCCCCAAATGTTGTCCGACGAAGATCCGGGTTTGTTTTGCGAAACCACCCAACCGCCAACACCCAACTCTACAACAGTTGTTGGTGTGATATTTACGTCAACATTTGATCGAAAATTGTAACGTTTATAGTCTACATTGGTATTGTATTTATTCAGATTATCTTGTTTATACATACCCGATTCGTTGTACATACCGCCCGAAATATAATAACGTGCTGTAGCACCACCGCCCGAAATATTCAAACCGGCACGGTAATTTTGTGTGTAAGGACTTAAAACTTCTTTTTGCCAGTTTACATTGGGGTAAATATCAGGGTCAAGATTATATTTAATAATGCTTAGTTCCTGTTCGTTGTAAATAGGCGATTCGCCACGAACCACACGGGCTTCGTTGGCTAAGCTTGCATAATCGTAAGCACCTACATATTTTGGCATGCGTCCCGAATAAGATACCGACGATTCGGCTTTTACACTAATATTTACTTTTCCTTCTTTGCCACGCTTAGTTGTAATCATTACTACACCATTGGCACCTCTTACGCCATAAACAGCTGTTGCAGAAGCATCTTTAAGAATTGAGAATGATTCAATATCCTCAGGGTCTACTTCGTTCATACTACGTTCGATACCATCTACTAATATCAATGCTCCCGAATTAGCACCAAAAGTAGAAATACCCCTAATCCAGAAATCGGAAACGTTCTTGCCCGGTTCACCGCTGCGTTGTACGGCTACCACACCGGCAATATTACCAGCCAATGCATTTGTAATAGACGATGTAGGCGATTTGAGTTCCTTAACTTCCAAAGTTGAAATGGCTCCGATAACACTTACTTTACGTTGTGTACCTTTACCAACAACCACTGTTTCTTCGAGCATAGCAGTTGATTCTTCGAGAAAAATACGAATGGTCTTCTGATTAGCTACCACAACTTCTTTGGAGCCGTAACCTACGTATGAAACCACAATTACATCGGTGGGCGATGCTTTTAATGTGAACTTTCCGTCGATATCGGTTATTTGACCTAAACCCGGATTGTTTTTTAGTATAACCGTAGCACCTATAATTGGCCCTGCTGCATCTTCAACTATCCCTGTAATTGTTTCTTTTACTTTTGTTTGCGCAAATGCAGTAAAACTTATAAGCGTAATCAAAAACAAGAGAAAGTATGTTTTTTTATTTCTTTGCATGATATTCTAAATTATATTTTTTAATAACAGAAAAAAATTCACTATTCGATTGAAATTTTACGAATACGATGATTAGCTCTGTCGGCTACATAAATTACTCCCTCGTTATCAATACATATACCACGTGGCTGATTAAATTTCGACTCTAAAGGTTTGCCATCGTCTTTGCCTGCAACGGTAGGTATTCCAGCTAACAGAGTTACTTCACCATCGGGTGTAACTTTTCGAATTGCGTGATTGCCCTGATCGCACACATACATATTGTCCTCGCTGTCGAAAACCATTTTAGTTGGAGTATTAAACAATGCATCAGCACCATTTCCGTTTTTATAGCCTTTGGTACCATCACTACCCGCAAAAAGTGTTTTTACAACATCACTTCCAACTTTTTCGAGTTTGTAAATGGCATTTTGGTCGGCTAACGAATAATATATATTTCCTTTGCTATCCGATGCTAAGCAAAAGCTTACATTCGAATCTGAAATTTTATAATAAACCTTAATACTTAATTCGCGATCAGATGCCGAAGGGTCGAGAGTTTTAATGTAAGATAAAGTAGGATAGTTAGATTGTATATACAAGAGTTTGTCTGTTTTATTGTAAACAACATCACCACCCCAATAGAAGTAACTATCATTTAGGTTGTTAATGAATTTTTCCTTCGAAAAACCATTGTTCGAATTCATTCGAAATAATATGTTTTCATGCCCGAATGCAGTAGTAACGTATACATCACCATTAACAGCTACGATACCATCGGGTGGTTGAATGCCTGTGCCTACTGATGATACCACTTTTTCGGTCATGTTAATTCTTCTGATAGCCTGGATCCCATAACCCCAACCCTCGAAACCGGTTACAAAAAGTGAATTCGTAGTTTCGTCGTAAGTAATATTACGAGGTAAACTAAGCATAGCCACATCATAAGTTCCATTAATTTCGCCTCCGGTACCATCCACATTTGTAACAGCACCTACGAGTGTCGATACATTTTGAGCAAGGGTATAATGAAACTTATTTACAGCTTCAACAACGGTCGATTCGGCTACTTTTAGGCGTATTGAAATTTTATTATCACTACCTGCACGGCGAGGTAGCAATGCATAAATACATTCGTTTGTAACACCTACCACTTTTGCTTGCGTTTCTTTGTTTCGTGCCGGATCGAAAAGAGTAAGCTTAATGAGCGAAGCATCGTTGCCAAAATTATCGCCAAAAATCACTAAACGAGTAGCAACGCCACCCGAGTCGGGCGTAAAGCTCGTTATTGTAACAGGTTTAGTTGGGTCGTGTTTTACAGGCTCAACTGTATCGACACAGGCTGCAAAAAACAAGGCGACAAGCGCTAACAACGAGACTGAGAATATTAATCTTTTCATCAGAATATAGTCTGTTTATTTTTATGAAATTTAGATATGGAGAGTTCTAAACTACCGATTGAAGTATTAGACTTCAATCGGTAGTTTGATTTTTAAACGAAATTTAAACGATAATTTTAATATAAAATTACTTTTCGAGCAACAGATTGAGTTCCGTTTACAACTTTAACAATAACAAATTTTTGAGCAATAGATTTTGTGTATCTTTGATTTACAGCAGTTTCAGTTGAAATAACTTTACCCATAGCATCGTAAATTGTAATTTTCGAAGCCGATGAAAGTCCATCTACGATTACTTTTCCGTTTTGAGCAAAAATTGCGGCTTTCAATTCACGATTTTGTTGTATAGCCGAAGTTATGTAACGAGGTTCTGAACTGTTCGAAAATTCAATTTCGTCAATATAAATAGCCATATCTTCGGTAGCACCTGTTGTATGTGGATTAATATCAATGCGGTTAATATTTCCTGTAAATGTTTCAGGAATCATAAACACTAAATCAGCCCATTCTCCTTTGATGTAATTAACAAGTGGACGTACCCAGCCAGCCTCGGTATTATCTGTGTTCCAGAAATGTACAGCCACTTCACCATCGGTTGTTTTATTAAACATAAGGTGCAAATATCGTGTAGACTCGCTTACAGCAATAGTACTTTCAAGTTTTAGTTGTAAACGGCTCCACCAGGTAGCATCAAGTTTACGAGTAATTTTCAATACTTTTGAGCTTTCGTTTATTGCATCCGGAGCCGGATTCGCAACAACTGCTTCCAAAGCACGTCCCCAGTTGAGGTCGCTCGATTCTGAAGTCCAATTATATGTATGATCGAAGTACAAGGGGTCAATAATTGAAGTTTCTCCCTCAAATGTTTCGGGCAAAGTTGCTTTTTTTGCACGAACTGATGTAACGCCACGTGGCATTGGATCATCGTTCATCACAATTTCGTCGAAATAAATGTTTGTATTCTGAGTGAAACGTTCGGTAGGAACACAATTATCCAGATTAATAACCAGTCTGTCCACTTTACGACCTGTACCAATTACCTCAAATACAGCATCCACCCATTGCGATTCGGTAGAAACACAATATTTATTTACAGCTGAATATATGCTTGTAGCAGCGCCATCAGGGTTCGTATTATTACGTAATGCAAGCCACATTTTAGAGTGCGATGGTTTTAGCACCATCACATGTATGTATTTTTTACCTACAATATTTACGGGTTCGATATTAAATTCGGCACTAAAATCCTGATTTCCGGCAATATTTTTAATACCATAAGCACATTTTGCTGTTGTATTAAGCCCCTCTATCAATGGGTTAGCAGTAATATCAAGAACCTGATCCAGACCTCCATAAGTAATATTTGTTGGTGTAGCAGCATAAAAAGTTCCGTTTTCAAAATTTATATTCAGGTTCAGGTTATCGCTTAGGGATTCACCTTTCAACGACATTTCGCGTAGCGTAGACCCGTTTACTTTTAATATAACTTTACCGGTATAAGGCGTTGCACTTAGTGTGGGTGTAAAGCTAAGTTGTAAACTGTCGCCGGCTTCGGCTTGTGCCTGAGTATAAGTTGTTTTTGTTGTTGCAAAGCCTGTTCCTTCAACAGATATATTTACATCTCCTCCGCCATTGATTACTTGAAATGGTACTTTTACCGATTTGGTTTGACCAACAGAAAGTCCTCCAAAATCGTACGATGCGGATAAGATAACTTCAGCACCACGTTGTTCCGGTTTATCGTTGAATACAATTTCATCAATATAAATATCAGCATCGGTTGTAATGTCGGACGAATGAGGCAATATATGAATTAAATTCACCGATTGATTAAGAATGTTATCAGGTAATTTAAACACCACATCTTGCCATGTCGATTTCACATAATCCTTGATAGGGGCAATCCATTCTACTTTAGTTCCCGAAGCTGTATTTACAAAGAAACTCACTTTGCTGTCGTAGTCTTTTTTCATCATTATGTGTACGTAACGATTAGCAGCAGTAATTTCCATGCCTACACCTTCGTTTACTACAAAACGATATCTACTCCACCAGGTAGCTTCTTTTTTACGAACCAATTTCAATACTTTATTGGTTGGGTTAATAGCATTTTTTTCGGGATTATCTACAACAACCTGAAGTGGAGTTCCCAAATTTAAGTCATTGCCTGTTGTATTCCAATAATTAAAATTACCAAAGAATAATTTGTCGGCCATAGTACTTGCTCCTTCAAAATCTTCAGGAAAACTTGTTTTAGGTGCAGGATATACAGTTTGATCGCCACGAGGTTGAGCACTATCATTAATTACTATTTCGTCGAAATAAATCTTTTTGTTTTCCGTGTAACGGGTAGCTGGTGATACATTGTCCAATTGTATACAAAGACGGTCAAAGCTTGTGCCCGTTCCAAAATCAACTTTAAATACCACATCCACCCATTTGTTTTCGATTTCGGTGTAGTAATAAGCCGGAACACGGAATCTATCAATCCATGTATTGCCTGTAGTTGGTTTATTTTGCCTACCCGCAATATTCATTGTTGAATGATAAGGCTTTAGCACCATTACGTGTATATATTTCACACCCGTAAGCGATTGTGATTCAATATTGAACTCAGCCTGAAGATCAGAATTTCCGCCATTTCCACGAACGGCATAAGCAGCGTAATACGAATCGTTAATGCCTGTCTGAATTGGATTTGCCTCAATGGCTAATGTTTTGTCAACACCACCGAATGTTTCGTTTAATGCAGTTGCTGCCACCGGATTTGGATCTGCAGTTGTAGCCGGTTCTTGTTTCTCGGCAGTAACAAATACCTCACTCTCAAAGTTTTCAACCTCAATATCCTGAGCATTTAAATAAGAAGCAGATAATACAGCGTATGCTGTCAGTAATAAAGTAATTAATTTAGTTTTCATTTTTACCAGATTTTTTTATTTATCAGTCGAAGCACCTTAGGGTGCTCCAACTGATAAAATTGATTTGTTAATTCATAAACTTACACACCTTTTCTACACCTTCATTGTTTTTTATTTTCACTATATATACACCTTTTGATAAACTATTCGTAATAATGTTTGAATTTACATTTTTCAAACTCATAACTTCCTGACCCTGCATATTGTAAATCGAAATTCTTGCATTTTCAACATTAATTCCTTTTATTAACAACGAGTTTTCTAATTTTACTACGGCAAAACCAGTCGATTTAGTATTGTTGATTGAAGTAGGTACATTGGTACGAGGAGTAGCACTACCTGTAAATTCAATATCATCGAAATAAACATCGATATTTTGAGCCGAACTTCCGTGAGGTAAAATGGCTACTTTATTCACAGCACCATAAACATCACTAGGTACTTCGAAAACTAAATCTTGCCAACCGTTGTAAGCATAAGTAGCCGAAGGACTTATCCATTCTTTTTGTACATTATCTGTACGTATAAAGAATGCTTTTACTTCGCCTCCGGTACCTTGTTTGTACAACATTACATGTAAATATTTATTGTTGGCATCAACCGTAGTACCCAAACCATCATTCAATACAAATTGTAAACGTGTCCACCAATCAGCTCCTCCATTCAAAGTTGTTTTCAATACTTTTTCGCTACCATTTACGCCATCTTTCAATGGATTGGCTACAACAGCTTCGTACGCACAGCCTTTGTTGCGGTGAGAGTCAGGTGTTACCCAGCTGTATGTGTAAGGGAAATAAGTAGGATCAGCAACGTACGAAGTTCCTTCAAAATTTTCGGGGAAAGTGGTTTTTTTGGCTACTAATGAAGCCACACCACGAGGCATTGGGTCTGAATTTAGCTCAATTTTATCAAAATAGATATTTGTATTGCTTGCATATCGGGTTGCAGGGTTACAATTGTCCAAACCAATTATCAAACGGTCGATTTTTTTACCATCACCATCAATCTTAAACACCACATCTACCCATTCGTTTACAACAGTTGTGTAATTTAAATGTGAAGCCGAGTATACATTGTCCCAACTATTACCGGTAACAGGGAAGTTGTTTCGACCATTTACACTCATAACCGAATGTGTTGGTTTTAAAACCATTACATGTAAATATTTGGTTGTATTAACAACAGTAGGTTCGATATTAAATTCAGCTTGAAACGATGCATTTCCCGATGCACTACGCACCCCCATAGCGACTTTATTAGTTGTGTTTAAACCTGTTTTTTGCGGATTATCAACTATTGTAAGTGCTTCGCCTACACCGCCATACATTGTATTGGCTGGAGATGTTGCAAAGAAAGAACCATTTTCAAAATCAACATTAATAGCTTCGTTTGGATTACCGCCTGTACCTGCTATACCAACCTGTGCGAGTGTTACACCATTGCTTTTAATATCAACAGTAGCTGTTTTTGCGCCCAATGAAGTTGGTTTGTACGACAGATTAACAACTGCTGTTCCGGCTGCTATTGAAGCTTGAGTAAGAGTTGTAGTTGTGGTCGAAAAATCAGCATCGCCACTTAATGAAATAGTTAAATCGCCATTCAACAAAGCTCCGGCAGTAATCGGCAAACTATAATTTACAGTATTGTTTATTGGTGCTGCACCAAAATCGTAAGCTTTAGCCGCATTAAAAACAGTGCGGGGTTCTTTCACATTCGAAAATTCAATTTCGTCGATATATACAGGCAAGTCTGATGCACCAGGGCCTGTTGTGTGTCCGTTGATGCTTAAACGATTGATTAAGCCATATTTATCTGATGGAATTTCAAAAACTAAATCCTGCCATCCATTTGCTTTCGCATAATCCGGACTAACATTTCCTGTTGTTGTGCGAATCCAACCTGATTCGGATGTACCTACGCGGGTAGTAATTGCAAATTCTGCATTAGCATTTTTGCGAACCATAATATGCAAATATTTATTATTGGCATCTACATTTATACCTGCGCCGCCATTAAGTGCCAATTGCAACCACGAATTCCAACTGAATGTAGAGCGATACATCATTTTAAGCGCCTTATCAGTCATATTTACGTTGTTTTTTGCAGGGTTGCTTACTATTTCCTCGGTAACATTATCATTGTTAATTCCACCGTTGAGCCAATAATAATTTATGCCAAAAAAACTTTCATTAACCAAAGAGTTAGTTCCTTCAAAACTTTCGGGTAAAGTTGAATTCGAATAATCAACCGTACGTCCGCGTGGCTGCGGGTCGTCGTTCACAATCACTTCGTCGAAATAAATATTGGTGTCGGTTGTGTATCTTCCTGAGGCATTCAACATATCCAATGAAAGTACAAATTTATCAATACGAAGATTGGTTGATGCAAAATCTACTTTAAAAACCACATCAACCCATTCGTTTACAATGCTTGTATAGTATCCAGGAACAGTAAAACGATTGTCCCATGTATTACCCGAAACAACCGGTGTGTTTTGACGTCCAATCAATTGAAGTTTAGATACTTGTGGCCTATAAACCATAATGTGAAAGTATTTTACACCATTGTAATTTGCAGTTGGAATGTTAAATTCGGCCTGAAATGTAGAACCTTGTGAGCTGGTACGTACGGCATAAGCTGCCTGAGCTGTTGTGTTTAAGCCTGTTGTAACCGGATTGGCACCAACAAACAAACCTAATGTACTACCAGTCCATGTGGAACCTCCTGATAATGCCCCTATCGGCGTAGGACTTTCGAAATCGGCTAATACTACATCGGCAGCTTTGAGGCTGAACGCTGAAACTGCAAATAATGCAGCAAGCATCAAAAAGTAAGATTTTCTCATAATGAATTTTTTTTGAAAATTAGTAAATTAATTTATAGTTAGTATATTTGAAATTTTTGTATTTGTTTTTCACCTGTAATGTATTGAACCGAAACAAAATAAATGCCTTTTTGATTTCCGCACGTGAAACTGAAATTAGTTATATCGTTGGTTTTTTTTTTGAAAATAACTTGTCCTAACTGATTAAAAATCTGAATAGTTGCTGGTGATTGTAAACCATCTGCAAGCGTTATTTCATTTGCATTTCTCAAAATCCGGAGTGGATTTAATGTGGTGTTTTCGAGCGCTGTGGGCAATATTTCTTTGAGCTTAAAATCAATAGTACTCACTTTGTAATCGGTACCAATGTAATTAAGAATAATCACCGTTTTTCCTTTTTCAATATCTATTTCACCAAGCAATTCGGTATTGAATTTAGTATCTGCCTTTAACAAATAGTTTGATGTAAGTAATTGCTTCGCATTTATTGTTAAATTTACAGCGGGAGCCGAAGTAGTTGTGCTTGCCCAATAGCGCAGACGCACTTCGTATTTGCCTTTGAGAGGTGTGGTTACTGTATATTTTGTCCACTCATCTTTCCCTATACTGTTGTCCGAGTGGATATTACCCACCACATAGCCATTGGCTTCGCCACTTTGCGATAGCACATTAATTTCATCATTACGAAAAGCATAAGCATTGTTCCAGTCGCGCTGTGAGGTTTGGTATGCACTACCAACTACTCCCATATCAAATTCCGAAGCATTAATTTTTGTAGTTCTACCAACAATTTCGGGTAAAATTACTGCCTTCCAAGGTATAATTGTATCGGTTTTTGTTTGTCGCATAATTGCATCAATATAATCTTTGCGAAAAGTGCAATTAGCAAATTTGCATAACTCTGCTTGTGCCATTAATGCTGTATAAGCATCTGCTGCCGATGGTTTTGCAACATAAGGTTTTGTTGTGTCGGCTTTGTAATTCCAATAATTACAAAGTGCAGCATAAAGCGGCGAAATGGGCACGGCTAACGGTCCAACTACCGAACCAAATTTCTTTGCCGGCCATACACTCCAGCCAATATTTTCTGCTTCGTATCGTTTAGCCATATTAGTGAGCCACAAGTTCGAGTTTTCGCCGGTTTCGCCATTCCATACAGGTCTATTTGTGCCATTACGCAAGGCAACCATTTCGTTTACATCATAATCTCCTACTTGCCAGCTCGATATATATTTATGAAACGCATACACCATATTGGCATCCCAAGGCACTTTTAGTCCACGAAAATCCCACGAATAACCATTTCCTTCAACAAAAACAATATGACGATTGTCGACCTCACGAATAGCAGTGGTAGCCCGTTTCAAAATGTTAAGTAATGGTTTGTTGAGATTATTGTCGGCAAAATCGTGATTTGGTTCGTTTATTAAATCGTAACCAGCCACCAAATCATCGTTTTTGTAACGGTTAGCAATTACTCGCCATGCTGCTACAAAATGATCTTGTAACGTAGCACTTGCCCAAAATTCATCCATTGCTGCATGACCACCACCAGGCAAGCGATGCATATCCAATATAACATAGATATTATGTGGACGCGCCCATTTAAGCACACTGTCGATTTGTGCAAATCCTTTTTCGTTTATAGTATAAACTTGAGTGGTAGAATTGTAGGTACCAAGTTTTGTTTCGTCGAGTGGTAAACGAATGGAATTCATGCCCCATTCGTCAATTTTATCAATGTCAATTTTTTGTACGTAATTTGTATGAAATGCAGCGTAGAAAGCATCTAATTTTGTTTGGTCGCCGCCAAGTACGTTTAACATTTCAATACGCATCTCTCTTTCGAGTCCCATTGTGCTGCTTGGCGTATTCATCATATAGGCTTCGTTCACCAACCAATTGCCCAAATTAATTCCACGCAAAAGCACATTGGTATTATCGGCATCAACAATATTTTTACCGCTCACACGCAATAAGCCATTGTAAGAATAACTTGAAAATGTAAAGAATATAAATAGTGAAATTAGGACTGATTTTTTCATGATACTATATTACAAATTTAAAATTAGATTTACAAAGATAAAGGTTAAAAAAAGAAGCGGAATATTTTATTCCAAAAAATTTTCTGAAAGCAAAGATAGGTTCTATATTTATCAAGTAGGTGTATTAAAAAAGTAAAAGTGGATTACTAAATGATAACTAACTATTAAATACTTGTTATTCAGTGGATAAACCAAGCGTTTAAGTACAAAAAAAGTGGACTAAAAGGTATATTTAAGTGGATAAAATATACCTTTAAAGCCCACTTTTTTGTTTTTATCAACCCATTAATTTGAAAGGATTGCTATTGAGATACGCTGGTGTATCGGGATTATAACTTAGTTCGTTTGGACCTGCAGGAGGAGCAGATTCCAATTGCAACGAAATAGCATTATCCAAAGTTATTAATTGGACATTTGGGGCATTATAAAACCGTTTTTTTGAATCAATATTCTTTTTCATACTGTATTTTATTGAATGATAACACGTTTAGTAATTACTTTACCATTGGTCGATACTGACACGAGATATACACCTGCATTTAGCTTTTGATTTACAGTATGTTGTCCCTCCAAAATCGCTGCATTATAGATTACTTCGCCCATTAAATTAAATACGGCTACTAGCGTATTGCTATTGCTGATTTTGTTGCAACGAATTTCGATACAATTTGAAGGCGAAACAAACACCGAGGCACTTAATTGTTCGTTTTGCAGATTTAATCCTGTTGCATTTGCGGCAGTTTTAAATATCAAACTAAACCTATCGGTTGTTTTTACACTATTAGAGCTAAATTGATAAACCGAATTTTCTGTCAATTCAATTTCATTGTTTACCAATTTATCTTTCAATAAAACTGTTGTGTTTTCTTCAAAATTTAGCATTTCGGAAACAGAAATATTGAAGTTTGAAGTTTCGCCCGTATGAAAGCCTAAGATTTGTTCGCTATCGAGAGCCGAATTGCTCAATCCATTAATAACCAACTGTTCACTACCTAAAACGCTATAAATTTCCGGTTGAACGCTGCTATTATTAAACATTTTTTGCGAATCATATTTATCGAAACTGTTTTGTGCATTGGCATCGAAATAGAGCACTGTTTCATCAGAATTTAATCCGTTTGATACTTTTAGTCTTAACAATTTCTGACTGTCTTGTTTTGGAGCTTTTATGGTATTACCATTCACATCGCGGTGTGAGCGCATCGTGTTTTTAAATGTCAGATTGGTCGAAGCTGTTCCGCTATTTACCCTAATCCAGAATGCCTGCATAGGTGGAATGTATTTGGTTATGTTAGTAGCAGCACTATTGGCAACAGCAATATTTCCTGTACTGTTGTAGGTTGAGAATGTATAGGCATTGGCAGCCGTTTTAGTGCGGAACCATATTGTTGTACCAATATTGGCATTGAGTGGGTCTGCAGTAACCAATGTCCAGTCTAAGTACGAAGGATATGGGTTTGCCACCAAATTGAAACCTGCTTTATCAGTACCTGTGCGCGTTACTGCAACGGGTATAGTTCCCGTATTGAGTACGCCGCTAAAACTTACAGTACCAGCAGATCCTGTACCCGTAGTTGCTACCGACACATAGCCTTTTCCAGCTACAAGTGCATCGCTACTTCCTAAAATTGTCCAGCCTTTTGAGCTTTCGCTGTAGGTTTGCACCGAAGTTCCTAAACTAAGACCTGAAGCAGTTCCTGTTGCTATCGGACTTGCTGTGTACCAGTTACGTTCAGCTGTGAGATGCTGCTGTACTGTGGCCGTTACACTTTGTGGCGAATCGTTATTGGTGTCTACAAAAGTAGCAGTTCCAGTAGCATCGCTTTGTAATGTTACACCATTCAGTGTTACATTGTTGTTTAATGTTAATTTTCCACCAGCTTTTACAGTAACAGGAGCCAGTGTTGTACCCGATGGCATTGTTATTTGTGTCGTAGGATTAATATCAACAGCAGTAGCTTGCGAAGTAGGTAAAGCTGTTGCAGGAATCCAATAACTGTTATCCGACGACGATTCCCAGTTTGCCAAATTATCCCAACTACCCGAACCTACCGAACGGAAATAATTGGTAGCGCTAGTTGCAATACTTGTGCGTGGAGTGCTGCTGGCCGAAAATTCAATATTATCAAAATACACATCCACGTCGGTTGCATTACCACCGTGTGGTAAAATTGCTACTTTTTTTATGTCGCCATAAACTGCAGCAGGTACTTCAAATACCATGTCCTGCCAACCTGCATACGCATATACCGCAGAAGGGTTAATCCATTCTTGTTGGGCATTATCGGTTCTAATAAAAAATGCTTTTACTTCGCCACCAGAACCGGCTTTATACATCATTACATGGAAATATTTGTTTCCTGCACCTACTGTTGTTCCCAAACCATTATTTAATTCAAACTGAATGCGTGTCCACCAAGTGCTGTTTGTAGCAGTTTGAGTTGTTTTAAATGCTTTGCTACTATTATTAACACTGCTAACTAATGGATTAGCAACGACCGATTCATAAGCAATGGCACTATTAGCATGTGTACTATTTGTTATCCAAGAGTAAGTTGTTGGAAAATAGGTTGGGTCTCCAACGTACGAAGTTCCTTCAAAGTCTTCGGGGAAAGTAGTTTTTTTAGTTGGAAGTGTTGCTCCACGTGGATTTGGATCGTCGTTCAACAATATTTGGTCAAAATAAAAGTTTGAATTACTTGCATAGCGTCCCGTAGGGCTGAAATTATCCAAACCAAGAATCAAACGGTCAATTTTATTACCATTTCCGGTTATTTTAAATACCACATCTACCCATTCGTTCGTTTGTTTTGTATAATACATGTGGTTTGCAGTATAAACATTATCCGAACTACTTCCTGATAAAGGATAATTGTTGCGACCATACAAGGTCATGGATGCATGAGTAGGTTTATATACATATACATGCAGGTAACGGGTAGTGTTTATTACTGTAGGCTCAATATTAAATTCAGCTTGAAAAGTAGAAGTACCAGCTGCACTTCGTACACCCATTGCTACTTTATTGCTAGTGTTTAATCCTGTTTTCGATGGATTATCAACAATTGTAAGCGCATCGTCAACGCCACCATTCATAGTATTAGCAGGAGTTGTCGCAAAAAACGAACCGCTTTCAAAATCAATATCTATTACCTCATTCGGATCTCCACCTACACCGGCAATGCCTACCTGTGCCAATGTAACACCATTACTCATAATGGATAATGTACCTGTTTTTGCACCTAAAGTAGTAGGAATATAGGTTAAGTTTATAGTGGTACCTGCTGTAACCTGAGCCTGAGTAAGTGTAGTGCTAGTGGTACTAAAATCTGAACTACCACTCATCGATACGGTTAAATCGCCATTGAGCAATGCACCGGCAGTGATGGGTAAACTGTATGTATATGTACCATTAACTGCCTGTGCTCCAAAATCATAAGTTTTAGCTACATTAAAAATCGTGCGAGGTGTGGCACTACTCGAAAATTCAATTTCGTCGATATAAACAGGTAAATCACTAGCACCCGGCCCAGTTGTATGTCCATTTATACTTAACCTATTTATCAAACCATAATTTGCAGAAGGTATTTCAATAACCAAATCCTGCCAACCATTTGCTTTAGCATAATCAGGGCTCGTATTGTTTGTAGTTGTTCTTAACCAACCCGATTCCGAAGAACCTACACGGGTTGTGACAGCAAATTGAGCATCTGCATTTTTATACATCATAATGTGCAAATACTTATTACTCGCACCGACTGTCATACCAGCTCCCTGATTTAATTCTACTTGCAACCAACTATCCCACCAAAATGATGAACGATACATCATTCTAAGCACATTATTGGTTTCATTGACATTGTTTTTGGCAGGATTAGCAACAATTGTTTCGGTTGCTGTTTCGTCATTAACCCCTCCATTTTTCCAGTAATTATAAATTCCAAAAAAACTTTTTTCTATAATTGTTGAGGTTCCTTCAAAGCTTTCAGGTAGTTGTTTTGCAGAATAATCTACTGTTCTGCCACGTGGTTGTGGGTCATCATTTACAATAATTTCATCGAAATAAATGTTAGTGTTACCTGAATAGCGTGTACCCGGGGCAATCATATCTAACGACAAAACAAACCGATCAATTCTTAGATTTGTTGTTGTAAAATCATATTTGAATACCACATCTACCCATTGATTCTCAACATCTGTGTAGTAAGCTTTTGCAGTAAAGCGGTTATCCCAAGTATTACCAGAAACTGTTGGAGAATTCTGTCGGCCAATCAATTGCATTTTCGATTGTTTAGGCTTGTAAACCATAATGTGAAAATACTTTACACCGTTATAGTTTTGAGTAAGCACATTAAACTCTGCCTGAAAAGTACTTCCCTGCGAAGTAGTTCTAATGGCGTATCCTGCTTGTGCAGTAGTATTGATGCCCGAAGTTTGAGGATTTGCACCCACATACAAGCTACTCGAACTACCTGTCCATAAACTACCATTGGCTAAGGCTCCAATCGCTGTTGGACTTTCGAAATTTACCAATGAAACATCAGCTCCTTTAACTAATCCGGATAAACCGAGCAAAAGAATGACCAAAAAAAGGTTTTTTGATTTTTTCATAACAAATGAAATATTAAAAGATTTGTACTGTAATTTATTAAAAAAGTGAATTGATTAAAGCAAAGATATATGATACTGTTTGTAAAAATCTTACTCTAAAAAATAAAGTGGATGCAAAATCAGTATATCAATGATAATATATTGATATACTGAGATATAAATCGAACTCAGCTATTTAAAAAAGTGGATTACAAAGGATGAAAGAAAGTTATAATTACTAAAAAATTAGTGAGATGCAGTACTCTTCCAACGAAACGAAACAATTGATTTTGCCTGGATTTTATGTTCGAAAAATGTACCATTGCATGAAACTGAAATAAAAGTGGTCTCGTTGCTTTCGTTGAGTGCAACAAGTGCTAACGAACCATCAGGATTAACAAAAGCCGAACAGTTTATGGTTGGGTTGGTATTTTGTATGTTAATACGAAAGGCGCCCGGCATTACAACTTTTGATAAATGGCTTATTACATAATAATGACTAAGCCTTTCGAGTGTTTCATAACTATAATTTTTACTATCAATGCGTATAGCTCCGTAGCAGGTATTGCAACCACCCGGCCGGTCAGGTCCATTTTTTTCGTCGAGCATTAAGTTCCAAACAATCACCGCCTTACCATTTCGGTTTATAGTGCCAAGTCCCACTTCTTTCATACACCACATTAAGTCGCCCGGAAAAGTGTAACCCCAATCGCCAATAGAAATTTCGGTAAAATAAATGCCTTTATCGGGATGCTCTGCAATAATATCTTCTAACTCTTTTACACTGCCTCCATAGGCATGCCATGCCGAACCTTGAATGTATTGAGCAGCCTCTTTATCGTTGAGAATATGAAGTGGATAATCAATCTGGTCCCAACATTCTGCCTTTTCGGAATCGTAATTATAATTATGGTCATAAATCAGCATCTTTGTTTTGATATTATTTTCACGAAATTTTGGGCCTAACGATTTTTTTATAAAATCGCGCTGTTCCTGCCATGTCATAAAAAGCGAAGCAGAATTACCTCGGTTAAGTGGCTCATTTTGAATTGTTATCGACTCAATAGGAATACCTTCGGCTTCCATTGCTTGAACATATTTCACAAAATAGATAGCGTAAGCATCATAGTATTTGGGATTTAACTGACCCGAAGTCCATGAGTTGTATGGTTGTAATTCTTTCAGATTATTTACTTTCATCCAGCGCGGAGGAGTCCAAGGCGATGCCATAATTCTTAGCGTTGGATTTATTGCCAATATTTCCTTTAAAATTGGAAATAAGTCGCGTTTGTCTAATCTATGAATTTCGAAATTTTCAATTCCAGGCGTATCGCAATACGTATATTCGTCCAGCGAAAAGTCGGAACAACCCAACGAAATGCGAACGTAGCTATGCCCCATTCCGATTTTGGGGTCAAAGATTTCTGTCAGAATTTTTGCTCGGTCATTTTTACTCATTTTAAGCAGATTATAGCATGTAGAGCCCGTAATTGCAGCCCCAAAGCCGTCCATCTGTTGGTACTTTATAGCCGGATTTAATGTAATTTTTGCTTCACTTTCTGCATTTTTAGTATTCAAAAATGTAGTTGTAGTTGCTTCGAAAAGCTTGGATTTATCAGCCGTAGTGGTATAAACTTCCACTATTGTATCCGAAGAAATAATATTTTTTGAAATAGCAAAAGTTATCTGCTGAAACAAAAGGAGTAATGCTATAAGGGCTTTGAAGTTTTTCATTATTGCAGATATTTGTAATTTTAGTTATCAATTGCCGGCTGCTTTAGCTGCCGGAAAAGTAGGAAAGGTATTCGGCTTTAGCCAAATCAATAAATACACCATAATTTTCCTAACAAACTACTATTCTAACTGATTATTCTTTGCGTTAAATTTTCTATTTAAAATTAACTGTAATTTTCTGATTAGCAGCGGTTAAATCAAATTCGCCAGGTTCGGTAATCCACTGATTTTTCAGGTTTACAAAAGCTAAATCCTTAGCCGAGATTTTGAAAATAACTGTTTTAGTTTCACCTGCTTGAAGTTCGATTTTTTCAAATCGACGTAAGCGTTTTACATCAGGCGTTAGCGACGCATATTTATCAGAGCTAAAGAGCATTACAACTTCCTTTCCGGCAATTTTTCCGGTATTTTTCACATCTACGGTAACCGTCAGTTCATCGGCTGCCGTAAATTCGGTTTTGTTTACTTTCAGGTTGCTGTATTCAAAAGTGGTGTAGCTCAGTCCACTGCCAAAGGTATATTGCGGAGCAAAATCGCCACCATAGTTATACACACCAGCCATGGTTTTCACTACTTCCGAAGGTTTGTGATAATAGGTTCCCAATGAGTTAGGCGCTTTGGGGTAGGTATATGGCAATCGACCCGACGGATTTACTTTTCCGCTGAGGATATGTGTCAACGCATCTCCACCATAATTTCCGGGCAGATAAGTTTGTAACACACCGTCGCACAAAGGCTCAATTTTAGCAATAACACGTGGGCGACCTTCGTTGAGTACCAATACAACTGGCTTGCCTGCTTTGGCAACTTCGCGTGCTAACTCTATTTGCCTGTCGCTCAACTGCAAATCGTTCAGATTACCGGGACCTTCGGTGTAGGAATTTTCGCCCAAACAAAGTATCACCACATCCGATTGTTGCGCAGCGGGTACTACTTTTTCAAAATCAACGAGTTTTTCTTTATAGTATTCAATAGCTTTTTCGTACTCTACACCAGCCACATAGCTAACATTTTCACGTCCAAATTCTTGCGCCATGGCTTCGAAAATAGTATTGTGTTCACCAGCAAACTCGTCGGCTTTTTCGCCTTGCCAGGAATATGTCCAACCACCGTTGAGCGAGCGCATGGTATTTCCGTTTGGTCCTACAACCAGTATTTTTTTGCCTTTGGCCAATGGTAAAATGCCGTTTTTGTTTTTCAACAAAGTAATGGCCTCGGTGGCGGCAGTATATGATGCTTTCGCAAATTCTGCAGAACCAAATTTGGGGTAGTTGGCGTAATTAGTGGTAGGATGGTCGAACAAATCCAACTCAAATTTCAAACGTAAAATACGGCGCACAGCTTCATCAATACGACTTTGTTTTACTTCGCCCGCTTTTACAAGCGAAATCAAATCGTTGCAAAATGGTTCGTATTTATAAGCTATCATCGACATATCGCAGCCTGCATTGATGGCCATTTTAACCGCCTCACGGTTAGAACTGGCTACTTGATCGCGACTATGTAAATTTTCAATATCACCCCAGTCGGTTACTACAAGTCCTTTAAAACCAAGCTCTTTGCGCAATAATTTTGTCAGAATTTCATAATTACAATGTACCGGCACACCATTGATAATGCCGGAGTTAATCATAATTGTTTTAGCACCTGCTGCAATGGCTGCTTTAAAAGCCGGCAAATGATATTCGCGCAATACGTTTTCGGGGATGTAAGCGGGTGTGCGGTCTTTGCCCGAAACGGGCACAGCATACCCCAGAAAATGCTTCATACACGATGCCACTTTTTCGGGATTCGAAACATCGTTTTTATCGCCTTCGTAACCTTTAATTATTTGTGAGCCCATCACAGAACCGAGGTAAGGGTCTTCGCCAAATCCTTCGAACTGACGTGGAAATGCTGGATTTTGTCCTAAATCAAGCACTGGCGAAAAGTTCCATGAAATACTACTGGCGCGTGTTTCGTAAGCAGTAATTTCGCCCATTTTGTAAGCGTAAGCAGGATTAAATGTAGCTGCTAAAGCAATTTGCTGAGGAAAAAGAGTTGCTCCAACCGTATAAGTTGCACCATGAATGGCATCCACACCATACAAAACAGGCACTTTAATGCGTGTTTTGTTCATAGCCATATCCTGAATGCCCGACACAATACCAAACCACACCTGAGGCGTACGCGCACGGTTGTTCGAAGTATTCAAAATAGAACCAATATGATAATTCAAAATGGCATCTTCCAATTTTTTGTTGTCCAACGCAAAAGGTTCGTAACTTTCGTAACGGCTTTTGCCCTGACCTACCACATCGAGGGTAATTTGAGCCATTTGACCTACTTTTTCCTCAAGGGTCATTTTTTTCAGAATGGCATTTACTTTTTTATCAGTTTCGTCGGCTTTGGCATTTATAGTCATGTTGAACAATGCTAATAAAATTATGCTACCAGCTATGATTTTCTTCATTTTGTGATATTTTTGATAGTGTGAATTAAATTTTGATTTACTTGTGGTTTATTCTTTTATTACAAAACAGACAGCTGTTTTTTTTATGTAATACAAGATTCCGAAGAATTAGTTTTCAGACACAAAAATAGATAGAAAGAATAAGTAAAATCAGCTATAAAAAAACAATGTGGATTGTTACATTCAAAATCAGGAGTCAACCGCCTGATTATTTGTGTAATGAGTTCAAATTTAACATTAAAAAAAGTGGACTTAAAGTTGAATAACAGCTTATCAAAAATCTAAAAAAAACGGTTCTGTATTGATCTTTCATTAACTAATAATTTCATTTCAATAATTCTTTAAACCGCATTAATGCTTCCACATAATAATAGTCGGCATACGTAAGTGGCACATCTACTTCGCTGTTAGCAGACAAAAAACCCACACTGTGTTTCAGAATAAAATTGCCATTATTCCCTAATGCATTTGTATATTGTGTTGTGCTTAATGTTCGGAGTTGAGTTTCGGCAATTTTTAAATAATATTTCGATTCTTTTTTGGTCACATACCCACTTAATTCGATGAGTGCCGAACAAATGATAGCTCCTGCCGAGGCATCCCGGTATGTATCAGGGATATTGGGTGCATCAAAATCCCAAAAAGGAATCTTATCCTTTGGCATGCGAGGATGCTGCAACAAATATGTGGCAATATGGCGAGCTTTATTCAGATACGTGCTATCTTTAGTAAAGCGATACATCATGGTATAACCATACAATCCCCAGCCCTGTCCGCGCGCCCACGATGAGGAGTCGCTATAACCTTGAAATGTAGTTTTCTTTTCCACACCTCCCGCAATAGTATCGTAACTCACTACGTGAAAGCAACTGTTATCTGGTCGATAGTGATTTATGGCTGTTTTTAAGGCATGCGAATTAGAAATATCCACAAAGCTTTGTTCGTTGAATGTTGCACCTCCCCACATCATCATTTCAAGGTTCATCATATTATCAATAATGACAGGATATTTCCAATTTCCAAAATCCCACGAACGAATTAAACCCACTTTGGAATTATAACGCGTGCTAAGCGATTTACATGCATTGCGAATAACCGATAGATAAGCCGTGTCACCTGTTAACCGATAACCATTTCCAAAACTACAAAATATCATAAACCCCACATCGTGATTAGATCTTGTAAACTGCTCCTTAGCAACACGTTGTGTGAAATCCCTTGCCCATTTTTCTATTTCAGCAGATGGCTTATTCTCATACAGATACCACAGCACTCCCGGAAAAAAGCCACTCGTCCACCAATCTGATTTTGCTGTTTTAAGTTTGCCATACTTATCGGTTGAGACTGGCAATAATTCTTTTTGATTTTCGAGCGATTTGGCCATAAGCAGACTTTGCTTGGTCGAAAATTCGAGTGCAGCGTTAATCACTTCTTTTATTGGTTTTTGTTTTTGGACAGCAGTTGTTGTTTGAAAAACAATGAAAAAGACAAAAAGAAATAATAGTTTTGATTTCATATTTTACTTTATTGAATGGTCAGCTGGCATATTTATACCTTTCCATATTTTCACACTTGTCCAATCTTCTGCAGGCGAAGTCCAGAATGGATCGTTAGCTGGTAACCCAAGCGCCAAAAGTCCGGTGGAGCATAGATACAAACTACCGGTGGTGATATAACCTTCGGCCAAATCGGGCTGCGAACCATAAAATCCAATGCGAAGCCAACCATTTTTGTCGAACAGTCCCTGAGCATTCATCAGCCTGTAAATAACAACCGACATTGCAGAACGTACCTGAGCCGGTGAAACGTCCTTGGGTAAACGTTTGATTAATGCCATTAAAGATAGATGTTGAAAAGCACCAAAACGATAAATCAACGACCTTCCGATAGGAGGAAAAGTGCCTTCTGGCGAAATCATCCGTTCTTGTACGGCCGCATATCGTTGGGCTTTCTCCAACACTTTTTCGTATTTCCAAATCGTATCCTGCGCATTTTCCTTGAGTACTTTTGTAATTGTAAGCATCATTGGTTGAATAACAAAACTGTTGTAATAATCCCAGTGAAACTCAGAGCCATCGCCAAAAGTACCATCGCCCTTGTACCATTCCTTGTGCTTTATCAAAGCATATTCTATTGATTTTGGACAATATTGCGCACCGGCTTTCAGCAAAAAGGTCTCTATCATTGCACTAAAAAGCAACCAGTTATTCTCATAAGGTATTAAAGTTCTTGTGGATTGCAAGGCTTTAATCACATTGGCTTTGGTAGCAGAATCGAGTGGAAGCCACACCTGATTGTAACTATACAGCAGACCACTTGCCATGAAAGCCGCATCTACCAATGGTTGCCTTATTTTATTATTAAAATTAAGGAAATCGGGCGAGTCCGGATTTACTGCATTCGCAATTGCTTTTCGGGTTAAGTCAATATATTTAGCACGCAATTTACCTTCGGGTGTGGCATCCGACCCTAATTCTAACCAAGGTGCAATACCAGCAAAAGTACGTCCAAACGCCTCGAGATGTGCCACTTCTTTGCGAGCTATTTCTTTACACTCGATGGGCATGTTTATCCGCAACTTCTCGTTAGCTAAATTCGAAATTACAGGGTCTGATATCTTTGTTAAAACTGAAACCCAATAGGCGCGGTTGTCGTATTTTTTTTTTGCGTTTAATGGTAATGAAACGAAAAAAAATATTAATGCAATCTGTACAATACTTCTGTGCATATTATTTCAAAATCATCAATCTAAATCTGTTGTATTAATTTTAAGCACATTACAATCCTGATAGGGTAGTTTGTTTGGCATTTCTACCGATAACCCTTGGGTTGTAAGTTTCCATTGAACTTTTTGTTTACTTCCAATTAGTGATACTTGTGTTATTTGTGCTGCAAAAAGTTTTTGTTCGGCTAATGATTTTATCAACAACGCCTTAGCATTCGGATTTCCAAACACATATACATATAAAATTTTATTCTTTTTATCGCGTGTAAACCGAAATACAGTACTATCCCAGGGTTTAGAGTCGATGCCTCTCTCGTTAAAATGACCACCCTTTGTTTCGCCACCTTCACCATAAATTTTCCAGGGCTCAGTACCATAAACAGCTTCGCTATTGGCTTTTAGCCATTGTCCAAATTCAGTCATAATTTGAAACTGATCCTTCGGAACAGACCCATCGCCACGAACAGCAATATTCACCATAAGTGATCCCCGCTTACTGATTACGTCAACCAAAAGCTCTTTTAAACTTCGCACATTATGCTTTAACTGACTGGTTCCATCGGCTTTTGGTTTTAAAAACCAATCTTCCGCCAAGGTGGTTTCCGATTGCCAATATTCTGGCAATAATCCTTCGCTTACGCCTTTTTCCACATCGCGCACTGTACCTTTTTCTGGACTTTTTACTGTAATAACTGTTTGATTGGAACCATTTTTTTTGTAACTGTTCAAATACAACTTTTGGCAGGCAAGCAGTATAGGATCAGGTATTTTTGAATCATCAAAATACAGAATATCAGGTTTATAGTTCTCTACCAACTCCAGGTGTCTCATGGTGAGTTCTTTCTCAAAATCAGGATAATTTGTGGCATAAAATTGCTGCGGATTCATTCCTTCCCACCATTTCCCTTTTCCATCTGCTGTTGTAAGATTTCCGTCATAAGGAACCCCGGCCATCTCGCCCGATTTGTCGGCACCAAAAGCGGGAGCTAACCAACCTTTGGCTCTGTAAACATGTACAGTAGCAGCCCATTTAAGCTTATTTTTTATTGCAGCGCGCGAAAACTCACCAACAATATCGCGTTTTGGTCCCATTTTGGTCGAGTTCCAGGGATGAACTGAACTGCTGAATAAATCAAAATTATCGTGATGATTGGCTATTACTGCCACATATTTAGCACCCCAGGTT
>CAMDNO010000038.1 GCA_945902955.1 Porphyromonas cangingivalis
TTGCTTGACAAATTTATGAGCCGGAAGGGATTATCAACTTCCTTCTGGATTATTGCACTGATTATGGTTTCGGTGTTGATTTATTACACTGCAAACCTGCAAAAAGAAGTTCCGCCAATTCCTCAGCAGGTTACTGCCGAAAGTGGTGAAGTGCTTTACACCTACGACGATGTGGTAGCGGGAAAGGGCTATTTTCAGCAGTTCGACTTAACCGACTGGGGTTCGTTGTTGGGAATGGGTGCTTATATGGGACCCGATTTTTCAACCGATTTTGTACACTATCGTGCTACATTTTTGTACGATTACTATGGTATGGAATTGTACAAAAAGAAAAATGCTGAGCTTACCGAAGTAGAACGTGGCGCTGTAAAAGAACGTGTAAAACAGGACTTTAAGAAACAAACAACGCTTCTCGAAAGTACTACCGTTTACACCAATGCGTCGGCGGCTGCCTACAAAGAAAATGTAAAGTACCTCACCAAATTGCTTGTAGAGGGCGACCCCGAACGCGCTTGGCGTGGAGGCGTAATTCGTCCCGAAGAGGCTGTAAAAATTGCGGCATTTGTAGATTGGGCACAGTTAGTAGCTTCGTCGTATCGCACGGGAACAACCCGCACATGGTCGAACAACTGGCCTGCCGAGCCACTTATTGATCAGGATTTGACATTCAACTCGCACAAAATTTCGCTCTGGGAATTCTTGGTTTTGTGGACATTAACTATTGTAGTGATTTATTTATCCTACGAATATTTATTTAAAAAAGACGAAGATGAACATCTGGAACCGGCAATGAAAATTACTTCGATGTTTCCTTCGCAGAAAAAATTATTGAAATACATTCCAATTGTAGCCGGATTATTTTTGGTTCAGCTCTTTTTGGGTGGTTATTTGGCCCACTTATACACCGAGCCAAGCAAGGATTTTATTATTTCGCAGGAAATTCTACCATTTAATGTATTGCGATCTATGCACACACAGTTGGCAATACTTTGGGTTGCAGTGGGTTGGTTAGTTGGTGGATTGTTAATTGCCCCTTGGGTTGCCAACAAAGATCATAAATACCCCTGGTTGGTTGATGTGCTTTGGTCTGCTTTGTTGGTTGTAGCAGTTGGCTCAATGATTGGCTTGTACATGGGCGCAACCGGACAAATGCGCGAAACCTGGTTTTGGTTAGGTAACGAAGGTCGTGAGTTGATAAATCTGGCTCGTGTGTGGGATATTGGATTGGTTATCGGTCTGGTTTTCTGGTTCTTATTAATCATTTCGCTTATTCGCAAATCGGCAACTAACAATCCTATTGTAAGTACCATTATCTGGTCGGCTTTTGCCATTGCCACACTTTATATGGCAGGTATGATGCCGGTTCATAAAATTGTTCCAAACTATACCGTCGACGATTATTATCGTTGGTGGGTAATCCATTTGTGGGTTGAATTAACATTTGAGCTTTTTGCAGCGGGTGTTATTGCATTCTTTACTGTTTCGCTGGGTCTTATCAGCCACAAAACTGCTGTACGAGTTATGTTCTTCGAACTATTCCTTATTTCGTTAAGTGGAACATTGGGCGTTGGTCACCATTATTTCTGGCAAGGATTAGACGAATATTGGATTGCAATTGGTGGTATTTTCTCAGCGCTCGAACCACTGCCATTGGCACTGATGATAATTGAAGCGATGAAAAATCAGCGGGAAAAATTGTACACCGGAGAGGAGTTCCATTTTGGAATACCGTTTATGTGGATTGCAGGTTCGGCAATTATGAACTGGATTGGTGCCGGATTCTTCGGTATGGTTATCAATACACCAACAATTAGTTACTACTCGCACGGAACCTATCTGATTATGCCTCACGGACATATTGCGTTGTTAGGCGCGTTTGGTTACATTTCGTTGGCATTCCTATACATGACTTCGCGTGCTAACGCATTGGCAAACAATTATGTATGGAATGATAAGTTGAGCAAAATAGGCTTCTGGGTTCTAACCATAGGTGCATTGCTTTATGCTATCCCAACCTATATTGTGGGCATTCACCAAACCGAAGTGGCGATGGAGTCGGGTTATTTCCTTGCCCGTATGCGCGAAACGGTTGAAAGTCTGAAAGGCTGGATGTGGGCTCGTACATTGCCCGATGGTATGATGGTATTGGGCGGATTGATTATTTTTTACGATTTAGCACAAAAAACATTTTTTGCTAAAAAAATAAATTAAATTTACAGCGGGAAAATTGGAAGCAGTTTTCCCGCTTATTTATAAAATAATAAAAATTGATAATGGAAAGAATAAAATACAACGAAATGGCAACTACCAACAATCCACATGGAGTAGATGCCCGAAAATTGCATGCAAACGATGATGTGCAGGTAGTTCATATCCACTTAAAACCAGGCGAAAGCCTTAAAAAACACACTACTGCTGTAAACGTATTTTTCTATGTGTTGGAGGGTGAGGGAGTTATTGAAATTGGCGACGAAAAACAAACTGCAACTAAGGATTGGCTTATTGATAGCCCCAAAAACATTCCACATTGCCTGTACAACGAAAGTAATGCCGACTTTAGAGTATTGGTTGTGAAAACACCATCGCCTACTGCCGAACAAAATAGAAATGCCATTCAAAACATGCAAAACAAATAAAGATATGACAGCCATAGAAATATTAGTAAAAGAGCACGATAGCATTTTACAAATGATTGAAATAACTCAAACCATATTAAACAAAAACGACGAGACCAAGATTAATCTTCAACATGTGGAAGAAATAATTGATTTTGTGCAAAATTTTGCTGACAAATACCATCATCTCAAAGAAGAAGATGTATTGTTCATGGAACTGGAAAAACACGGAATGCCTCGCGAAGGTGGACCTGTTGGCGTAATGCTTTCGGAGCACGACGAAGGCAGAAACTATATTAAACAGGCAGCCAAAGCCGTGATCGAATACAAAGAAGGTAATACTGATGCACTAACTGACATAGAATCTAATTTGTTGAATTTCTGCACATTGCTCACAAATCACATTGCCAAAGAAAATAATATTTTATACCCAATGGCCGAAAGAATGTTGCCGGGAAGCATACTCGAAACTATGTCGCAGGATTTTGAAGAAGCTAATTTAGCTACTACCAACAACGAATATCACGATAAATACCTGAAAATGGTAGACGAATTGAGCAGTTTATATTTGAAATAAGAAATTCCGTACAACTATGTCTGAATTTACAAACAACGCCGAACAAAGAGCCGAAGAGTTAGCAAATTACATGCTGGGATTGCTGCAAGGTGAAAATGGTTTGCAACTCATTGAAAAGCACGCGCTTAAAACGAGCAAGTTTATCCCGCATGATATTGTGGGTGCTTTTGATATTTTGATGGATAAACAGATTTCAATCGAAGATTTGAAAATTGTTTCCAATAAACTTTTCAATATTTTGTATCAAACCATTCTCGAATATCCTGCTCTGACTCCTGCTCAGGGTTCAATTTTGGACGTTTATATACAGGATAACGCTGTGGCTTTGGCTAATTTAAAAGATATGCGTGAGCATATCAAAGCCATCAACAAACAGACGGAAGTTATTCATGTTCAGGCATTAATACAAAAGTTAGAAGCTTTCGAGAAATTCTTTTTGCATTATACGGTGATCGAGAATGTGGTTTTTCCGGTATTGGAAAGTAAGTGGAAACACCACCAATGTGTCAAACTGATGTGGTCGTTTCACGACGATATTCGAAGGAATGTGCGCAAACTTATCGAGTTGTTGGGTACTCCCGAAATTGATTTGCAGGAATTTAATTCAACATGCGGCTTGGTTTTTTTCAATGTAAACACCATTATTCTCAGGGAAGAAAAAATAATTTTCCCTATGCTGCTCGAAACCCTGACGAACGAAGAATTTGCCGCTATGCTCCAACAAACCATTGGTATCGGACTGCCTTATGCGGAGTTGAAACAACCCGGACTAAAAAACAAAGAACATTTTTTCAGTACCGAAGATAAAATTCACTTACCAACCGGCATACTTACGGCAGAACAATTCAATCTCATTTTCAATCATTTGCCGGTAGATATTACTTATGTCGACGAAAGCGATACGGTGCGATTCTATTCCAATCCACCCCACCGAATTTTTCCACGTACGCCAGCAATTATTGGTCGAAAAGTGCAATTTTGCCATCCTCCCGAAAGTGTACATGTGGTGGAGCGCATTGTTGAATCGTTCCGAACGGGCGAAAAAGATGTGGCTTCATTTTGGTTTCACATGGGGCCGAAGTTTATACTAATTCAGTATTTTGCAGTTCGTAATGAGAATAATGAATATAAAGGTTCGTTGGAAGTTTCGCAGGAAATATCAGAAATTCAGAGTATTAGCGGAGATCGGAAATTGTTGGACTGGTAATATAATCGTATGTATAAATTTTTCAGAAAAACCCACAAATGGGTAGGGTTGGCTATTGCGTTGTTGATTATTTTGTTTTCTATTTCGGGAATTATTCTCAATCACAGGGAACTTTTATCATCGGTTGATCTCAACAGGAAAATACTTCCTAAGGATTTTCGGTACACCAACTGGAACAATGCCGCAGTACGTGCCACTGTAAAACTGAACGAAAACAGTTTTCTGACTTACGGTAATATTGGCGTTTGGCATACCGATTCCACTTTCTCGAAATTCACCGATTTCAATCTCGGTTTCCATGCCGGTATAGATAACCGCAAGATTTTCAAAATATTAAAAACTAACCAAACCTTGTTGGCCGGAACATTATTTGGATTGTACAAATTCGACAGCGAACAAAAAAAGTGGTTGAAAATTCCGTTGCCTCTTCACGAAGAAAATGTGGTGGATATACTCCAAAAAGGCGATAGCACTTTTGTTCTGACGCGCTCTCACTTGCTGGTTACTACCAATCTGAAGAATTTCGGCACCATTAACCTACCGCAACCCGAAAACTTTGACGACAAAGTGGGGCTTTTTAAAACACTTTGGGTAATACACAGTGGCGAAATTTATGGCGAAATTGGTAAATTGTTGGTCGACCTTATGGCTGTAGTTTTTATTTTTTTGAGTGTGGGTGGAGTTATTTTGTTTTTTTCGAAACGGAAACTCAAAAAGCTAAAAGCCAACAAACCCAAGCAAGAATCGATACGCAAAACCCACAAGTGGAACCTGAAATGGCATAACAAAATTGGTTGGATAACAGCTATTTTTCTATTTTTCACAACCCTCACAGGCATGTTTCTTCGTCCACCACTTTTGATTGCTATTGCATACAACCGGGTCTCGAAAATACCTTTTACTGAACTGGACACGCCTAATCCTTGGTACGATGTTTTGCGCCGGATAATGTATATTCCTGAAGAAGAAAAGTTTATCATTTCCACATCCGAAGGTTTATATTCGCTGGATAAAGATTTTAAAAACAGAGCAAAACTGTTTGATACTCAGCCACCAGCCAGTGTAATGGGTGTTACTGTTTTTGAGCAATTAGATGCCGAAAACATTATGGTAGGTTCGTTCGAAGGACTTTTTATGTGGAATTACAAAACAGGTGAGGTATTCGATTTGATAAAAAAACAACCATATATTCGTCCCCTAAAGAAAGGACCACCCGTTGGCGATTATAAAATAACCGGGTTTAGTACCGACTATAAAGGGCAACCAATAGCGTTCGAATACCAGCATGGCGCTATGAACATCAACGGCGAAAATGAGTTTACACCAATGCCGAAAAACGTAATCGACAATGCCCCCATGTCGTTATGGACTTTAGCACTCGAAGTTCATACCGGGCGAATTTACGGAGCCTTTCTGGGCATATTTTACATCCTGGTAGTGCCATTAGGCGGAATACTGATAATATTTACTGTAATTGGCGGATTAGTGGTATGGTATAAATATCATTTCCGAAAGAAAAAATGAATTTAATACTTGTTGTTAAAACGTAACCATTTTGTCAGCCCAAACTACCACATTTAAACAGTCAATCATGGTTGAGATGGGGCAAGCTTCCGTACTATCTAACTGTCTGGACTTTAAGCATGTGCCGCAAGCCAGAATTTCGCCACCGACTTCTACAAATTTTTTCAGCTGTTCGTCCACATTGTATTTATCGTTCGTTAAGCCTTCACATTCAACGGCTTCACCCATAAGGAAAAGTTTCACTTCGTAACCTTGTTTCTTTGCTGTAACTGCAAAACGAAAAGCGTTCCATGCTTTTTCGTACTCTTTTGTTTCGAGAATAATTCCGATTTTCATGATTTTATTAGTTTTTAGACCTGCCCCCTAACCCCCTAAAGGGGGAATAAAACAGGTATATTGAGATATTGTTATTTTATAGGTTTAATCATTATGTGTATACTGATTTTTTATTTAGCCAAAGATATTTCTTTAAGTTTTATTTAAAACTTTTGTGACAACAATTCCAAAATGATAGGGTTCAATAATAAATGGTTGTTTTTCTATCAAAAATTTTTGTTGGTCAAACCAAGTTGTAACTTGTTCTGGCTTTGGTCTGATACTCAAATCGGGACCACGTGGAGTTGATATGTCGCTTCTCCAATGTATGATTCCAATTTTTCCAGCAGGTTTTAAAATCCGATAAGCCTCGTTTATAAACTCCAAAGGCGATTCGTGGTGTAAAATATTAAATAACATTACGTAGTCAATCGAATTGTGAGGAACGCCGCACGTTTGAGAAAGAATATCTCGTTTCTCCAACACAACATTAGTAATATGGTCATTCTGTATTTTTAGATTGAGAGTCTCAACCATCTCTTCTTCAATGTCATAAGCGAACAATTTTCCACTTATTAGTTTTGCTGTGGGAATTGTAAAAGTTCCGTATCCACTTCCAATTTCTACTAAGTTAACAATTTTTGAATCAATATTCAATTCAGATAAAATGGAATCTATATCGAAAAAGTCATTCCACTTAGTTTCCTCAGGCATTCCGCTATCTCTTACTTTCATTTTAATTTATGCTAATATTTTTTGACGGGGTAAAGATAAAGAGAACTCTCCAATTATCTTATGTAAATTATTTGTCAATAGTTAATCTAAACTAAAAAACGACCGATAATGTATTATTACAAAAACTTCATCTATCTTTGTGAGCGAATACTCACTTACTTTTCTAAAAATAATTATTAAACTATAATTGTATGATAATCACTAAATATCAAGATCAACCAATTAAAGAAACTACCCACAAAATTGATGTCAGGGAAATGTACAACAAAGATTCTGCACAAGTAATGCTAATGGCGCTCAAGCCTGGCGAAAGTTTAAAGCCTCGTAAAATGCCCGTAGATGTATTCTTCTTTATTGTAGAAGGAACTCCAACAATTCATATTGGCTACGAAAGTAAAGTTTGTGAAAAGGATTCACTTATTGAAAGTCCCGCTGACATAGGGCATTATATTAGTAACGAATCGGATAAAACAGCTAGAATTATGGTTGTAAAAGCACCTAGACCAACAGGTAGCAGAGTGTTTTATTCTTTTTAGAGCAGATATTTATCAAAGTCACTTCTAATCAATTGACTTGAAACTAACATCAATCAGCTGATTTCAATAGCTATTAAAAGACAGATGAAAACAATTTTATTTATACTCCTCAATATTTTATCAATTTATGAAATTTCTGCTCAAAAAGAAATTATTGGCACATGGAAAATTGGAACATCAACAAGTACGGTAGATATATTTCAGCAAAAGGAAAATTTTAAAGGGAGAATATTTGAAATTACAAAAGATAAACGCAAAAAAGAAGTTCAACAGTTGACACTTTCAAATATAAATTATGTTCCTGTTTCGGATAAGTACACCTGTAAACTAAAAATTTCAAATGGGTTTGCAGCTAATTGTGAATTCAAATTCTTAGACAAAACCAAAAAGGAATTACAAATGACTGCAAAAATCCTATTTTTCAGTAAAACAGAAAGATTTCAAAGGGTCGAATAATTACAACATATAAATATATAACACAATAATTATTAATATAATAAAATTATTCAAGAAAAATGCCCAATGTTAGCGAACATTCACTTACTTTGCAGCGTTATAAATTTAAAGACTAAATACATAAACAAATCAAAGCTTTTACATACTAAACAATTAGATAAACAAAAGAATATGGAAATTACTTCTCGTCAATTAGAACTTATTGAAGCTGCCAGCAGACTGCTCACTTCATCGGGTGTAAATGGACTGACTATAAAGAATTTAGCTAAAGAAATGAAATTTTCGGAAAGTGCAATTTATCGACATTTTTCGAGCAAAGAAGACATAATTGTTGCTATGCTTCATTATTTAGCAGAAAATATAGATGAGCGATTAACGAACATTCCGAAAACAGAAAATACGGAAGAAAAATTCAGAACCATGTTTCAAGAGCAATTTCGATTTTTCAATACCAATCCTCATTTTGTAGTGGCAGTTTTTTCGGATGGATTGATGGAAGAAAGCCAACGTGTTAATGATGCTATCCTACAACTTTTGGGAGTTATGATGAAACATTTAATGCCACTTTTAGCCGATGGACAGAAAAACAATAATTTTACTAACGCAATTGAAAATGAAGATCTTGTGCACATAGTGATGGGGTCATTCAAACTTCAAATGTTTAAATGGCGACTATTTAATTTTCAATTCGACTTAGTTGAAAGTGGCAATAAAATGATAGAATCTGTACTCACTTTAATAAAATCAAAATCATAAACTAAAAATTTTTACACAACCATGTTAGTAAACACTCACATACTAAAAAAATCAATTCTCATATTGATAATTGGAGCAATGATTTCGCCTTTGCAAGCCGAAGAATGGACACTTCAGCAATGTATAGATACGGCGCAAGTAAAGAATAAGATGTTGCAAATGAGCCAAAACACAGTGGCCATAGGCGAGCAGCGACACAAAGAAGCAGTGGCAGGATTGATTCCAAAACTCACCGTGAATGGCGATTACAAGTATTATGTTGATTTGCCGTATCAATTAATGCCACTATCAACCTTTAACCCTACAGCTACAGCCGGACAGTTTAAAGAAGCTCAGTTTGGTGTGCCTCACAATTTGAATCTGAATGTGCAGTTTACAATGCCATTGTTTAATGCGCAAATTCTGGGCGGCATGAAAACAACAAAAATTGGTGCCGAAATGAGCGAGTTGCAACAAAAACGAACCGAAGAGCAGGTGTTTTTTGACATCTCAAATTTGTATTACAACGCGCAAATACTGCAAAAGCAAAAAGCATTTATCGATAGTAATTTGGTGAATACAAATCGCTTGCTGCGAAACATGCAATTGCTCCGTGAGCAGGACATGCTAAAATCGTCGGATGTAACAAAAGTGGAACTGCAAAAGGCGCAATTGCAAACGCAACTCGAAATTGTGGATAGCAAAATAGCTCAAGTTGTAAATGCCTTAAAGTTTAGCATGGGAATTCCTATTACACAAGAAATGGAAATTATTTCGGCTATCGAATATAAAAATAGCAGTGATTTTACATCGAAAAAAACTATTGACATACAGTTGGTTGAAACTCAAAACCTATTTTTAAAAAGTGAATTAAGTACCTTAAAAAATTCCCGTTTACCGTCACTTTCACTTTATGGCACGTATGGACAAACTGGTTTTGGGTACGACGAAAAGCCCAATGATTTTCTGAAATTCTTCCCTGTGAGTTTTGTAGGCGTACAGTTAACTTACCCTCTTTTTACGGGAACAGTTACACTGCGAAAAATAAATCAGAAGAAGTTGGAAATAAACAATAGCAAATTGCAAGTAGAATTGGCAACCGAACAGAATAACATGCTGACCGACAACGCAAAGCGAACTAAACTAACAGCGCAACAAACGGTTGAAAACACATTGGCACAAATAGAATTATCGCAAACAGTGTATGAACAAATTGTACTGCAACAAAAGCAAGGCACAGCAAATTTAACGGATATTTTATTGGCTGACAATAGTTTACGCGAATCGCAACAAAACTATCTTTCGGCAATAGTAGAGTTTCTAAAAGCCGAATTGGAATTAAAAAAATTAACGGGAAACCTTTAAAAATTGACCATTTTATTATTTACCATTTACAATTTAATAAAAGCAAATTTTACAGATAATTATACACAAAGTAATACGACATTCAAACAATCTCATTACTTAATCAATTAAAAAACAGAAAATAAGAATTTTCAATAAAAACGAAATCATGAAGAAAAATATAATTTATATAGTAGTGGCATTGGCAGTAGTTGCCGTAGTTATTATCAATCTGAAAACCAACAAAGAAACAACCGTTGATAGAGTGTATCGTTACGATAAAAATCAACCGATACCAGTGCAAGTCGATACATTAGCAATGGAACTGATAGGAAATAATCTATTCTATACCGGAACTTTTGAACCCAACAAAGAAACAAAAATCAGTGCCGATGTGCAAGGCAAAATTAATTCGGTATTGGTAGATGCAGGAAGCGTAGTGAGCAAAGGTCAGTCGCTGGTATTGCTGGACAATGCTTTACTGAAATTGCAACTGCAAACTATTGACATACAGATAGAAGGAATCGAAAATGATGTGCGCCGTTACAAAATACTTTCAGAGGCAGACGCCATTCAAGGTGTGCAATTGGAAAAAGCAGAGTTGGGTTTAAAATCGGCAAAAGTACAGCGTGCTACCATCTTAGAGCAACTCAGCAAAACAACTATCAAAGCCCCTTTTGCAGGAATTGTTACCGCCAAGTTGTCCGAAGAAGGTGCTTTTGCAGCACCGGGAGTGCCTTTAATTCAAATAACGGACATTTCGCAATTAAAATTTACAGTGAATGTGCCTGAAAATGAGTTAAGTCAATTCAAAATGAATCAAAAATATTCGCTTCAAGCAGATGTATATCCTGACAATTCCTTGACAGGGAAAGTAACATTAGTAGGCAGCAAAGCCAATATGGGCAATAGTTACCCCATTCAGTTTTCGGTAAAAAACACCTCCGATTTGAGAATAAAATCAGGTATGTTTGGAAAAGTAAATTTGAACAATAACGATACACAAAAGCACATAATTATTCCCGCATCCGCCATTGTAGGTTCTAATATTCAACCGCAAGTATATGTGATTGAAAATGGGAAAGCAGCACTTATAAACATAACTATTGCAAAACGCGTACAAAATAAAGTGATTATAGCTAACGGATTGAACGAAGGTAACATTTTAATTACCAATGGTTTTATTAATTTGTTTGATGGTGCAAATGTGTCAATTAAGAATTAAATATTAAGAAAATGAATATAACTAAAATTGCAATAGAACGTCCCTCGCTGATTATCGTGCTTTTCAGCGTACTTACTTTGCTGGGAATTATTGGATACAAGAGTTTAAGTTACGAGCTTTTGCCCGATTTTAACCAACCAGTAGTGGTTATCAAAACCATGTATCCTGGCGCAGAACCGCAGGAGGTGGAAACGTCAGTTTCGCGTAAAATTGAAGATGCATTGTCGAATTTGGAAGGCGTAGATTACCTGGAAACCAAATCAATGCCCAATGCTTCAGTGATTGTTGCCAACTTGAAATATGGCACCAACGTAGACCAAGCCATGCAGGATGCGCAACGCTATATCGACAATATCCGCAAAGACCTTCCTGCAGATATTATGAGCCCCGTAATGAGTAAAGTTTCGCCTAACGATTTGCCTATCATATCAATAAGTGCATCCAGTAATTTGACGGCAACCGAATTTTACCAGAAAATGCAAAACGAATACCTACCGCAAATTCAACAACTGAAAGGAGTAGCCGAAATCACTATTTTGGGTGGCGAAGAGCGCGAAATTCAGGTAAAAGTAAATCAGGACAAACTCAAAAGTTATAAACTATCGCTTTCGCAGGTGGTAGATGCCATCAACCGTTCGGGGTTAGATTTGCCAGCCGGTAAAGTTCAATCGGTCAAAGAAAATAACTCGGTGCGCTTAATCGGAAAATTCGCAACGGTTGATAACATTATGAATGTGCAGGTGGCTATGCCATTGAATGGCAGCCCAGTATATGTAAAAGATGTGGCTACCGTAACCGATGGCATCAAGGAAATTAGTTCCGTAAGTCGTTTTAATGGGGTTAATGGTATTGGACTGATGCTCAAAAAACAGGGCGATGCCAATGCGGTAGAAGTATCAAAATTGGTACACGAAAAACTTAAAACCATAGAAAAACAAAATGCTAGCTCGGGTGTAAAATTCATTATTGCCGATGATTCCACCGATAAAACGATTGCGGCTGTCGATTCGGTAGTGTTTGACTTGATGTTGGCCGTGATATTGGTTTCGTTGGTCATGTTTTTATTTTTAAGAAGTTACCGAAACGCACTGATTGTAATTATTGCCATTCCCACCTCATTGGTAACTGCTTTTGCAGTAATGTGGCTGCTAGGTTTTACCCTAAATTTGATGACTTTGCTTGCCATGTCGTTAATTATTGGAATTCTGGTGGATGATGCCACGGTGGTGTTGGAAAACATTCAGCGGCACTTGGATATGGGCAAAGATAGACGTACTGCGGCAATGGATGGACGTATGGAAATTGGGTTTTCGGCACTTTCCATTACCTTGGTGGACGTGGTGGTATTTTTGCCCATCCTGTTTTTACAAGTATTTGTGGCCGATATGTTGATGCAGTTTTCGGTCATTGTCATCACCTCTACCTTAACAAGTTTGTTGGTAGGATTTACCTTAACGCCTTGGTTGGCATCGCGCATTGGCAAAAAAGAAGATTTACAACCCACCAATTTTTTCAATCGTTTTTTACTTTGGTTCGAAGTGCAATTGCAAAAATTCATTGAATGGTACGGCAAAAAGTTGGAATGGGTGTTGAGTCATAAAATGATTTTCAGCGCAATCGTACTAGTTTTGTTGGTTTTGACTGGCGTTATGATGAAGCAAGGCATTATTGGAAAAGAAATGATGTCCACCGGCGATCAGGGAAAGTTTAGAATGAATTTGGAGTATGATAAAACCACTACGGTGCAAGAAAACAATCGGATATCGCAACAGATTGAGAATTTTATTATCCAGCAACCCGAAGTTGCATCGCTGTTTAGCAATGTGGCTGGACCCAGTACTGGGATTGGAAGCTTGGGAGTTGGCTCGGCCAATAAAACCGAATTTACCATTCAGTTAAAGCCTGAAAAAGAGCGTGATATAAGTACCGAAAAGTACATGAAATCCTTGCGTGAAGCACTCAAAAAGGAATTTCCAAGCATCAATTATTCGATGGCAGTGTTGGGTTTACTTCCCAAATCGGCACCTATTAAAATTACCTTGAGTGGCAGCAATTTGGATTTGGTAATGAAAACAGGAGCTGAATTGAAATCAGTTATTGAGCAAATTCCAGGTGCCGACAATGTGCAATTATCCGTAGAAGAAGGTGTTCCGGAATACAAGGTGATTCCCGACAAAGACAAAATGCAACGATTGGGATTAACCACCGCTTATGTAGGTATGAATTTGCGAACCGCATTTACAGGAAATGATGTTGCCACATTAACCGAAAAAGGCATAGAATATCCGGTGCGAATATGGTTGGACGATTTTAGCCGAAAAAACTACGAAGATGTACAACATCTTACCATCGTAAATCCTATGAATCAGCCCATTGAAGTATCGCAGTTTGCGGACGTGAAGCAAGATAATTCGCCGTCGCTGCTGGAGCGGTTGGACAGGCAAGCATCGGTTACGCTCACCGCCGAATCGTTCGGTCGTCCATCGGGAACGCTCGCCGACGAAGCAATTAATTACCTCAAAAACAAACCATTGCCAGAAGGCGTGAAACTAAATTGGGGTGGTGATATTAAAACACAGAATGAAAGTTTTGGGGCATTGGCATCGGTTTTGATGATTTCATTCTTGCTCATTTATCTCATCATGGTGGCCTTGTACGATAATTATATTTATCCATTTGTGGCTTTATTTGCTATTCCTGTGGCCGTAATTGGCGCATTTTTAGCATTGAACTTGTCATTGAACGATTTGACATTATTTGCGCAGCTTGGATTGATAATGCTCATGGGCTTGGTAACAAAAAATGCCATTTTGATTGTGGATTTCACCAACCAGCTAAAAGCCGAGGGCAAATATTTTAAGGAAGCATTACTAACAGCGGGCAAAGAGCGTATGCGCCCCATTTTAATGACTACACTTGCCATGGCTATTGGGATGTTGCCCATTGCATTGGCAAAAGGCACAGCTGCCGAATGGAAAAACGGATTGGCTTGGGTCATTATCGGTGGATTGCTCTCTTCACTCATTCTCACTGTATTTTTGGTGCCAATGGTTTATTATGTGGTAGATACGATAAAGGAACGGTTAAATAGGAGAAAAAAGTTGATAGGTTGATTTCTTTTGTAATTAAGCATCATTAATAAATTTATTAGTTACTAAATAACAATTATTTGGTTTATTGTAGTAATTTTGCGGGTTAAAATAATAATGATACGAAAAAAACACATACTATGCTGCCAAAGAACTTCAGAACCTGACAATAATAAACAATTAAATTTATAACATCAGTTCTACTATCATTTCTAATAAAAAACAATAAAACATGAAATCTTCTGATAATCAAACCAATACCGAAATAGTAAAAGTTATTTCGCAGGGTCGTGATCGGACAAATATCCTTAAAAATTGGGAGCAAAAAGCCATTGCATTTTTTGTAAAATGGATGCCCAAATGGATTAGTTCGGATATGCTAACAGGTATTGGGTTTATGGGAAATACGCTCGTATTTGTTAGTTTTGTGTTGGCTACGTATTTTGGCTCGCTCTATCTTTTGATAGGTGTTGCAGGTTTTGCTATAAGTTGGTTTGGCGATTCGCTTGACGGACGAATTGCTTACTACCGCCATATTCCTCGCAAATGGTATGGTTTTGCACTCGATGTTACTATCGATTGGATTGGAATTGTACTTATTTGTTTGGGTGTAATAATTTACGTTGAAGGTTCTTGGGAAGTAGTTGGTTTTGTGTTTGTTGTGCTCTATGGTTGGGAAATGATTACCACCATGATACGGTACAAAGTTACCAATCAATATTCAATCGACTCAGGATTATTAGGGCCCACAGAGGTGCGAATCGTTATTTCGAGCATTTTAGTGCTGGAAGCTTTTGTTAATGGTTCTATTTTATATTCTGCAATTATTGCATGTAGTATTTTGTTTATAACAAATATTGTCGACACGATAAAACTACTCAAGCTAGCTGATAGTAAGGATGTAGAAGAGTTAAAAAAGAAAAAGCAAGAATAAGATGCTCAACAGATTAATTGTTTTCGGTAAAGCTCAACTATCGGCAATGATTGGTGGCGTGGTAGATTATCTTTTGATGATTTTTTTTACCGAAGTTTTTGGAATGCATTACACAGTCAGTATTGCTATTGGAGGTGTGGTTGGTGCAGTTGTTAACTTTACCCTTAACAAAACATGGTCGTTTCGATCTAAAGATTTGAAATACAAGAGTTCGACCCGAGTACAATTAGTGAAATTTATTCTAGTAGTGCTTAATAGTATTTTAATGAAGTCGTTGGGAACGTATTTGATCACCTCTTTTTTGAAAGTGGACTACAAGATTAGTCGCATCATGGTCGATCTCTTTGTTTCTTTAGCCTTTAATTATACGCTTCAACGCTTTTGGGTTTTTAAAAAGAAACCCATTGAGACTGTTTGAAATAATATTCTTTTTCAAAAACTACATTTTTTTTTAAATTGTTGCAGGAAAAATAAGCGAACTTAAATATCAATTAGCCTGCTAGTGTATTTTATTAAATATGAAAATTAAAGCCATAATCCTTTTCCTTCTGTTTTTGTTTGCAGCAACTTACGGTTTCGCGAGCACCGATAATGTTGTTACCTTTAAAGGAACAGTTACCGATTTGCAAACAAACGAACCCGTAATTTCAGCATCGCTCTATGTTTCTGATTATCAACAGGGAACAGTATCAAACACTGAGGGCGAATTTGTATTAACCGTAAAAAACTTCGAACCAGCCAAAAACAAACTTACCGTATCGTGTGTGGGATACAAGACTGAAATAATCTATTTAAACGCCACAAAAAAAGAGTTTAAAATAAAATTACAATCGCAGTCGCAAGATTTAAAAGAAATTGTAGTCAATAAACAACGATATAGAAATAAAAATAATCCAGCTGTTGATTTGATACGCAAAGTAATTGAAAACAAGCCACTTAACAGAGCAGAGGCATTAGAATATTACGAAACTGAGAAATATGAAAAAGTGCAGTTTGCCATCAATAACATAACGCCCGATTTTCAGAATAAAAAGATTTTTAAGCATTTCCAATTTCTATTCGAGAACATTGATTCGTTGAAAAATGAGGGGCAGAAAATTTTGCCCATGTATTTGAAAGAAGACATCTCCAATTACTACTACAATCGCACACCAAGGCAAGTAAAAGAAATTGTATCGGCACACAAAGTGGTTACATTCCCCGGTTTCGACAACAAAGGGATTCAAGATAATATCAAATACCTTTACCAAGATATTAACATTTACGACAATAATATCCTCTTTTTCACCAATGAGTTTTTAAGTCCTATAGCCGATTTGGCAGCTACATTTTATATGTACGACATTGTTGATACTGTTCAAATTGACAAATCGAAATGTATAAAGTTATTTTTCGGACCACGCAACAAACAAGATATTCTTTTACAAGGTTATTTGTATGTTATGCTCGACGGCAGTTACGCGATAAAACAAGCGGAATTATCGCTCAATAAAGATGTAAATTTAAACTGGATTAACGATGTAAAAGTGGTTCAGAAATTCGAAAAAGCTGCAAACAATAGCTTGATGCTGGCATCGGATCAAATTTCAATTAATTTTGGAATTTCAAAAAAAAACAGTAGCGTTTTCGGGCAAAAGGTAGCCTTCTATTCCGATTACAAGTTCGACCCATCGCTTGCTAAAAATATTTTTAAAGGTCAAAGCATTCAAATGCTTGACAGCGCTAAGGCCAGAAGCGATGCCTATTGGGAAATCCACAGACCAGAGCGATTAAACAACTCAGAAGCAGGGACTTATATGGCAATGGATAGTTTGTTAAAACTTCCAATCGTTAAAAAAGCAATTAAAATAGCCGGTGTAGCTTTGTTTGGATATTGGGACTTTGGTAAATTCGAAATTGGACCTTTCAATACCTTCTATATGTACAATCCCATTGAGGGGCTTCGGTTCAGGTTTGGCGGTAGAACGACTGACAAATTTAGCAAAAAATTAAATTTAGAAACATACATTGCTTATGGGCTTACCGACCAGCGACCAAAGTATTATCTTGGCGCTAATTGGTCGTTCACAAAAAACAACTTTATGGATTTTCCTATTAAGTCGCTGAAAGTAAGTGTACAAAACGAAACTCAATTGCCCGGACAAGAAATGAAATTCTTGATGGAAGATAATATTTTGTTGTCGATAAAACGTGGAGTTAATGACAAGATTTTTTATAATAAAACACTGAAAGTTGAGCATTTGAATGAGTTTGAAAATCATTTTTCGTATAGAATGGGTTACAAATTTACGCAGCAGTCGCCGGGAGGAAATTTATATTTTAATTATTCCGACTATCTTTTGCACCAAAACGATTTAAACTTTTTAAATATCTCGGAGCTTTATCTTCATTTACGATATGCTCCTCACGAAACATTTTATCAAGGGAAAACGTATCGCGATGCAATGACTACTAAATATCCAATTTTCGAATTGCGCTACGCCGTTGGAAACAAACTTTGGAAAAATAATTATAACTACCATAATTTACGATTTTCTATTCGCAAACGTTTTTATGTTTCGGTATTGGGTTACTCGGATGTGGTGTGGGAAGTGGGTAAAATTTTTGGTAAAGTGCCTTATCCTCTATTAAATTTGCCGCAAGCAAATCAATCTTATTCGTATCAAATAGAATCGTACAATATGATGAATTTTTTGGAGTTTGCTACCGATCAATTCACATCACTGCTGATAGACCACTCGTTTAATGGATTCTTTTTCAACAAAATACCGTTGATAAGAAGTTTGAATTTGAGAGAGATAGTTACATTTAAAGCTTTGTATGGCAACATAACTTCGCAAAACAACCCTGCGCTTCAGTCCGACTTGTTCCGATTACCTGTGGGGGAAGATGGCACACCAATTACCTATTCGTTAGGCGAAAAACCTTACATAGAAGGCAGTGTTGGTATTGGGAATATATTCAATTTTTTTAGGGTCGACCTTGTGCGCCGATTTACATATTTAGATAATCCGGGCGTTTCAAAATATGGTATCCGCATGCGTTTTAGGCTCGATTTTTAATCAAAATCAAACAACAAAGTTTATTAATTTTCACTTCAAAAATAAAATCAGTATGAGAAATTTCAAATTCATTTTACTTGCTATTGTAGCTAGTTCCGTATTCTTTTCGTGTAAACCCATTTATAAATGTGGCGAATTAAAACCTGAAAAGAAACTCTTTTTGCCCAAGTATATTACCAAAGTAATTGATGAACGCGATTCGCTGTGCACCACTTTGTCGGCTCGCGAAGTACAAATTTTGGACTTAAAGGACGAGGTGGATGCTCGTAAACAAGACATTTCGAAATTGCAATCCGAAAAAGCAGTTTTACAAACCGAAAAAGCATTGCTTCAATCCGAAAAAATGGAGCTACAACTTCAATACGGCGACTTGATGAACGAGAAACTCTCGCAGGCCGAAAAGCTCAATATGGCGCTGAAACAAAAGTCGGATATGTTAGCCGAAAAAGAACGACTGCTGCTCGAACGGGAAGGTGCGCTCAAAGAACTTAAAAAAACGATTGCCCGTCAGGATTCGATTACCAAACGACTGAATGATATTATCCGTAATGCTTTGCTTGGTTTTAAATCGGACGAATTATCGGTAGAGGTAAAAAACGGGAAAGTGTATGTATCCATGTCCGACAAATTATTGTTTAAATCGGCAAGTGTTACTATTGAGGATAAAGGATTGGAGGCAATAAAGGTATTGGCCGATGTGCTTAACAAAAACAATGATATTGATATTTTGATTGAAGGCCATACCGACAATTTACCCATTCGCAATGCCATTTATCGCGACAATTGGGATTTGAGTGTTGCCCGTGCCACTTCCATAGTTCGTATATTAGTTACAGATTATAAAATTGATGCTGTGCGCCTAACAGCCTCTGGTAGAGGCGAATTTTCGCCAAAAGCCGACAATGCTACCCCCGAAGGACGAGCTAAAAATCGCCGCACTGAAATTATCCTTTCGCCAAAGTTAGATTTAATAATGGAGCTATTGAAATGATGATTAATGAAGTGATTTTTTTCTTTTAATTGATAATTTGCCCCTAACCCCTCCAGCCAATAGCGGGAGCAGTTAGGGGCAGTTTTATTGTTATTAAAGTTTCACTATTACTTTTTTGCCATTGTATGACACCGCTTTTCCTTTTTGATTTTTTAAATCGAACGAAGCTGCATTTTGTTTGCTTACATATACAATATTAAAAGTACGTTTGTCGAGCATTCCACTAAATGTCCCCATTCGGTTATTAATTGTCAGCGTTTTTGATTTATCGTTATAATCAAAACGGATTTTGGCCGATGCACCTTTTTCGTAATTGTAGTTTACGCCTTCATCTTCGTACAACTCAAACGAACCATTTTTGCCAGCATACACATACAGCGTAATGTTTTCTGCTTTTTTCTCACCAGTATATTGAATTTCGGGTCCGAAAGGAATAATAGCACCTTCGGGAACAAAAATCGGCATGCGCTCGTAAGGAGCAACAACGATTTTGGTCTGATTGCCAGCTACGAATTTCCCGGTATAATAATCGTACCAACCGCTGGTGGCAGGGAAATACACTTCGCGCTCACGGGCTTGATATTTGTACACCGGGCAAACCATAAGTGAAGGGCCAAACATGTATTGGTCGCTTATGTTTTCTACTTTTTTGTCGGCTGCAAAGTCCATTACCAAGGCACGCATAATGGTGTAATCCTTGTAATTGGTCATTCCTGCTAAGGTATAAATATAAGGCATCAGGCTGTAGCGCAATTTGTTATAATACAAAATACTTTTATAAGCCGCATGGTTTTCGGGTGCAATATTAAACACTTCGCGTAACGGGAACTGACCGTGTGCGCGAAACAGTGGTGCAAATGCTCCAAACTGATACCAGCGAGCATTCAATTCGCGCCATTCTTTGAGGTCATCGTTTTCGACTTTGGTAGCATCGTATATTTTTTGTGCTTTTTCGTATCGACTTTCCACACAAAAACCGCCAATATCCATTGTCCAATATGGAATTCCCGACAAGGCAAAGTTTAACCCTGCTGAAATTTGGGCTTTCATGTCTTCCCAACGAGTACCAATATCGCCACTCCAGGTAGCTGTAGAGTATCTTTGTAAGCCTGCAAAACCCGAGCGGGTTAATAAAAACACACGTTTGTTGGGTTCAACGCTTCGCTGACCATCATAAATAGCTTCGGCATTCATCAAGGCATAAGTATTAAAATACTTTGTTGATGGACCTAAAGCCGTTGGCCCCGATAATAATTTACGGTATTCTAAACTTGCATTGGATTGAATATCAGGCTCCGAAGCATCCATCCACCAGGCATCAATGCCTTTAGGAAATAGATGTTCATTCAGCTGATTCCAAAATAGTTTTCGTGCTCCGGCACTGTAAGCATCGTAAAACGAACCTACATACCCTTTACCTACCCAGTCGCGGACGCTATCGTTCGTGGCACGTTGGTACATCCAACCTTTGCTATCAAATTCTTTATAGTGGTCGGTGTTGGCATAAAATTTTGGCCAAACCGAAATCATTATTTTCCCATTCATATCGTGAATGTCGCTTATCATTTTTGTGGGATTTGAGAAACGTTTTGGGTCAAATTCCTGACTTCCCCATTGGTCTTCTTTCCAGTAAAACCAGTCCATAACGATATTGTCGATTGGAATTTGACGCTGACGGAATTCTTTCAAGGTACCCACAATTTCGTCCTGCGTTTTGTAACGCTCGCGACTTTGCCAAAACCCCATGGCCCATGCAGGCATTATTTGCGCTTTTCCGGTAATGTTGCGGTAGCCGCTTATCACTTCGTCCATAGAGTTTCCGGCAATAAAATAGTAGTTTATTTCATTTCCCATTTCGCTCCACCAAGCCATTTTATTTTGTTCCAATGGGCTAACCGGACTCAATGCTTTTAGTCCCAGATAAGCGCCACCATCGGGTTTCCACTCAATTTTTACAGGCACACGCACACCTGCTTTGAGGTCGACATTAAACTTGTAACTATTCGGGTTCCAGGCCGTACGCCAACGTTCAGGCACAACTAATTCGTTGTTTATAAACACTTTAGTATAACCGGCGTAATAAAGAATAAAACGAAAAATGCCCGATTCGCTGGTTTCCAAACTTCCTTCCCACGTAACAGTGGAATTGGCAAACTGGAAACCATCTGGGAAATTCTTTTGTGTTTCGAGATTTTCGTAGTCGATAATGCTTTCGGGGCGTGTGCAATACACTTTGTTCGGATCCGAATTGGTTAAATAAGTAGCTGTAAGACCTTTTTCAACTCCATTTTTATCATACAACTTAAACTGATTCATTTGAGCATAATCGCGTTTATCTCCAAATTTCGAGAGCGAATAATTATCCCACAAAATGCCGTAGTTTTTGTTTGAAATAACAAAAGGCACCGACACTTTGGTATTGTACTGAAATAGTGTTTCGTTTTTTCCTTTGTAATTAAATTCGTCCGATTGGTGTTGCCCCAAGCCGTAAAAAGCCTCATCGTCGGGTGAGTTGAATTTTTGCGACAGTGTATAACCTTTTGTCCCTTCGACAGTTATAGGTGTAAACTGCTTGGAATCTCCTTTACTTTCGCTCAGTATACGTTTGCCTTTTTTATCCGAAAAAGCAATTTCGCCGGTTTTCAAACTGACTGCGGCAGTAAGTTCTGTTGTTTTCAAGTACAAACTGTCCCCTTTCGAGTTTACTTTCCATTTCGAGTTAGCATCAAAAGGCTTCACCGTAATCAAACTTTTATCGGTGGAAAATGCTTTTTCGGCGGTTGCTTTAACTTGAATAATTTTATTGTTTACAACCTTGAGCTGCACCATAGTGGCACCCGCTTTTTGCTGTGGATAAACAATAACTCCATCGGTGGTTTTCTCGAATGCAGGCTGAGCTGCCAGTGATGCAGCTAAAAATCCTAAACATACACATACAAGATTTCGTTTCATTATTATATTGATTATTGATATTAAACTTATTGAATGTATTACTTCTACTTTGACAGATTTAAAACTTAATTTTAATTGAAAAAAAAACAAAGAATAGCATCGCGGATTTAGCGGATAAAACAGATTTGAATACGGATTTGAATTTCGATAAATCGAAATGATTTACAGATAGTTAAGTCTTACCACCCGATCCCGATAGTTATCGGGACGGGGTAAATCCTTTTCTTAAATCCGTTATTTTCCGCTCAATTAGGGTAAATCCGCGTTACTACTTCTTTATAATTATTTTTAATTTGCCCCAAACCCCTAAAGGGCATAGCCGTCAAGCTAATTTCAAGTTTCGACCCCCAACCCCCAAAGGGGGCTTCAGACGCAGCATATATAAATCTTCCAATCTTTTTGTAGAGAATATGTCTTAGCCCCCTTTGGGGGTTGGGGGTCAGTACTCCACTAAATTTTATAACTTCCTTTTTTAATATTTCCCTTAGCTTGACGGCTAACCCCTAAAGGAGCTTAAAGACCATTCGGCACTAATCCTATTCCCCTTTAGAGTTTGTCCGTCAACTGACGGAGGTTAGGGGCAGTTATTTTTATTGCTAAACCACCACCTTCGGCCATTCTGTAATTTAAAATGGTCATATTTGTAATTTTCAATACTTCTCGTTTGTAATCCGTACCATTTCGTCCCGCATTTACACCATCGGTAAAAACTTCGGCTTCGTAATTTCCGGCAGGTAAAAACGAAAAGTCAATAGTGATTTTTTGTGTATTCCAATTGGTAAGTGCACCCACAAACCACGTTTTTCCACTCCGGCGAGCAATGGCAAGGTAACTTCCCACTTTACCATCTAAGGCAACGGTTTCGTCGAAAACCGTAGGAATTTTGGCAATAAAATCCGTGCATTCCTGCTCTTTCATATAAGCCGTTGGATTGTCGGCAAGCATTTGCAAAGGCGCTTCGTAAGCCACATACATGGCCATTTGGTGACAACGTGTGCCCTGACTCATGGGGTTGTCGTTTACGGGGCGGAAACAACTTTTAGCTGCATTGCGCATGGCTCCCGGTGTATAATCGATAGGACCGGCCAACATACGAATAAATGGCATGGACACATCGTAAAGCGGTGCATCGTAATTATGCCATTTGCTATTTTCGAGTCCGCGTACGCCTTCAAAGTTCAACACATTGGGGTAAGTTACATTCATACCAGCCGATTTAAACATGCCGTGATAGTCGAGCACTAATTTGTATTTAGCCGCTTTTTCGGCAATTTCGTAACACGAACGCACCATTTTTTGGTCGTCGCGGTCGATAAAATCAATTTTAAACCCTTTGATTCCCATAGCAGAATATTTAACAAATGCCTCGTCAACAACCGGATAAATGCCGCGCCAACTTGCCCAAAGAATAATGTCCACGTTTTTTGAACGACCATAATCAATCAATTCCTGCAATTGTATTTCGGGCGAAATTTTCATCGGTTCCACAGCCGACACCGACCAACCTTCGTCCATCACAATGTATTCAATGCCATTTTTAGCTGCAAAATCGATGTAATATTTATAGGTTTGAGTATTTACACCCGCTTTAAAATCCACGCCAGTAATATTCCAATTATTCCACCAATCCCAAGCCACTTTTCCGGCTTTTATCCACGAAGTGTCCGAAATTTTCGATGGAGTAGAAAGTTTGTACACCATATCGCTGTTAAGTAAATCCTTGTCCGATGCCGAAATAATAGCCACGCGCCACGGAAATTGATGTTTTCCGTTCACCTTTGCAATGTAGTTTGCACGCTGGGTGGGCATAACATTCAGCTTAGCAAAACCGCCAATTTTTTCTTCGGTCGGATACGGTGCAAATTCACCAACGAAACCTTTTTTGCTTACATTATTTACCGTAAGGAACATGCCCGGATAATCCTGTAAATCAGCCTCTAACAAAGCTACTTTTTTGTTATTTTTCAGATCAACCAATAAAGGTGTGAGTGACAGTGAATCTATTTTTACTTGCGAAATGCGGATATTATCGTACAGCGATTCGAAAGCCGTGCAATAACGTTCATTGTCACGCAACTCACGAATATAGGGTATAAAACAGTTGTAATCGGCATCGAAATTAAAGTTTGCTTTTTCAGAAATAATGGTTTGTTCCTGTTTGCGGTTCAGAACAAATCGGTAAGCCACACCATCGTTATAAGCTCTGAAAACCAATCCCCAATTGCCTTTAAAGCTAATGCTGAGTTCGTTGTAACGGTTTTCCACAATTTTCTTTTTATAAAACTGTGCGTTTATTTTAGTGTCAACCGATTGATTTATAGCTTTTAGCATTTGTGGATTTTCGCCCAACACTTCGCCCCTATCCAACGTGAGTGAAAGTTCAGATGGAGCCAGCATGACATCCGATTCGTGCAAAACCGACCACGAAATTTTATCGGAAACCGCCACTGTCAATCCAATTTTCTGATCGGGCGATTGAAGGGTGTATGTTTTAGTTTTAGCAGCAAAAGTATTTAAGCTGAGGGCTAAAGCCAAAAAGAGAATACTGCCCCTAACCCCTGCCGATAATATCGGGATAAATTGCGGGGAACTGAAGTTACTTTTGTCTCTGAAATTTTTTATTAATACATTCATTTTTATACCAGTTTTATAAGCCTGAAAGGCTTGAATGTTATTAGCCACAGGTAAAACCTGTGGATGTTTAATAAGATATATAACGCAAACCCTGAAGGGGTTTAATATCACAAAGTTTTATAATTCAACCCCTGCGGGGTTGTAAAGATTCCGCATTTTCAATTCCATGGGTTGCACCCATGGTTAATCATATTTAAGCCCTTTGGGCTTACAGAGTTGCTCTCAACCTCACATCCTCCGACGAACCACCCACCTGAAATTCAATTTCGCCCTGAGGCATTTCGAATTTGTTTGTTGTCATATTCCAGAGTTTCAATTCATCTGTTTTAATTTGCAACTCAATATTTTTTATTTCGCCTTTGGCAATATTTATTCTTTTAAAAGCTTTAAGGCGTTTTATAGCTTTATCGCCGGGCAATTTTACATACACCTGCACCACTTCATCGCCATCGTAATTGCCTGTATTTTCTACATCAACTCGTACAAAAATTTTCCCTTCAGTTTTGCTTTTATTTCTCTTTTCGCCTTCATTCTCTATTCTCAAATTGCTGTATGTAAATGTAGTATAACTCAAACCATACCCAAACGGATAAAGCGGTTTTTCTTTACAATACATATAAGTTCTACCGTTTCGAATGTCGTAATCGAGCATGGCGGGTAAATGGTCGATACTGCTTGCCCATGTTTGCGTGGTACGACCAGCAGGATTATACTTACCAAAAAGCACATCGGCTACCGCATTGCCAAGCTCCTGACATGATTGTGTAATATGCAGAATGGCAGGCAGATGCTCGTTGCTCCAATTGATAGCGTACGGAAAACTGCTGATTAAAGAGAGTACGGTATTGGGGTTGGCTCTATACACCAATTTAACTAAATCTTCTTGCTCAAGGGTAATGGCAGCGCGGTCTACATCTTCGCGACCTTCGCCAGCAATCACGCTTTTTCCCCATGGCGCTGTTCCCCAATCGGGACTGCAAGTAGGTTCATTGCCCACGCACACAATAGCCACATCTGCCCATGCAGCTGCTCGGGTGGCTTCATCCATGCGGTCGGTGCGAGCATAACGCACTTCAATGCCGGTGCCTTCCACTGCGTTTTTAATACCTTGCAGAGCCGACACTTTATAAGCTGGCGTTCCACTGTACCAATCTTCAATCACTTCATCGGCACGATTGCCAATAACTGCTATACGTTTGATATTTTGCTTGTTTAGGGGCAATGTTTGTTTGTCGTTTTTGAGCAAAACCACCGATTTATTAGCCACCAACCGTACCAAATCCTTTGTTTCGGGTTTTGTCCACGGTGCTACGGTATCGGTTATACCAATATTAGTATAGGGATTTTTGTCCGAATTATCAAGCATACCCAATTTTAGCATAACCCTCAAATTGCCTTTAATATTTGGTTCCAAGTCTTTTTCGGTCAATAATCCGCTTTTGATAGCGCCTGTAAGAGCCGATTTATAATCGTCCAAAAAACGGGTTGTGCCGGCATTGATACAGGCTTTTGCTGCATCTTCGAGCTTGTCGAACTTTTTGTGCGTGTTTTTCAATTGCTGAAAGGCACCACCATCGGTCAATATAATGCCATCGAATTTCCATTCTTTTTGTAAAATATTTTTCAAAACAGGATGGTAAGTACAAGGAATACCATTGTAGGCATTGTAGGCTGTCATCAGCGCATTGGAACCCGCCTGAATGCCACGCCAAAATGGATATGCATAATATTCGCGAAACAACGTATCGTCGAAATTGGAAGAAGTTTCGGCACGTCCAAATTCGTTACTATTGGCCAAAAAATGTTTCATAAGCGACGCTGTGCGCCAGTAGTTGGGATTGTCGCCTTGTAGTCCGCGTACCATCGCAGCAGTCAGCTCACCCGTCAGGAAAGCATCCTCGCCAAAACATTCTTCCGTTCTTCCCCAACGAATATCGCGCCCTAAGTCGGCATTTGGAGCCCAAAGAATTAGTCCTGCTTTTTTATATTTGTCGTTCTGAAACAGAAATCGCGCTTCGTAGCTCATGTATTCGGCCACCTTTTTCATTATTTCGGTATCCCAGGTTTCACCCAATCCGTAACCTTGTGGAAAAACGGTGGTATGTTGTTTTGGTCCACGATGTTTTTCGTCCCAAGCCGGACCACCTAGTACCACTCCATGAATAGCCTCCACGCTTCCTGCACCACGCACGCCCAATCGAGGCACGCCTGCACCGGCAAACATGTCAATTTTTTCGTCGAAAGTCAGTAGCGAAACTAAATTTTCAATGCGTTTTTCGGGAGCAAGCTTGGTGTTTTGAAACGGATAGCTTGATTGCTTCTGAGCAGCGATACTCACAAGACAGAAACATAAAAGCAGTAAAAAAGTAGCGTGTTTCGTCATAAAATGTACTGGATTTAATTCGGCTTTAAAATCACTGTACAAAATACGCTATTTAAAATGGATTAGTTAGGTATTAAAAAATATGTATTGAGGTATGAAATGATAAATATTGAATATAAAAATGTCGCTTTAAAATTCATCCCGTTGCAATAACCAATAACAAAAATTATTTCCCTCCTTCCAGTACCAATGACATAAATTAGTTAATGCCTGATTATCAGCAATATACATTTTCAATGTCATTACCACATTTTACCACAAATTTTTGGGGCGCAATCTCGGGATGACAAGGCAATCGAGAGTTTAAAAAGCCGTCGCCCGACCTTTTTCACCAACCACACCCTCCCACCGGCGACGGTGCGAGATGACTGGAGCAGAACCGCTTGCACCCGTCGTGCCAAAAACTTCGCATTGCACAAAGGGTGGGCGACGGGTAGTGATTTTCCCCGCGAGACCTGTCATCCCGATACGCAGGGAGGGATATAAAAAGACACTTCAAGCACGTTGACATACATACACATTGAGGGATATAAATTGTAACAGTTATCATTTTGCACCCATCTTTGTTTTTTTTTGCACCCCTCTACTTGTTTTGTATGTCCTATTTTTGCACCGTTAACATCCCTCTCAGATGTTTACCTTAAATTATTAATCCTGAATGCCCGCCAACTACATGCTGACATTCAATTAAATGAGTATTTTTATGAAAAAACAATTCTCTTTTCTAAAGACTTCTTTTAGTCATTTTATGGTGCTACTTGGCCTGTTTCTTTGTACAGGAACCACCGAAGCACAATACCTCGATGCTCTCTCCGACACCTGGAGTAAAGCGCCATCTGCTGCGTATTCAACACGTAAAGTAATGTCAACTTATAGTGGACCGGCTATGAGATTGAGAAGAAGTAATGACAATGCTGAAACTGATGTATTTTTTGATGGAACAGGCTGGGTTTCTATGACTTCTAATACAGGAACTTCAGGTTCTGGAGTAACACTTAGTACTTGGGTAGGTAGTAACTCTGCTTATGTTACAAGGTGGTACGACCAAAGTGGAAATGGGAGTCATGCAACTGAATACAAAATGTATGGAACAGTTACATGTACAGGAAATACTACTTTGACAGGTTCAGGTACTAAATTCACTGGAGATTTGGCTGTGGGAAATACCCTATATAAAGCAGATGGTACTTTGATTGGTACAATAAACACTTTGACTTC
>CAMDNO010000039.1 GCA_945902955.1 Porphyromonas cangingivalis
CGAATGTAACATTGGTGATACAGTTCGTATAATGGAAACTCGCCCGCTGAGTAAACTAAAAAGATGGAGATTAACAGAAATTATCGAAAGAGTTAAGTAATTATGATACAACAAGAATCAAGACTCATAGTTGCGGACAACAGTGGTGCTAAAGAAGCCCTTTGTATCCGTGTATTAGGAGGAACCAGCAAACGTTACGCCACATTAGGCGATATTATTGTGGTAACAGTGAAAAGTGTAATACCTTCAGCTGATATCAAAAAGGGTATCGTTTCTAAAGCAGTAGTTGTTCGTACGAAAAAAGAAGTTCGTCGTGCCGACGGGTCTTATATTCGTTTCGACGATAATGCTTGTGTGCTATTGAACAACTCTGGCGAAATCCGTGGTAGCCGTATTTTCGGCCCGGTTGCTCGCGAATTGCGTGCAACAAACATGAAAATCATATCACTTGCACCTGAAGTGCTTTAATCTTCGAAAAAAAATAATTTAAGATGAGTAAATTACATATTAAAAAAGGAGATACCGTTTACGTAAATGCCGGAGCTAGCAAAGGCAAAACCGGACGTGTGTTGGAAGTACTTGTTGAGAAACAACGTGCTATAGTAGAAGGTGTAAATTTGGTATCGAAGAGCACCAAACCGAATGCAAAAAGTCCTCAGGGTGGTATTGTTAAACAAGAAGCGGCTATTCATATTTCAAACCTTAATCCGGTTGAAAAGGGAAAACCAGTTCGTGTTGGTCGCAAATTAAATGCTGAAGGAAAATTAGTACGTATATCTAAAAAAACAGGGGAGGTAATTTAAGATGAATACAGCAAGTTTAAGAAACGATTACAGAGAGCGTATCGTTCCTGTGTTAATGAAAGAATTTGGCTATAGCTCTGTGATGCAAGCTCCAAAATTAGAGAAAATTGTATTAAATCAAGGTCTTGGTATAGCTGTAGCTGACAAAAAGATTATTGAAGTAGCTATCAATGAAATGACAACTATTTCGGGTCAAAAAGCCGTATCGACTATGTCGAAAAAAGATATTTCGAACTTTAAATTACGTAAAAAAATGCCTATTGGCGTTCGTGTTACTTTGCGCGGCGACAAAATGTATGAGTTTCTCGAAAGACTTGTACGTGTAGCACTACCACGTGTACGTGACTTTAAAGGTATAGAAAATAAACTTGACGGACGTGGAAATTACACACTTGGTATTACCGAGCAAATTATTTTCCCTGAAATCAATATTGATAATATAAGTCGTTTGTTGGGTATGAATATAACATTTGTTACCAATGCTTCAACCGATGAAGAAGGTTATGCTTTATTGAAAGAATTCGGATTACCATTTAAGAAAAACTAATTAGAAGATACAATGGCAAAAGAATCAATGAAAGCCCGCGAGGTGAAAAGAGCCAAGCTGATAGCTAAATATGCTGCAAAACGCGAACAAATTCTTAAAGATGGTAATTATGACGCCCTTCAGGCTTTACCACGTAACTCGTCGCCAATCCGATCACACAACCGTTGTAGTATCACCGGTCGTCCAAAAGGATATATGCGTCAGTTCGGAATTTCTCGTATACAGTTCCGCGAAATGGCTTCGAAAGGCTTAATCCCCGGAGTGAAAAAAGCAAGCTGGTAGTTTGGTGAAATAGTTGATTTGTTAATTCGTTAATTGGTAAATATACATATCCAATTAACAAGTAAACTAATTAACGAATTAACTGATGAACTAAACAACCAATGAACTAATATTAATTAAATATTGTCCCGACAGCCGGGATCAATTTAAAAACAATTTTTATGACAGATCCAATCGCAGATTATTTAACCCGATTGCGGAACGCTATCAAAGCAAAACACCGTGTGGTGGAAGTTCCTGCATCGAATTTAAAAAAGGAAGTTACCCGTATTCTTCACGAAAAGGGCTATATCCTTAACTACAAATTTGTAGAAGACGGACCTCAAGGCACTATTAAAATAGCCTTGAAATATGATCCGGTAAACAAAGTAAACTCAATAAAGAAACTCATTCGTGTTTCAACTCCGGGTTTACGTCAATATGTTGGCCACAAAGAGATGCCACGTGTTTTGAATGGTTTGGGTATTGCTATCCTTTCGACTTCGAAAGGTGTAATGACCAACAAAGAAGCTGCCACTCTAAATGTTGGTGGTGAAGTAATATGTTACGTTTATTAATAAAGGGAGGAAAGAAAAATGTCAAGAATTGGAAAATTGCCCATTAGTATTCCTGCCGGAGTAACAGTAAATGTACAAGATAGTATTGTAACCGTAAAAGGTCCAAAAGGTACGTTATTACAGGAGTTAAATCCTAATATTAAAATCGTTATTGAAGATAATACTATAACGGTTGTTCGTCCTGACGATGAAAAACAAAATCGTGCTAATCATGGTTTGTATCGTTCGTTGATTAATAATATGGTGATTGGTGTTTCGGAAGGTTACAAAAAAGTGTTAGAACTTATAGGTGTTGGTTATCGTGTATCAAATCAAGGTCAGGTTTTAGAACTTGCACTTGGTTATACTCACAATATCTTTTTAGGTTTACCAGCCGAAATTAAAGTGGAAACAAAAACAGAACGTAATCAAAATCCTTTGATTATTATGGAAAGCGCCGACAAACAATTAATTGGTCAGGTATGTGCTAAAATCCGTTCGTTCCGTATGCCCGAGCCATACAAAGGTAAAGGTGTTCGTTTCCAAGGTGAAGTTGTACGTCGTAAAGCCGGAAAATCGGCCGGTAAAAAATAATTTACGTAAATGTTGAAATTATGTCAGGAAAAACAAATAGAAGAATAAGAATAAAAGCTCATATCCGTCATAAAATTTCGGGTACAGCTCAAAAACCGCGTTTGACCGTATTCCGCAGTAATGCTCAGATTTACGCTCAGATTATCGACGATGTACAAGGTGTTACATTAGCATCAGCTTCGTCGTTGGGATTGAAAGAAAAAGTATCGAAAGTGGAGCAAGCTGCTAAAGTGGGCGCATTAGTTGCCAAAGCTGCTCAGGAAGCTGGTATTTCGGATGTTGTATTTGACCGTAATGGTTATTTATATCACGGTAGAGTTAAACAATTAGCCGACGCAGCTCGCGAGGCAGGTCTCAAATTTTAATCAGGTAAGGCACAAATAATATGAATAAAGTAAAATCAACCAACGATCTGGAATTAAAAGACAGATTAGTAGCTGTAAACCGCGTTACAAAAGTAACAAAAGGGGGACGTACGTTCAGCTTTTCAGCTATTGTTGTGGTAGGTAACGAAGATGGTATTGTAGGCTGGGGCCTTGGCAAAGCTGGTGAAGTAACTGCCGCTATTGCTAAAGGTACAGAGGCTGCCAAAAAGAACCTGATTAGAGTACCCGTTTTGAGAGGTACAATTCCTCACGAACAACTCTCAAAATTTGGTGGTTCGCAGGTTTATATTCAACCTGCAACACAAGGTACCGGAGTAAAAGCTGGTGGTGCTATGCGTGCTGTACTTGAAAGCGTTGGTATTACCGACGTGTTGGCTAAGTCGAAAGGCTCATCAAATCCTCACAACTTAGTTAAAGCTACTATTGTTGCTTTAAGTGAATTGCGTGATGCTCAAACGGTTGCTCAAAATCGTGGTATTTCGCTAAGTAAAGTGTTTAACGGTTAATTTATTAAATAATATGGCAACAATTAAAATAAAACAAGTTCGCAGTAAAATCAAATCTCCAAAAACGCAGAAATTAACTTTGGAAGCATTGGGTTTGAAAAAACTGAACGCCGTAGTTGAACACGAAGACACTCCTTCCATTTTAGGAATGGTAGAAAAAGTGAAACACTTGGTAGAAGTGATTAAATAATATAATTCTAAGAATCTTTATAATAAATAAGATATGAACTTAAGTAATTTAACCCCAGCAGTTGGTTCTGTTAAAACCCGCAAACGTATCGGTCGTGGTACCGGTTCTGGTTTAGGTGGAACTTCTACACAGGGGCACAAAGGGCAGAAATCACGTTCGGGATATTCCAAGAAAATTGGTTTCGAAGGTGGTCAGATGCCTATTCAACGTCGTTTGCCAAAATTTGGCTTTAAAAACGTGAATCGAGTTGAATACAAAGCTATTAATATCGAAATATTGGAAGCGCTTGCTATTGCTGAAAAATTAACTAAAATTGGTTTGAGCGAATTGCGCACTGCTGGTTTTATTTCTAAAACAGCTTTGGTAAAAGTACTTGGAAAAGGTACGCTTACTGTAAAAATCGAGGTTGAAGCAAACGCATTTTCTAAATCGGCCGAAGAAGCTATCGTAGCCGCAGGTGGAACCGTTGTAAAATTATAAGCACATGAAATTCATCGAGACACTTAAAAATATCTGGAAAATTGAAGACCTTCGTAGTCGCCTGCTTACAACTTTGTTGTTTGTAGCTGTTTATCGTTTTGGTTCGTTCATTGTACTTCCGGGTATTGACCCAACCGCGTTATCGGCGTTGAAAGCTCAAACCAGTGGTGGTTTATTAGCATTGTTGGATATGTTCTCTGGTGGTGCCTTTGCAAACGCTTCGGTATTTGCTTTAGGTATTATGCCCTATATCTCGGCATCTATTGTAATTCAGCTTTTGTCTATCGCTGTACCTTATTTTCAAAAGTTACAACGTGAAGGCGAAAGTGGACGTCGTAAAATGAACCAGTATACACGTTACCTTACTGTTGCTATTTTGCTGCTTCAAGGTCCTTCGTATTTAATTAATCTTAGTGTTCAAATGGCTCAGGCTGGTTCACCAATGATTAGTAATTTTTGGTTTACTGCTTCGTCAACATTAATTCTTGCTGGTGGTAGTATGTTTGTAATGTGGCTTGGTGAGCGTATTACCGACAAAGGAATTGGAAATGGTATTTCGTTTATCATTCTTGTTGGTATTATTTCACGCTTTCCGGGTGCAGTTATCAAAGAATTTGCGTCACGTTTAACAGATAATGGTGGTGGCTTGGTTATGTTTTTACTCGAAATTCTTTTCTTGTTATTGGTCATAGCTGCTTCTATTATGCTTGTACAAGGAACTCGTAAGATTCCAGTACAATATGCAAAACGTGTTGTTGGAAACAAACAATATGGAGGTGTACGTCAGTATATTCCGCTTAAAGTAAATGCAGCTGGTGTTATGCCAATCATTTTTGCGCAGGCAATTATGTTTATTCCTGTTACTTTAGCTGGTTTTGCTCATTCCGAAACTATTAGCAGCTTTATTGGTGCTTTTATGAATAACAATGGGTTTTGGTACAACTTTGTATTTGGTTTAATGATTATTGCATTTACGTATTTCTATACTGCAATTACTATTAACCCAACTCAAATGGCTGAAGAAATGAAACGTAACAATGGTTTTATTCCTGGAATCAAACCTGGTAAACGTACTGCTGAATACTTAGATGATGTGATGTCGCGTATTACTTTGCCTGGATCTATATTCCTTGCTTTTGTAGCTATTATGCCTGCTTTTGCATCTTTACTTGGAATTAATCAGGAATTTGCTCAGTTCTTTGGTGGAACATCATTGCTTATTTTGGTTGGTGTGGTTTTAGATACTTTACAGCAAATCGAAAGTCATTTATTAATGCGTCATTACGATGGATTAATGAAATCGGGACGAATTAAAGGACGTACAGGCGGAGTTTCTGCTTACTAAATAAGAATATAATGATTTATTTGAAATCTGACGAAGAAATCGAATTACTTCGTATCAGTAATCAGATAGTAGCTAAAACGTTAGCTGAAGTAGCAAAAATTATTGCACCGGGTGTAACAACCGAAGATTTAAATAGACTTGCTGACACGTTTATTCGTGACAATGGTGGTGTCCCTGGTTTTTTGGGGTATCATAATTATCCTAAGTCAATTTGTACTTCGGTAAATGATGAGGTAGTACACGGTATTCCTTCCAATAATGTAGTATTGAAAGAAGGCGATGTAGTTTCGGTGGATTGTGGAGTTTATAAAAATGGTTTTCATGGCGATTCCGCTTACACTTTTTGTGTTGGTGATGTGAAGCCCGAAATTATTGAATTGCTTCGTACAACGAAAGAGTCGCTTTACAAAGGTATCGAACAAGCACAGGAAGGTCGTCGGTTGGGTGATGTGGGATTTGCCATTCAAAATCACTGCGAACAAAGAGGTTACTCGGTAGTTCGCGAAATGATTGGACATGGCGTGGGGCGAAATTTACATGAAGCCCCTGAAGTTCCAAACTATGGTAGACGAGGAAATGGCATTATGCTAAAATCAGGAATGACAATAGCTATCGAACCGATGATAAATCTTGGAAGGAGACAATTAACTTTTGACAAAGACGGTTGGACAACACGAACTATTGATCGTAAACCTTCAGCTCACTTCGAGCACTCAATTGTAATCAGACGTGGTAAAGCAGATATATTATCAAGTTTCGAATATATAGAACAAGTATTAGGAAATAAAGCAATTTAAAGTAAACTATGGCCAAACAAGCAGCAATTGAACAAGACGGAACAATTATCGAGGCATTATCGAATGCTATGTTTCGTGTCGAATTGGAAAACGGTCACGTTATAACAGCTCATATCTCGGGTAAAATGCGAATGCATTATATAAAAATTTTACCAGGTGATAGAGTGAAAGTTGAAATGTCGCCTTACGATTTATCGAAAGGTCGCATATCGTTCCGATACAAATAAACCTGCCCCTAAGCCCCTAAAAGGGGAAAATGTGCAGGAGGTTAATCGAAGTAATTTTGAATATTAAATTAAACAACAAATAATTCTTCCAAATTCCCCTTTTAGGGAGTTGGGGGGCATATAATTCATTCATTATGAAAGTAAGAGCATCAGTAAAAAAGCGCACCGACGATTGTAAAATCGTTCGCCGTAAAGGCCGCTTATACGTTATTAACAAAAAGAATCCCAAGTACAAACAACGTCAGGGATAATAAAAATTTTATAAGCAAAATAAATTAAGTTTATGGCTATAAGAATTGTAGGAGTAGATTTACCCCAAAACAAACGTGGGGAAGTTGGATTGACTTATATCTACGGAATAGGTCGCAGTAATGCAAAGAAGATTTTAGAAGAAGCTGGTGTTGATATCAACATCAAAGTAAAAGATTGGACTGACGACCAGGCAGCTAAAATCCGCGAAATCATTGGCGCCGGATACAAAGTAGAGGGTGATCTTCGTTCGGAAGTACAACTAAACATCAAACGTTTGATGGATATTGGTTGTTACCGAGGAGTTCGTCACCGTATCGGCCTCCCATTGAGAGGACAAAGTACGAAAAACAACGCTCGTACTCGTAAAGGTAAAAAGAAAACAGTTGCTAACAAGAAAAAAGCAACTAAATAAGGTTTAACTGTTAGCGAATTTTAGAAAAGCTAAAAAAATTATTTAACTAATATGGCAAAGAAAACAGTTGCAGCCAAGAAAAGAATTGTAAAAGTAGATGGTGCAGGTCAATTACACGTACACTCTTCGTTTAACAATATTATTGTAACCCTTACAAATGGCACCGGACAAGTAATTTCATGGTCGTCGGCAGGTAAAATGGGTTTCCGTGGCTCAAAGAAAAACACTCCTTATGCAGCCCAAATGGCAGCTCAGGATTGCTCGAAAGTGGCATTTGATTTAGGATTACGCAAAGTGAAAGCGTATGTAAAAGGTCCGGGTAATGGTCGTGAGTCAGCTATTCGTACTGTACATGGTGCAGGTATCGAAGTAGTTGAAATTATAGATGTTACGCCACTTCCACACAATGGATGTCGTCCACCAAAACGCAGACGCGTTTAATTAGAATCAACTGGTTTGTACGTACAAGGTATGTTCCGATTTAGAATTGCAGTAATTAACCTCTCAGCAATCGCGGCACTATCGGAAAAGTATGGTGTAGACGACAAACTATTATTTTATTACAAATAAAAAAAAAGAAAAATGGCAAGATATATTGGACCAAAATCAAGAATAGCCCGTAAGTTAGGTGAAGCTATTTTCGGACCCGACAAGGTGTTAGCGAAAAAGAACTATCCTCCCGGACAGCATGGTCAAAATCGTCGTAAAAAAACGTCGGAATATGGTATTCAGTTGCGCGAGAAACAAAAAGCAAAATACACTTATGGTGTTTTGGAAAAACAATTCCGCAACCTTTACGAAAAGGCACAACGTACCAAAGGTGTTACAGGTGAAGTTCTGTTGCAATTCTTAGAATCACGCTTAGATAATATCGTGTATCGTATGGGTTTTGCACCTACTCGCTCAGGTGCTCGTCAGTTGGTGAGCCACAAACACATTACTGTTGATGGTAAAGTAGTAAATATTGCTTCGTATCACGTTCGTGCCGGACAAGTTATTGCTGTTCGCGAAAAAGATAAATCTATGGAAGTAATTGCTGCATCTTTAAACGGATTCAACCATTCTAAATATCCTTGGATTGAATTCAATGCTTCTTCTTTATCAGGTGTTTATCTTCACATTCCAGAACGCGAAGATATTCCTGAAAATATCAAAGAACAATTAATTGTTGAGTTATACTCTAAATAATAAGTAAAACCATGGCTATATTAGCATTTCAAAAACCTGAAAAGGTTATCATGTTGGAGGCTGACGCATTTCAAGGTAAATTTGAATTTCGTCCTCTTGAACCAGGTTACGGTATTACTATCGGTAATGCTTTACGCCGCATTCTTTTGTCTTCATTAGAAGGTTTTGCCATTACATCCATCAAAATTGCCGGTGTTGATCATGAGTATTCCACTATTCCCGGAGTGATTGATGATGTAACTAATATTATTCTTAATCTGAAACAAGTACGTTTTAAACAAATTGTTGAAGATATTGATAGCGAAAAGGTAACGATAAATGTTTCGGGTTCTACTGAATTTAAAGCTGGTGATATAGGAAAGTATTTTACAGGATTTGAGGTTTTGAACCCCAATTTAGTAATTTGTGAACTTGATTCGTCTGCAAATTTTCAGATTGACATTGCCGTAAGCAAAGGTAGAGGTTATTCTCCTGCCGAAGATAATAAAGTTGTGAACGGTGAAGTTGGAATTATTCCAATTGATGCAATTTTTACACCAATACGTAATGTGAAATATGCTATCGAAAACTTTCGTGTAGAGCAGGTTACTGATTATGAAAAATTGGTTATCGATATCAATACCGATGGTTCTATTCATCCTAAAGAAGCTTTGAAAGAAGCTGCTAAAATTCTTATTCATCACTTTATGCTTTTTAGCGACGAAAAAATATCGCTTGAAGTTGTAGAAGGTGAAGAGACAGATGAGTTTGATGAAGAGATTTTACACATGCGTCAATTGTTGAAAAGTAAATTAACTGATTTGGAGCTTTCAGTTCGTGCATTAAATTGCTTGAAAGCTGCTGACGTTGAAACATTAGGCGAATTGGCTGGATTTCACAAACACGATTTGTTAAAATTCCGCAACTTCGGCAAAAAATCGCTTACAGAGTTGGATGAGAAATTAGAAAGCCTGAATTTGTCTTTCGGAATGGATCTTTCAAAGTATAAATTAGATAAAGAGTAAAGAAATGAGACATAATAAAAAATTCAACCATTTAGGCCGTAAAACGGCTCACAGAAAGGCAATGTTGTCGAATATGGCAATCTCTCTGATTCAACACAAGCGTATTGCTACTACCCTTGCCAAAGCTAAAGCACTACAAGTTTATGTAGAACCATTGCTTACTAAAGGTAAAGACGATACTACACATTCACGTCGTACTGTTTTTTCGTACTTGCAAAATAAAGAAGCTGTTACTGAACTGTTTCAAAATGTGTCGATAAAAATAGCAGAACGTCCGGGAGGTTATACCCGTATTTTACGTACAGGTTTCCGATTGGGTGATAATGCCGAAATGTGTATTATAGAGTTAGTAGATTACAACGAAAACATGTTGAAAGAAAAGGCAACAAAGAAAGCAGCTCGCACACGTCGCTCGAGTGCAGCTAAAAAAGCTGAAACAATTGCGGCTGAGCCTGTAGCAACAGCTCCTGTAGCTGAAACACCTGCTGCCGAAGAAGTTAAAACTGCTGAGTGATATAATTTCAATTTATATAAAAAAAGCGATATCTTTTAGATTTCGCTTTTTTTTATTCTTGCTTTTCTCCTGTTTGGAGCAATGAGGCACCCAAATTTCAAATCTCAATAATTTTAAATAATTCATCTTGTTCTGCATCCATTTTCAGTAATTGTTTTCTGAAAGTTATTGATTTTGGAAATTGAAATATTATCTGGTACATGTTTAATTAAAGTTCTGCTGCCCGATTTATATCTCGATTCAAGAATACAAAACACAAAAAAACCACTCTATTAATAAGAGTGGTTTTTCAAAAAGTGATCCAGCTGGGGCTCGAACCCAGGACCCCATCCTTAAAAGGGATGTGCTCTACCTGCTGAGCTACTAAATCAACAACTGTTTTCGCTTTTCAAATCGAGTGATCCAGCCGGGGCTCGAACCCAGGACCCCATCCTTAAAAGGGATGTGCTCTACCTGCTGAGCTACTGAATCAATTTCAAAAAGCGACTGCAAAGATACTGCTTTTTTTCAAAATAGCAAACACCATTACTTTGTTTTATTCGAATAAATATAAAATAAATCACAACATCAACAAAATCAAAGACTTACTATTAATAAATACGTGTTTTTGAAATAATAATAAATCAATTTTGAGTGATATACAATGAAATAATAGTATATTTGCACTCTGAATCAATCGATACACAAACTTGGATAATCTGATTTACATATTTTGGTCATTACTACTTTCGGCATTTTTCTCTGGAATGGAAATTGCCTTTATAACTTCGAATAAACTTCGGTTCGAATTAGATCGACAACAAAAAAGCCTTTCGGCCTCTATTCTACATATTTTTTTAAAAAATCCACAGCAATATATTGCTACGATGCTTGTAGGCAACAATATCGCATTAGTAGTATACGGCTTATTAATGGCAAAACTGCTAATGCCTTTATTTTATTGGATTGATAATCAGCTGATAGTTACATTATTTCAAACAATAATAGCAACAAGCTTAGTATTATTTACAGGCGAGTTTTTACCTAAAACAATATTCAGAGTAAATCCAAATTTTTGGCTAAAAACATTTTCTTGGATAATATTATTTTTCTATATTCTATTGTATCCGATTGCCCGATTTAGTTCGTGGATTTCATTATTGCTTTTACGTTTGTTTGGCGTTAAACTCGAAAAAGGAAACGAGGATAATGTATTTTCGCGTATCGACTTAAATTATTTAGTGCAACAAAGCATCGATTTCTCAGTAGATGAAAACAATATTCAGAATGATGTTAAAATCTTTCAGAACGCACTTGACTTTTCGAAAGTACGACTCCGTGATTGTTGTGTGCCACGAACAGATATTATTGCATTAGAATACGGCACGGATGTACAGACACTCAAACAAACATTTATCGAAACCGGCCTATCTAAAATCCCAATTTACAAATCGGACATTGACAATATTATAGGTTATATACACTCTTCCGAAATGTTTCAACATCAGACGGATTGGAAAAAATTCATCAATCAAATTCCGGTAGTGCCCGAAACAATGGCAGCTCAAAAACTCATGAAAACTTTTATGCAACAAAAGAAAAGTATTGCAGTGGTGGTAGATGAGTTTGGAGGTACAGCAGGCATCGTAACCTTAGAAGATATTGTAGAGGAGATTTTTGGAGAAATTGAAGATGAGCACGACATACGCGATTACACTGCTGAAAAAATAAGTGAAAATGAATATCTTGTTTCGGGCAGATTAGAGGTAAAAACTGTAAATCAAAAACTTAATTTGGATATTCCCGATTCGGACGATTACGAAACGATAGCAGGATTTATATTGCATCATCATCAAAATTTCCCAAAATTAAATGAACAAATTCGCATAGAAGGATTTCTTTGCAAATGTGTAAAGGTAAATAACAACCGAGTGGATTTAGTAAAAGTATCAAAAGTATAAAATTTAATAATTAAATACGGTTACAAGCGTATTTTTTTGTATATTCGTGCCCTCAAACAGAAAATAATAATATTTTTAACAATACATCTTATTTAAAAAATGGCTATTTTAGGAAAAATCAGAAGCAGAGGCGTTTTGCTCGTAGTGGTAATAGGTTTTGCATTATTTGCATTTATTATTGGCGATGCACTAACACAGGGATCAACTTACTTTAACAAATCACGTGAAGTAGTGGCTAAAATTGATGGCGAAGAAGTAAACATCAATGATTTTCAAGCATCTATCGATCAAATGATTGAAGTGTATAAAATCGAAACAGGTCAAAATGAATTGACAGACGACATGAATTCGCAACTTAGAACTTCAGTTTGGGAAAGTTTATTAAACGAACAATTACTTTATGCTGAAGCAAAAAAATTAGGCCTTGCGGTAGGTGTCGATGAACTTTCGGATCGTTTAATCGGTAATAATATCCATCCACTTATTGCTCAACGCAGAGCTTTTGCCGGCGAAAACGGACAGTTTAGTCGTCCTGCATTAGTTCAATTTTTGAATAGCCTCGAAACAACACCCGAAAACGAGGAGATGCGTAACCAAATAGAACAAGGCAAAAAATATTGGAAATTCTGGGAAAAGAATGTAAAGATGACGCTTTTGCAGGAAAAATACAATGCGTTAATGTCGAAAGTGGTAACTGCCAACAGTTTAGATGCAAAATCAGAATACGAAGCAGCCAAACGCAGCGTGGATGTAAACTACGTGGTTCAGCCCTATTTTGCTATACCCGACAAAGATGTGGAGGTTTCGAAAAGCGAAATTAAAGACCGCTACAACAAACAAAAGAAACAATACAAACAAGAATCAGCTAGATCGGTTAAATTTGTAGTATTTGCTGTAAAGCCATCGCCCGAAGATTACAAAAAAGCAGAAGTGACAATGAATACTTTAAGCCCAGAGTTTAGAGTAACAACTGAAGTTGCCAGTTTTGTAAATCAAAATTCAGAAGTTCGCTACACAGGTAAACCCTATTCGTTAGCAACAGTACCAGCCAATTTAAAAGCATTTGCCTTTGGCAGCCCTGCGGGGACCGTTATGGGACCAGTATTTGCAAACGATACCTACACCATGGCACGTGTTATGGAAACAGGAATTATGCAATCGGACTCGGCTAAATTACGTCATATTTTTCTAACAAAAACCGATGAAGCCAAAACAGACAGTATTATTGGATTAATTAATACAGGTGGTGATTTTGCTGCATTAGCAGGGAAATATTCGGCTGTAAAACAAACAGCTGCCAATGGTGGTGAAATTGGTTGGATAGTTGAAGATATAGCCGGGCTTGATAAAGAAATCATAACTAAATCGTTTGCAAGCGGTGTGAATGGAATTTTTACTATTAAAAACGAACAAGGAACACAAATTTTTCAGGTTACTGAAAAAACAGCTGCCAAACCAAAAGTAAAATTGGCTATTTTTGAAATTAAAGTGGCCACCAGCAATATGACTGTTAGTAAAATTTACAACGAAGCCAAACAGTTTGCTGCTGAACTTAAAGGTTCGGAGTTTGATAAAAAAGCACAAGAAAAAGGATATGCAGTACGCACAGCAAATGAGTTGCCTACAACTGCCGACAAAATAGCAGAGCTACCACAATCACGTCAAATTATCCGTTGGGCTTTCGAAAATGATAAAGAAGCCGTTTCGGATGTGTATGATTGTAACAATCAATTTGTAGTAGCTACCATAACTGATGTTTTAGAAAAGGGCTTCCGACCAGTAGAAAAAGTATCAGAACAGATTAAAGCAGAGCTTATTCGTGAGAAAAAAGCAACTTTGATAATCGAAAAACTTACTGCACAAATAGCTAAAACTCCTTCGATTGAAGGTATTGCAGCCGCTATAGGAAGTGAAGTAAAATCGGCTCCGGCAGTTAATTTTGCAGCTTATCAATTTGGTGTTGCAGGTTTCGAGCCAGCTATTGTTGGTAAGGTTTCTACTTTAGCTGCGAATAAAATTTCGGCACCAATAAAAGGAAATGCTGGAGTTTACGTGGTTCTACCAACGAACCCACAAGTTAGCAACGCACCGTTTGATGCTAAAATGCAAGTGATGATGCTTAACTCACGTTTGAGCTATTCGTTACCATACACCATTATTCAAGATATAAAAGACAAAGCGGATATTACTGATAACCGTATAAATTTCTTTTGATAAAATTTTTATAATAGAAAAAACAAAACGGAATGAACTTTTTCATTCCGTTTTGCTTTTAAAGAAGGAATTATAAAACGATAGATATTCACATCCCTGCATTTTATCCCACTATTGGCGAAAGAGTGTTGGGGCAGCTTCAAATAACATGAAAACACCTTTAATCGGCAAAACTGTAGACGAGATAAAAACAATTGCAGTAGAACTAGGTATGCCGTCTTTTACCGGTCAGCAAATTGCCGATTGGATCTATCGGAAACGCATCTTTTCTATTGAAGAAATGACCAACTTATCGGTTAAAAACAGAGAAACGCTTTCGCAGGATTATGAGGTTGGGCGTGCTTTACCCTCGCAGGAAACAATTTCGTTGGATGGAACGAAAAAATATCTTTTTGCTACACCAAGCAATAATTTTATCGAAACGGTTTATATTCCAGAAGACGATCGCCATACACTTTGCGTTTCGTCGCAAGTAGGTTGTAAGATGAACTGCCTATTTTGTATGACTGGTAAACAAGGATTTACTGCCAATTTGACTTCAGCAGAGATATTAAATCAAATTTTATCCATTCCCGATGCCGATAAGCTTACCAATTTGGTATTTATGGGCATGGGCGAACCAATGGACAATTTACCCAATCTACTTCGAACACTCGAGGTACTTACAGCCGAATATGGTTATGCCTGGAGTCCTCGTCGAATAACAGTTTCGACCATTGGTTTAATCCCAAAAATGAAAATATTTTTGGAACAATCGAAATGTCATTTGGCCTTAAGTATGCACTCGCCATTCCCCGATGAACGACTTAAAATTATGCCCATCGAAAAGGCATATCCAATAGTAGAGATTCTCGATGAGTTGAAAAAAGTAGATTTCAGTCATCAACGAAGAGTTTCCTTCGAATACATTATGTTCGATGGTTTTAACGACACCATGCGCCATGCCATCGAAATGGTTCGGTTGCTTAAAGACATTGATTGCCGAGTGAATTTAATTCGTTTTCACGCCATACCAAATATTGATTTAAAAACCTCCAACGAGGCAAAAATGATCTCTTTTCGCGACTACTTAACATCAAACGGCATTGTTACTACGATACGAAAATCGCGAGGCGAAGACATTTTTGCTGCTTGTGGCATGTTGTCGACTCTCGAGAAACAAAAGAAGGATAGCTAATTAGCTATCCTTCTTTTGTTTCAAAAAAAATAAAAAAATCAAATTACATTTCTTTTCCTTCGTAATAATTAATAAAGGCCTTATTTACAAGCCTATTACCTCCCGGTGTAGGATAATTGCCAGTAAAATACCAGTCGCCTTTGTGGTTTGGACAAGCTTCGTGCAATCCATCAATAGTTTGATAAACTAACTCAACCGGGCAATCCACTTCGGCGGGTGTAAGCATTTTAGCAATTTGTGCCGAAACTTCGTCCTGCGTAAAAGGCTCGTAAATTTGAGTTACATAATTTAGCACCTCTTCTTTTGGGAACATTTCTTGCGCTTTCGACTTTTCATAAACCTCGTCGATAAGCGATTGCATTCCCCTGTCTTTCAACAGTTGAATAGCTGCTCTGAAAGCACAAAACTCACCCATTTTAGCCATATCAATTCCATAATAATCGGGAAATCGCACTTGAGGCGACGAAGAAACAATGACAATTTTTTTAGGCTCCAAGCGATTCATAATTTTCAGAATACTCTGTTTGAGTGTGGTACCACGTACGATAGAATCGTCGATAGCCACTAAATTATCAACTTTACCACGTCGAATAGAGCCATAAGTTACATCGTAAACGTGCGTAGCCAAGTCGTCGCGTTCGTTGTTGGTCGAAATAAAAGTTCTTAGCTTTATATCTTTAATTAAAACCTTTTCGACCCTTGGTGCTCGTTTAGTTTCGGATTTAATACCGTCAATCATTCCATAAAAAGCTACTTCGGCAGTGTTGGGTATAAACGAGAACACAGAATTATCAACATCATTATCTATGGCATTTAAAATAGATTTACTTAACGACTCGCCCAATTTTTTACGTTCGTTGTAAATATCAATATCGCTACCACGTGAGAAATAAATGCGTTCGAACGAGCATTTTTTTAAATCGTGTGCTTGTTCTCGTATTTTTTCGAAACGAATTGTACCATTTCGTTTTACAATCATAGCTTCACCGGGAATTAATTCCTTCACCTCTTCCTCCTTAGCATTCATAGCAGTTTGAATAACTGGGCGTTCGGAAGCTACAACAACAATTTCGTCGTTGGCATAATAAAAAGCAGGGCGAATACCCAATGCATCGCGAAATACAAACGAATCGCCATGACCGAGCATTCCACATATAGTGTAGCCACCATCCCAGCGCTTTTCTGATTTGCGAATAAACGAGGCAATATCTAAATTTTCTTCAATTTTATGTGTAATAATAAGGTCGTTTGAGTAACGCGTACGCAATTTATTGTATTCCGATTGTACTTCTTTATCCAACATAAAACCAAGCGATTCCAACATCAAAAACGTATCTCCTTTATCACGAGGATGCTGCCCTTTAAGCGTTAGGTGGTCGAAAAGCTCATCAACATTTGTCAAATTAAAATTACCCGCCAATACCATCGAGCGGTTTTTCCAATTATGTCTGCGAAGAAAAGGATGTACATAAGATATGCCACTTTTGCCAGTTGTACTATAACGCAAATGCCCTAAATACAATTCGCCGGCATACGGAAAATTCATTTTAGCATATTCTGCATCGGTTGCTTGCTCAGCACCCACTTTGCTCATCGAACTATTAATATCAGCAAAAATTTCCTGAATAGCATTTTTACCCTCTACCCTATCGCGCCAGATATATTCTTCGCCAGGAGGCATATCTAACTTTACAGTGGCAATCCCTGCACCTTCTTGTCCGCGATTATGTTGCTTCTCCATAAGAAGATACATTTTTTGCAAACCATATTGCCATGTTCCATATTTTTGTTGATAAAAATCCAAAGGCTTCAAAAGCCGAATCATTGCTATACCGCACATAATCAATTATCAATTATCAATTATCAATTATCAATCCTAATTTCTAAATTAAAGATAAACAGTTAATAACTCAATACTATTACATTTTAAATTCAATACTAATAAATAAAAAGCCCCAACATGGATGCAGGGGCTTTTTTGAAATGTTTACTCTACGGTTACGGATTTAGCAAGATTGCGGGGCTGATCCACGTCGCAACCTTTTACTACTGCTATATGATAAGCCATTAACTGTAAGGGGATTGCCGCCAACAAAGGCACCAAACATTCCTCTGTTTCGGGTATACTAATAGAATAATCAGAGAGTTTTTTCACCACTACATCGCCCTCGGTAACTATCGAAATAATTTTACCTTTACGAGCTTTAATCTCTTGAATATTGCTAACCACTTTGTCGTACATACCCACATTGGGGGCAATAACTACTACGGGCATTTCATTTGTTACAAGTGCTATTGGACCATGTTTCATTTCGGCAGCCGGATAGCCTTCGGCATGGATATACGAGATTTCTTTTAACTTTAATGCCCCTTCGAGAGCTACTGGGAAATTGTATCCACGACCTAAATAAATGAAATTTTGAGCGTAGGTAAATGTTTTTGCAAATTGACCAATTGCTTCACTCTGGTTCAAAATGCTTTTAATTTTTTCAGGTATGCGACCCAATTCTCGTACACATTTGAGGTAAAATTCTTCGGTAATAGTTCCCTTTTCTTTCCCCATAAGTAAAGCTAACATTACCAAAACGGTAACCTGAGCTGTAAAAGCTTTAGTAGAAGCTACACCAATTTCGGGCCCTGCATGTGTGTAGCAACCCGAATGAGTTAAGCGAGGAATAGATGCTCCCACCACATTACAAATACCAAAAATAAATGCACCATGTGATTTTGCCAACTCTACGGCTGCCAATGTATCTGCAGTTTCGCCCGATTGAGAAATAGGAATTACCACATCATCATTGCGAATCACTGGATTACGATAGCGAAATTCCGACGAATACTCTACCTCCACAGGTATACGTGCAAATTCTTCGATTGCATATTTGCCAATAAGACCAGCATGCCACGACGTGCCGCAGGCAGTGATAATTATGCGACTTGCATTTAAAAATTTATCTTTATTATCTATAAAGCCAGAAAGCTTGATATTATCTTCGTCAACATTTACTCGCCCACGCATACTGTCGCTTAGAGTTTTTGGTTGTTCGAAAATTTCTTTTAACATAAAATGCTCAAATCCACCCTTTTCAAGTTGGCTCAAGGTCATTTCGAGTTTTATAATCTCAGGCGTTTTTTCGACATTCGAAATCGTTTTAATTTTAATTTCTTTACCACGTTGTAAAGTAACAATTTCTTCGTCGCCAACATATACCACTTTATCGGTATATTCGACAATAGGAGTTGCATCCGATGCCAGAAAAAATTCATCGTCGCCAATTCCTACAACCAATGGACTACCTTTGCGTGCAGCAACAATTATATCCGGAAAACTTTTTTCGATAACACAAATAGCATAAGCACCAATAACCTGATTCAATGCCAATTGAACAGCAGTTGGCAAGTCAATATTATTCGATTTTTTTACAAATTCAATAAGCTGTACCAACACTTCAGTATCGGTATCGCTACTAAATGTATATCCTTCTTCGAGCAATCCAGCCTTAAGAACTGCATAGTTTTCGATAATACCATTGTGTATAATGGCGAGTTCTTCCGATTGAGAGTAATGCGGATGTGCATTTATTTGATTTGGTTCGCCATGAGTAGCCCAACGGGTATGAGCAATACCAATATGCCCCTTTATATCTTTCTGATTAGCAAACTGTACCAACTCAGCTACTTTTCCTTTTGCTTTGTAAACGTTTAAATTCCCTTCGTTTATTAACGCAATACCTGCACTATCGTAGCCACGATATTCCAACCGTTGCAAGCCTTTTATTAAAATCGGATAAGCTTCACGCTTACCAATGTATCCTACTATTCCACACATAAATATTTATTTACAATTTTTTTATTTACTATTTACTATTTACTATTTAAACTATGAACTATAAACTATGAACTATAAACTATAAACTATAAACTATGAACTATAAACTATGAACTATAAACTATTCCTAATGCGCTCCATTGCAATTTGTGTACCTTCGCGGCTACTGAAACCTGTAAAACGCATAAAATTTTCGCCCAAAGAACCAAAAATAACACCCGGAGTGCCTACTATTTGAAAATCGTATAGCAAGGTTTGAAAAAATTTCCATGAAGGCTGATTGTTTGGAGTTCGAAACCATACATAAGGCGAATTAACACCACCATATACTTCTAATCCACAATTCAACAACTCATTACGAATCATTTTTGCATTCGTCATGTAATAATTTATCAATTCAGCTACTTCCAATTTACCTTTTTTGGTATAGGTAGCTTCGGCTCCACGCTGCACAATATACGAAACACCATTCGTATAATTTGCCTTTCGACGCGTCCAGAGTTTATTCAAAGGCTCTTTTTCGCCCATTTTGGTATGCACCATTAATTCGGGTGGAATAACGGTGAAACCACAACGTAAACCGGTAAAGCCGGCCGATTTCGAATAACTCCTTATTTCAACAGCTACTTTTTTAGCCCCTTTAATTTCATAAATACTTTTTGGCACATCTTCATCAACTATAAAAGCCTGATATGCTGCATCATATATTATAATACTCTCATGTTCGATAGCATAATCAACCCAACGTTTGAGTTCTGTTTTATTTAAAGTAGTACCAGTTGGATTATTTGGATTACATAAATAAATAATATCAACTTTCTCGTGTGGCAGTTCGGGCACAAAACCCGTATCGCTCGAACAACGAAGATATACCACATTGCTCCATTTTTGGTCGTCGGACAAATAGCCGGCTCGACCGCTCATAATAGTTGCATTTTCGTAAACAGGATACACGGGGTCGGCAATGGCAATAATATTATCGCGTCCCAAAATATGCCCCACATTTCCAATATCCGATTTGGCACCTTCACTTATAAAAACGCTTTCTTTCGAAAGAGTAACACCAAGCGTACGATATTCTTTTAAAATTTTATCAATCAAAAAATCGTAGCCCTGAGGAGGACTATATCCTCTAAAAGTTTCTTTATGAGAAAGCTCATCGAGAGCCAAATGCATAGCTTGAACCACCTCATTGGGCAATGGACGAGTTACATCGCCTACGCCAAGACGAATAATTTTTGTATTTGAATGTAATAATTTATACGCATTTACGCGTTTTTCAATTTCGTCAAAACAATATATTTCAGGTGTTTTGAGATAATTCTCGTTTGCTAATGCCATCGCAGAGGAAGGTGATTAGGGGTTTTTTAGCTTTATGTTTTTATTGTTATGCAAAATTGCATTTTTTTTTTGACAAATAAAAATCAAAATGATAAATAAATGGAATTTACTATTTAATCATTTACTATTTACTATTTAGTTACTATAAACTAAGTTACTATAAACTCATCTTCACGATTGTTCGGCCTTTTAATTTACCGCTCAAGATATTTTGAATAGCTTCCGGCAAATTCTCCAACTTTATTTCGTTGTAAATATTAATTAAATGAGCTGGTTTCCATTCGGTTGCTAATTTTTGCCACAATCCAGCCCGCAAACGTGTAGGGTAATTTTGAGCTGAAATGCCAATTAACGAAATACCTCGAAGGATAAATGGAAAAACAGTCATATTAAGTTGTGTGGACGACACACTACCACAAGTGGTTACGGCGCCAAGTGATTGAAGCGATTTTAGAATATTTACTAATGCTTCACCACCAACTGTATCAATGCCTCCAGCAAATTGTGCAGAAAGTATCGGGCGCTTTTCGATTTGTTGAAACTGCTCACGCGAAATAATTTCGGATGCACCCAGTTGTTTTAGAAATGGATATTCGGCCTCTTTGCCCGACACAGCGACTGTTTTGTAGCCATTTTGAGCCAACAATGTTAAGGCTACCGAGCCCACACCGCCTGTTGCACCTGTTACTACAATTTTACCATCAGCAGGCTTAACCAATTCGGACAGTCGCGCAAAGGACATGGCAGCAGTAAAGCCAGCAGTTCCAATAATCATCGACTCTTTGAGGCTAAGCCCTTTGGGTAATTTTACAACCCATTCGGCAGGCACACGAATGTATTCGCCAAAGCCTCCGGCAGTATTCATTCCCAAGTCGTAGCCAGTTACTATCACCTCGTCGCCAACAGTACATAGGGGAGAAATTGATTCAACAACTACACCTGCAGCATCAATTCCGGGCGTGTGTGGATAATTTTTTGTAACCCCTTTATTACCGGTTGCCGATAAAGCATCTTTGTAATTCAACGACGAGTAATGTACTTTAACGAGCACTTCACCTTGAGGTAAATTGGTTGTATCCAAGGTTTTTATCGACGATTTAAATTCACCATCATTCTCCTCAACAACAAAAGCTTTGTATTGCATTTTATAGTTTTTTTTGAAATTTTTATTTTAACAAAAAAACGTCGAAGCATCCTAATTTTGCTTCAACGTTTATATGCATATATAGTTTCATTTTCAATCAACCTCTACTTTAACCACATCGCGCATTGAACACGACCCGTTAAAAACAGCATTTGGTTCCACAACAAGGATTTTAGTTCTCACATCACCTTTTATTTGCGCGCTACTACGAAGTGTCAATGTGTCCGAAACTGAAACGTTACCATTGACCGTACCTACAATTTCGGCATTCACACAAGTAATGGTTCCTTTGAGTAACCCATTTTGACCTATGATGAGTTTTCCATTACACGAAATTTCGCCTTCTACTTCTCCATCGATTCTGAAATCGCTGTCGGCAAAGATTTTACCTACAATTTTACTTCCGTGAGTTAGTGCGTTGTACATAACGCCGTTGTTGTTTGCTATATCTTTGGCCATGTGTTATTGTTTTTCAATTTGAGAGCCCAAAATTACAATTTTCTTTCGAAAAATGAAAACTTTAAGTTCTTAAAAATGGTTTTTTATTTTTTCAAAGATTTATTAATATCATCAATATAGGCTAATAGCTCCTCGCGACCAATACGTTTTTCTGACGAAGTGATAAAAATTGGCGGTAACTCTTCCCACGATTCAAGTAGTTTCTGTTGGTATTTCTTAATGCTTTCGCGGGATTGCACAGCCGACATTTTATCTGTTTTTGTAAAAACAATAGCAAAAGGAATTCCATTTTCGCCCATCCACACCATAAAATCGAGGTCGATTTGTTGTGGCTCGTGACGGCTGTCGATTAATAAAAACACCGATGTTAGTTGCTCGCGATAGAGAATATACGAATCGATAATTTTTTTCAACTGCTCGCGCATTTTTTTGCCCGTAGTAGCATATCCATAGCCAGGCAAATCCACCAAATGCCAATCGTTGTTTATCAAAAAATGGTTGATTAACAATGTTTTTCCGGGCTTAGATGAAGTCATGGCTAAGTCCTTTCGGTTACAAAGCATATTTATAAGCGACGATTTACCCACATTTGAGCGACCAATAAATGCATATTCGGGCAAATTTCCGGGTGGGCATTTATTAAAATCGGTATTACTAATTACAAACTCAGCTGATTTTACATCCATTATTTTATTAAATTATAACCCCCAATACCCATTGTAGGGCTTGGGGGTCAATTATAAATTTGTTTTAATTTTTAGAATTTAATACCAAATGTTGCTACGATATTATTGGTAGTAGTTTTTACATTTGCAGGCGAAATTTTGTAAGCATCGCTCAAAGCATTCGTATTGTAAGCATAATAATCTTCGTCGATTAGTTTGTTTACGTATGCAAAATCGAAATACCAGTTGCTTTCGCGATAGCCCAAACCAAAAGTAGCATAATTTGTACTATTGTGCGAAAAATATTCCGGATCGGTACGTGCTGTTTTGGTATCTAAAATTTTTGCCACAGAAGAGTTGGTAATATTGCTTGTGTTGGCAAAACCAGCTCGTAAACTAAAATTATCGGTTAAACGATACTCTCCACCCACTTTTATAGTGCGCACATTTTGGAGCATACCAGTAATATCTTCATTTTCAAACGAGTAATCCGAATACTCATCTATGGGAATAAACTTCATACCTTTATAATTTGTCATAACATATTCGGCACTCAAAAATCCTTGTTTATTGAGGATAAAGGCAGTACTAATATTAAACTGTAAAGGTGTTTGGAACTGATACTGAACATAATTGTCGGTAGGAGTTTCTGTATTTCCAGATACGCTTGAGTCAAAATCCAATGATGCGTAGTTTAATTGTTCCATAGTGTAAAACATAGGTGTATGGAGCGACAAGCCAACTCGAATAAAATCGACAGGTACTGCAATAAGACCGATATTCAAATTGGCACCACTACCAGTAGTAGAAAGCGTATTTTTTAACGACATGCTTCCATTTCCCGAAAACGCTTCGTTGTAAATACTTACCGAAGTATGGTTTATAGATTGTAAATTTAAAGAGGCGCCCAAAAAGAGGCGGTTACTGAAATTGCCCGACCAAGCGAATGAGTATTCATTAATACCACCTGACTCACGAAGTTGATAAGTTGGCGTAACAGTTTCGCCAAGGTCGAGAAACGATGTCCATTCCTGCAAATTATTATTTGCATCGTAAATAGGAGTAATTAATCGGCCATAATCGGCCATTACCGACATCCATGATAAGTTTGTATTGGCATACGGTGTCGACATACCGCCCGTTGGATAATTATCCCATTCCAAATTACCTTCAGAAGTTAAGCCCGTAAAATAGCCAAAATAATCTGTCATCGATTGAGAAGAGATACTGCTTTTAACCGTAACATTGCGATTAAAATTACGCAATTTATTGTACGAAAACGAAAAATTTGAGTTTAGCAAACCAGCGTAACCACTTTCGGCGCGCCAAGTTTTGCCAGCTAATACAAATGTTAGATTATTCAGACCAACCGTATACTTACTATCAGTGCCTTTTTTGGCATTCCAGAGGGCTTCGGCCGATTGCATTTGTGCATCCACAGTGGCAGTAAGCTCCGATTTGCGGAAAATTCCAAGGCCAGCCGGATTATCTTTAATTGCCGACACATCGCCACCGAGAGCGCCAAATGCACCTGCCACACTCATATAACGAGCAGTACCAATAATATCATTCTGCGAAGTTTTTACGGCTTCGAAAACAGTTTGCGAAAATGTTGCACTTGCCACTAATAAGGCTAAAGCTGATAAAATATTGCGTTTCATAATTTTATAATTGACCCCCTAACCCCTGTTTATCCCGATAGCTATCGGGAGGGGAATAGAGAGAAGTTAGTATCTTCTTTTTTAATCTTTGAATCTATCTGCGACCACCACCCGAAGAACTACCTCCTGACGATCTGCTGCTTGAGCTACCACTACTTGAGCTACTGCTACTCGAGCTGCTTGGAGTATAACTTGGCGTAGAAGAACGATATGAACTGTTTGAAGACGAAGAGTTAGACGATGAATTGTAACTTGAACGTGTAGAGCTACTTGGCGAAGTTGAATACGACGAACGAGATTCACTATTAACAGCGGGAGTTCCGGTTGAATAACTTGAACGCGTACTGCTACCCGAAGAATAAGTACTACGAGATCCCTGATCGGGTTGAACCACATTTCCAGTTCGGGGAGTAGTTGAAACCCTAGGAGAAGTGTACGTTGAACGCAATCCCGATTCGCGAGTAGTAACCGAACTTCCCGAGCGAGTAGCTCCTTGAGTAGAATAGCCCGTAGTGCTACGATTCGAATTTTCTGTTGTCCGAGTACCTATTTGACGTTCGTTAGCAGCGTTAATTGTATTCAAATTGCGTTCGGTAACAGAGCGATTAGAAGACGTACCAGATACAGAACGATTTTGAAAATCGGAAGCCGAACGAATAGAACGCGAGCCGTTTGTGCTCACTACGCTGCGAGAACTTTGACCCACTGCCGTATAGTTACTGCCACTTCGAACACCGCTAACATCCCTGATTGCACCGCCACCACCAATGGTAGTACGCGAGCTACTTGGCTGACGACTGCCACTTCCAGTGCTTCGAATGCTCGAATTATAATAACTATTGTTATAATTATTCCCGTAATAATAGCCATCGTAGAAACCGTGATTGTAGCCACCATAACCGTAGCCATAACCATAATAAGGATAGCCCATACCGTAGCCGTAATAGCTACCATACATACTTCCGTACATTCCACCATACATGCCGCCATATCCACTCCAATAATTATTGTACGACCAAGGATAATTTCCCCAGCCATAAAAATTGCCATAAAAGGAATTTCCAAAGCCCCAACTATTCCAGCCAAAACTACTGTATGGACGGAAATAATAATCGTTCCAATACGGGTTTGTCCAAGTTGGAGTTACATAAGCATAATTATTTTCGACATACACATTCCAATCAAAATTATTTAGGAAATAAATATCGTTGTAGGCAGGATCGCCAATAAAAACACGATACTTAGGATTGTGAAATTTGCGAATACGACCCGCATATTCCAAATCGGATTTTGAACCGTTAAAGCCATTCAAATAATAGCCATCTTCGGTTTCTTGTTCGGTACTATCGTTTGCTTGACCCAGCAACAAAGTAGTGTCGGGCGTTACAATTTCAACTTTTTGTCCACGTTCGATAAAAACAATTTCTTTAGCCCCATTTTTATAAACAGGTTTTTTGGTTATCGGGCGTTCGGATTGTTTGACTACATCACTTGGTTTAAAGTAAATATCGTCAATTATTTGGTTGGATTGGCCAACTAATGAAGCAGTTGCCATGGTGAGCAGGGCTAATGCGAATAAATAAGTTTTCATAATATTACCTCCTATAATAAATAGAGAATTAATTTTGTAAAAATAAAACAATAATCATGCCATGAGTAGGCGGTTTAAGGGGTCATTTAATCAAAAACAAATTAAACAAACTCAATCCAAACTCTTTGGCTAACAAAAAGTAAAAAATGAAGCTGTATAAAACACCAAGCAGCATTACAAATTTCAGAAATGAGGCAGCTGCTTTTAACGCTTCTTTATTTTGAGCCCTAAATAAGAGATATGAGAAAGCAAGTAGTGGCAATATTAAACCAAAAAGTATGTATCGAAACGAAAGCGAATTTTCGAAGGGCAAAAAATACTTCGATACGCCAATCAAAAGCAGCATTACGACAACTACTAAACTGTAAATCAATATCTTTGTTCTATTTTCGCCCCATACGATGGCAACTGTGCGGCATTCCATTTCGCGGTCGCCCACCACATCTTGCATATCCTTTACTAATTCGCGCATCAAAGTGAGCAAAAACGAAAACAAAGCAAAACCGCCAATCCAGGTATAAATTTCGGCTGGTATGGTTGTTTGAAAAACTAAATCGTTATATGTATGATTCAGATCGGCAACAGCGGCTATGCCTACCACTAAAACCGATAGACCCGCTAACAATGCTACAATAAGGTTTCCGGTGAGAAATTGCCTTTTGTAGCTTGCGGAATAGAACCAAAGCAAGCCCGGCACTACAATAAACAAGAATGCCAAGGTAAAACTTCGCAAACCATAAGCCAACGCCAAACCACTTACAATACCAATGCCCGAAAGAACTTGATGCAGCAACATAGCCTGCTGTTTGGAAACTGCCGATCCTACAATTTGCTTTTCGGGTTTATTAATACGGTCGATTTTTATGTCGAAATAATCGTTTATAACATAGCCCGCAGCCGCAATGCTTACAGTAGCAATAATTAACAGGAACAAAGAAATATCGGGTGTAATGTATTCGAATCCATACTTTTGCAACAAAGGAGCGATTATCAATTGTTGCATAGCCAATTGAATAAAAGCCAAGAAAAGCAGATTTTTATATCGAATCAATTGAAAAAAAGGAGTCATATTGAGTTTATTTTTTTTGCAAAAATACAAAAATAAAACGTGCTTAGTGAATTTGATTCGCGAACTAAAAGATATTTCATTTAATAACTGATTTTTTCAGGTTTAAAATGATACTGCTTTTGTTTATAAAAATTGGCTCTGTAACGTTTAAGGTTGCTAAATCAAATTATACAATTTATCATTTCCCAAAAATCAGAATATTGCAAAACTAAGGTGCAGATGATAAATCCAGAGCATCGGGGGCACCAATGATATTTGTAGAATGAGATTGATTCATATAGAAAGGTGCAGAGCACCGAAACATGTCAATTTAATTTAGATATTTCGGTGCTCAGCACCTTTGAGTTCATTTAATCTCTTATTTACTACAAATATCTT
>CAMDNO010000040.1 GCA_945902955.1 Porphyromonas cangingivalis
TTGGTATAGGCGTTTAGGTCGCTGTACTTTGAATAAATAAGCTACTTTTGTAGCGTGGATAATAAAAAACAATATATAGGTGTGAATTCGATAGAGTTCAATAAATATTTTCAGACAGAGGAGGATTGCTATCGGTATCTTTCAGAAATAAAATGGTCATTCGACAATCCTTACCAATGTAAGAAGTGCGGTCATTTAAAATATGGTAGAGGCAAAAAGCCATATTCACGTCGTTGCTCTAAGTGCAATTACGATGAAAGCCCTACTTCCGGAACTATGTTTGACAAGTTGAAATTTTCATTGCTTTTAGCATTTCATATCTGCTTTAAAATTAGCACCAAGAAGAAAGGAATGTCTTCATTAGAATTGTCAGAGGAGTTTGGATTGCGCCAGAAAACAGTATGGGAATTTAAGTGGAAAATCCAACAAGCAATGACAAGTAGCCGTAAGAGCCAATTGAAGGGCAAAGTTCAGGTTGATGAGTTTCTCGTAGGAGAATACGAAGAAGGTAAAGTCGGTCGTAGTGGTGGCAGTAAAAAGAAGTTAGTAATTGTTGGGCTTGAAATTTTGGAAAATAAAAATGGTGTTGGTCGAGCTTATGCGCAAGTAATTGAACATGCTTCGAGCAAAGAATTTAGACCATTTTTTGAAACATATATAAGCAACGATGCAAATGTTATTACCGATGTTTGGAAAGGATATTTACCATTAAAAAAAGACTATCCAAACTTGGAACAAATACCTTCAGAAAAAGGAAAAGGCATGCAACAGTTACATATTCACATAATGAACATCCAGGGATGGTTGCGAGGAATACACCACCATTGTTCAAAAGAACGAATGCAAGGTTATCTTGATGAGTATCATTTTCGATATAACAGACGTGCAATAATGGGGTCAATCTTCGATTTACTCATTAAAAGGATGGTTCTAAGTGAGCCTAAAAGATTGATTAAAAACAAAATAACAACAGCGCTCTAAGCGCCTATACCAATAAAATAATTTTTTCAACCAACGAAAACAAAGATTTGACATACATTATTACGAATCGTTTTTGGTAGAAATTTGTTTTGAGATGAATAAAATACCTTGCTAAAGTACGATACAAATTGGCAACAAAAATAATAAAAGAACATAAATAGCTTTTGGTTTAATATTTAAAATGAAAAAAAATCAAATAAACTCTATTTTAGATAAAGCATTAAAAGATTTGTTTCGTCACGATGTAAAGCATCATGGCAATCGTTATAATCTATTTGTCGATAATTTTTCGCAAATTGGTGTAGCTTTTCCAAGCCTTTCAACCATTGGTTTAGGCGCTACTTGTCCGCGTTCCATGCTTTCGACTTACGAAATTAGCAACCCAACGTTGCAACTGCATTTTATCGAAGACGATACAACCATAGCCCTACAGCGTCAGCAATTGGAATGTCAGCCCTGGCTAACAACTGAAGAGTCGGTTCTTCCTATAAATAATTCAATGCTCGAAGTAAAATCGGAACATGTTTTCAAAAACGAGCGCAGCATGGTGTCGCGTTTTTGTTTTACAAATGCCGGAAATGAAACAATTAGTTTTCAACCTGCTTGGTGTGGTCGAATTGTTTGTGAACAAGAGCTCTATATGATTCCTTATTTTCATGGAACAGAGCAATTGCCACGTACACCTTTTCTGGAAAAAGTTGAAAATGGCATTGTTGGTGGCTTAAAGGTTTCGCGCGTCGACCACGATATGCCGGAAGCAGCAGTTCGGTTACGCTGCGTTAATGCTGAACTAAATATTGAAAAAACAACTAATTCAAGTTATATATTTAACTCAAAGCAAACCATGCAACTATCTGCAGGTGAAACCATTTGTATAGAGTTTTTGCTCGAAGTTTGTTTGAAAAACGCGGATAAAAAAGGTTTTGAATTTCCTGAAAACGAGAAGATATCGGAGAGTAATTTTGATGAACTTTGCAGCAAGGCTCGTCAGCAATTTGCAACAAATATTAATATCGAAAATGCACCTGCCGTAAAAAGTCCGGCATTGGCATTAAAAGCATGGCGTGCTCGCAATGCTTTACTAAACAATGGCTTGCGAGGTATGGATGGCGAATTTGCCGATAATATTGCTTGCTTGTGTACATCCGACAATACCGATTTTTCCTGTGTTTTTTTCTGGGATTCGTTGTTTAGTTCGGTTGCCATTTCCGATTTCAATCAGGAATATGCCAAAGGTGCCATTCGTACGGCTTTTGTGCGTATGAACGAGCGCGATGGTTCGTCGCCCGAGCGAAAGTTCAATTACTCGCCCAAAGGCCGTATGTCGCAGCAATCGCCGCAATCACCAATAGCTTCGTGGGCATTGTTGGAGTATTTAAAACAATACGACGATGCTGAATTTCTTGCAGAAATGTTTCCTGTTTTGGTTCGCAATCACGAGTTTTGGGAAAAATATTCCGATACCGATGCCGACGGCTTAGCCGAATATCGCTGGAGCGGACAAGTGGCCGATAATTCTCCCCTTTGGGACCAATATGCAGCCAGCGACCCTGTTACGGGTTGTGGGTATATTCCTCCTGTGGCATCAGTTGCTTTGAATAGTTTTTTGTATTGGGATGCCACAAATTTGGTAAAATTGGCCGAAAAGTTAGGATTAAAAGACGTCGTAGCTCGATTCAGTGCACGTGCTTTGCAAATCCAAAGCGACTTGTTTAAAGTCTGTTATTTGCCTGACGAAAAACGCTTTTGGGATTACAACCATCACACCGGCTTACACCGCCGCGTAAATACCTTTTACATGTTTTGGCCACTTTTTGCAGGCATGGATGTTCCACACGATACAGTAAAGGATTTGATTGAAAACGTATTGCTCAATCCCGAACAGTTTTTTGGCGAAATCCCGTTTCCGTCGGTAGCATATAATGAGCCCGAATACAGTGCCAAAGGCTATTGGCGTGGCCGCTCATGGCCACATATTAGCTATTGGTTGCTACAAACCTTGGTGCGCTACGGATATGTGAACGAAGCTCGTGAAGCGGCAGCTCGTATCATGGTATCGTATAGCCGCTCAGCTGGTTTCCCTGAAAATTTAGCCACGCAACCCGAACATTTCGAAGCGGCAGGATTTGCCGATTACAATTGGGGCGCTGCTGCGGTTTATCTTATTGCTACAGAAAAATATATAGAAATCTAAATTCAGATTAATTTCTTTACACTTATGACAAAACTCATAGATTTCATAGCCCAACTCTTATTGTTTGTAATTTCGATTTGGACTTGCGCTCAAAGTAAAGCAACGCTTGCAGAACCAACCCAAAAAGTAACCATCCGTTTTTTCAACGAAGATGAGTTTTAAATATTTGTTAAAGGCATGGGAGAAAAATCAAAATAAACTTTATTGCTAATGAATACTGTCAATAGAGTTTAAATAAAAAATATGAAATACACAAACGCACTTAAAAGTATAAATCGTAAAAATAGATTTAACTTTAATGTAATAAGGCAATTAGTTTTCTTTTCTTTGTTATTAGTTCTGTGCAACAATCTTTATTCTCAGATTCGTATAATGCCTTTGGGTGAATCAACTACTGCTCAGAACGATAGTTATCGCAAAGCGTTGAGCTATTTGTTGGTATCATACAATGTAAATTTTGATTTTGTAGGATCGGTTAAAAGCAATGGTGTAGGATATGATGTAGATAATCAGGGGATAATAGGCACTCCTTGTAGTGGGATAACTACATGGTTTAATGGAAATTACAAAGAATATCCAGCTGATATTATTTTATTATGGGAAGGAACTAACGATTGTCATTGGGCTAGTCAGGGTACAACCATTACTAAACTAAGTGAGTTGATTGATACTATTAGTAGTAAAATGCCTTTGGCAGACGTTTTTGTTTCTACAATTCCACCTATTAAAGATGCGACTTCTAATGTATTTGTTACTGCCTACAACGATACGATGCCCGGGTTGATTCAGGTGAAAAAAGCCCAGGGATTGAGAGTTCATTTTGTTGACGCTCGTGGAGTTATTACAGCTGACGATTTGATTGACAATTTGCACCCTTCGGGTTCGGCATACACCAAAATGTCACCATTATGGTTCAATGCTATACGCCCACTTTTAAATATTACAGATGTTGATTCTGTGAGTTTTACTGATAGCACTTATTATATTAATTTAAAAGGTAGTAAGCAACTTTCAGCTATTATTTCACCTATCAATGCTTCAAATAAAAAATTATCCTGGCTTAGTGCGCATCCTACAATTGCAAAAGTTACTTCTGCAGGAAAGGTTTTTGCATTGTCTACCGGAATTACAACAATTACTGCTACGTCTTCCGATAAGGGGAAAATCGCAACATGTACGGTTCATGTTGTTGATAGCAGTACAATGGCTGTTCATACGCCCGTTGTTAATCCGTTTGAATTTTATACTATAATCGATTCTCAAAATCAAGAATTGGAAATTCATTTTAATTCAGAAACATCAGGAACTTTTATACTATTCAATACAAAAGGTATTTTAATGAAAAAAAGTCAATTCAAAACCCCCACAAATCAACTAAATATTGACATTTCAAGTTTACCTGTAGGTGTATATTTTTTTAAAATTCAGAGTGAAAACAATATTATTTCAAAAAAAATCACTAAAAACAACTAACAGTATGAAACGAATAAGTGTAACTTTATTTTCTACATTCATTTTATGTTTATTGTATTCACAAAGTTATTCAAAAACTGTAAAGCCCGAGTCAGTAGGCTTTTCTTCGGAGCGTTTAACACGTATCGACAGTGTTATTAATCAGTATATTGGGAAGGGAAAAGTCCCGAATGTTGTTACTTTTATTGCACGACATGGTAAAATTGTACACCACAAAGCCTATGGGTATAGCGACATCGATTCGAAAACTCCTGTTACTTTGAATAGCATTTACCGTATCGCTTCGCAAACAAAAGCGTTGACTTCGGTAGGCTTAATGAAATTGTACGAAAAAGGCTTGTTTTTGCTCGACGACCCTATTTCAGATTATATTCCTGAATTTAAGAATCCGCAGGTTTTGGTTTCGATAAATGAGATAGATTCCAGCTTTACATCGCGTCCTGCAAAAACAGAAATTACTATTAGGCATTTGTTAAGCCATACCTCAGGTATTCCTTATGGAAATAAAGTATTTGCAAAAGCTCGAATTCCGTTTGTAAATTCGTTGGAACCAATTACAATTGGCGAAGTGGTACACAAAATTGCGAAACTGCCACTTGAGCACGACCCAGGTGAAAAATTCACCTACGGACTAAATACTGATGTTTTAGGTTATTTGATTGAAGTTTTATCGGGAATGCCTTTGGATAAATACTTTCAACAAGAATTATTCGAACCGCTCGGTATGATCGATAGTTATTTTTATTTGCCCAAAGAAAAGGAAAACCGTTTGGTTACACTTTATGCTCAGGATAGTTTAAATTCACCACTCTATCGAAGTCCCAATATTGCCAATCAAACTTATCCGTATTCAGGAGCAAAAACATACTTTTCGGGTGGTGCAGGTGTGGTGGGCACGATCGATGATTATGCCCGCTTTTGCACCATGTTGCTTAACAACGGAAAACTGAATGGCAAACAATTTCTTTCGCCCAAAACCATTGAACTAATGACGCGTAATCAGATTGGCGAAAACGAAGTATGGCAAAGTGGCAATAAATTTGGACTTGGTTTTGAATTGTTTACAGACAAAGGACTTGCAAAATTACCCGGTAGTATAGGTGCTTTCAAATGGGGCGGCTTGTATTGCTCCGAATATATTATCGATCCAAAGGAAGACTTAATATTTTTAATATATACAAATGCTTGGCCTTTTGCTAATGCTGATATAAATTCTAAATTTAGAGTTTTGGTTTATCAGGCATTGTTAAAATAAAAATTAAGTATAAAACCAATGGTACAAGGAATCCTTTTTGATATGGACGGCGTTTTAGTCGATTCCGAAGAATATATTTTTGAAGCAGCACGGCTTATGTTTGCCGAACATGGTGTGAGTGTAGAGCCCAAAGACGCACTTCCATTTGTAGGAATGGGCGAAAATAAATACTTAGGTGGTATAGGTGAGAAAAATGGATTTTCTGTTGATATTGAAAGGGATAAAGCCCGAACTTATCAGATTTACGAAGAAATAACACGTGGAAAACTAAAACCATTACCGGGTGTAAGTAAATTTATAAAGCAATGTGAATTAAAGGGGTTGAAAATGGCTGTAGCAAGTAGCGCTGATAAAATAAAAATAGCTATAAATCTTCGTGAAATTGAACTTAGAGCTGAAACTTTTGATGCAATAATAAGTGGTGAGGATGTGGAACGGAAGAAACCATTTCCTGACATTTATTTGTTGGCTGCCAAAAGAATTGGATTAATGCCCGAAGATTGCCTCGTGGTCGAAGATGCGATAAGCGGAATTGCAGCAGGAAAAGCAGCAGGTGCTAAATGTCTTGCGCTAACAACCAGTTTTCCACCAGAAAAACTCACGCAAGCCGATTGGATTTTCAAGGATTTAAGCGAAGTTGATTTAAAAAAGTTATAGTTTACAAAAAAGAAATTTAAAAAATAAATTAGAAACGAAAGTTATGAACAAAAATTCTATACAACAGTCAATTAAAGATATAAGTATATCGAAATTGCAATTTAGACTGACTTTATTTTTGCTGTTAGTACTTATGCCGACTAATCAAATTGCTACTCAAAATAAGTTTTTGGCACTACCAGATTGGTTGCACAAGGCCACTTTTTATCAGATTTATCCACAGAGTTTTAAAGACTCAAACGGCGATGGCATTGGTGATTTGAATGGTATTACCGAGAAGTTAGACTATGTGCAGTCGTTGGGAATAGATGCAATCTGGCTGAATCCGATTTTTGAATCGCCGTTTTTTGATGCCGGATACGATGTGTCCGATTATTACAAAATTGCACCCCGTTATGGTAACGAGCAAGATTTGAAAAACCTGCTTTCACAAGCGCACAAACGGAATATTAAAGTGGTAATGGATTTAGTGGCAGGTCATTCGTCCGACGAGCATCCGTGGTTCAAAGCGTCGCAAAAGAAAGCAAAAAACGAATTTTCTGACCGTTATATCTGGACAAATAAAAAATCATCAAAACCAGAAAACTTTGTTTCGGGTACATTTGAACGTGATGGTAATTTTCTGAAAAATTTCTTTGATTGCCAGCCTGCATTGAATTATGGATATGTAAATCCAAATCCGAAAAACAAATGGGAGCAGCCAATTACAGCAAAAGGACCACAGAAAATGCGCGCCGAACTGCGGAATATTATTGATTATTGGATGAAACAGGGAGTGGACGGTTTTAGGGTAGATATGGCTAGTTCACTTATTAAAAACGATAAAGATTTTTCGGAAACCATGAATTTGTGGGCAGAAATGCGCACTTGGTTTCAAAAAGCCTATCCTCAGGGCGTGCTTATTGCCGAATGGAGCAACCCTTCATTGTCGATTAAAGCCGGTTTTATGATTGATTTCATGATGCATTTTAATGTGCCCGGCTATCCATCGTTATTTTTCAATAAAGGGGGTGTTTTTCAGCACGATACCTGTTATTTTGATGTAGCCGGAAATGGTTCGGCACAGGAATTTATCAGCAATTACAGTCGCGAATTGAAAAATGTTGGCACAGACGGATATGTTTCTATTCCTACTGCCAACCATGACATTAACCGATTAAATTCGGGTGCAAGAAACACCGATGAACAACTAAAAGTGGCTTTGACTTTTCTATTTACGCTAAAAGGAATCCCATTTATTTATTATGGCGATGAAATTGGTATGCGCTATATACCCGATTTACCAAGCAAAGAAGGTAGTGTATTGACCAATTTCAATAATGCAAATCGTACCGGAACCAGAACGCCAATGCAGTGGGACAATTCTTCGAATGCAGGCTTCTCGGTTTCCAGTCCAAATCAACTGTATCTGCCTGTTGATGATGACACATTTTTTCCAAATGTAGTTGCACAAGAGAAAAATCCGGCTTCGTTGTTAAATTTTAGCAAATACTTAATTTCATTACGCAAATCAATACCTGCTTTGGGTAACGATGGTGAAATAGAATTTCTAAACTCAGCATCGCAAACCTATCCTTTGGTTTTTGTCCGCTCTGCAGGAAACGAACAATACTTAGTAGTTGTAAATCCATCGGGCAAAAAAGCAGAAATTGAATTTCAAAAAGCAGAAATTTCAAAAACAGAACCAGTTTTGGTACAACAGGTTTTATGCTCAATTAATAATCAAAAAATAAAAATTGTGGCCGATAAACTGAGCTACGCAATTTTTCAACTAAAGAAATAGAATAATGAAAAAAGAAATGTTAGAAGGAAAAATTAAAATTCAAAATAATTCGGTTGAACTAAGTAGCAAGGATGTTGATAATTTACTGGTATTGAAATTATTATCATCCAATAAGCAAATTCAATTATCATTTCCCTCTCTCGAAATAAATGGGAAATCTGAAACCTTGGTTGTCAACTCATGGAATGAAAAAATTGCACCTGTTTCGTTGCGCAATGGTGTAACCGAATTTGCATTTCAAGCTGACACACAGTTAAAAGGGGTTTCATTAAATTTGTTGGTAAGAGTAGCCGATGATAGTCCGGTAGTGCGATTTAAATTCGCAGTAGCTTCCGAAAATGCTCTAAAATTGACAAAATTGGATGGAAAAGATAAGCTAAATTATTTCACAGCAAGTTTTTCGAAAAATACCATTGCTAAAGAAATTCGCTTTTCCGAATTCAACGAAAAAGCCCATGCCACGCACCGTACCGAAGCAGTTTTATCCGATAAAATGTTTGAACACGAACTTTCGGCAATGGGTCCGTTGTTGGTTGCGGGGGATGCTGAAAATACATTCTTACTTGCCTACGAACACGGTTCGCAGTACCCCGACCGCTTTTTGGAATTTCAACTTCATGCCAATAAATCGGTTTCGCTTCGTGCCGTAAAATCAAATTACATTGCCAATCAACTGATAGATAGTGAACATCCTTTCGAATCAATTTGGTTTCAGATAGCTGCCATTGAAGGTAACGAAGATGCAATGGCTAAAGCTTACCGCCACTTTGTGTTGCACCGATTTGCCGAAAATACCGAAAGCCGCAAACCTTATATTTTTTACAATACCTGGGGACGCCAAGAAGTTGTAAAATGGGGCGGTAGCACCTACCTAGCCACCATGAAATTGGATTACACATTAGCAGAAATTGACCGTGCACACGCCTTAGGTATAGAAGTGTATGTGATTGACACGGGTTGGTACGAAAAAGCGGGGGATTGGAAAGTAAATAGGAAGTTTTTTCCAGATGGTTTAAAAGAAGTCAAAGCCCGACTTGATAAGTACAGTATGAAACTGGGTTTATGGTTTAACCCTACTGCTGCTGCCCTTTCGAGCGATATGCTAAAACGCAACATGGAAAACCGTGTAATGTTGAACGACGAATATCCTGCTCCGGTGGAAATTTGGGAAACAGAAAATGCTATCGGATTGTGTATGGTAAGCGATTATTGGAAAGATTTTGCCAACGAATTAATTCGGGTGATTAAAGAAACAGGAGTTACTTATTTCAAATGGGATGCTATCTGGCAATATGCTTGCAGTGCGCCGGGACACCATCATGGTGATGCTTCGCAAACCGAAGCTGAACGCCTGAATAGCTATGCTTTTCAATTACCAATATACATGGGAAAAGTGATAAACGAAGTAAGTAAACATTGTCCCGAAGCGATTTTCGATTTTGATATTACCGAAGATGGTCGCTCGGTAGGATTGGATTTTTTGGCTTATGGTAAGTATTTCATTATCAACAATGGACCTTATTTCCACAATATAGATGTGTGTGCCGAATGGACAAGCCCTACAGCCGATGGCAATCCGAATATTTTTGTAAATCCGGGTGCAGCTCGTGGTTGGTACACGCGCTCAGTGCTCGATTACGATAAGTGGTTTCCTTCAATTCTTTTCCTTACACACTATTTACCTAATGGACCACAATGGTCGCAAAAGCAGAATATTGCCTCACTATTATTGGGACAAAACGGTATTTGGGGCGAAATAAACAGTATGAACGCCGAAGGTGTAAAACTGTTCGAACATTATATTTCGCTGTATAAAAATGTACGCGAAGATGTAACTGCTTCCACACTCGAAATGACAGGAAATCAGGGTGAAAGCCATGAGATTTACGAGAAAATTAATCCTACAACCGGCAAAGGTATTATTGTGCTTTTTGCCAATCACAAAGGGGAATATTTTTATGTAAGCAAATCGAAAGTAGATCCCGGAATAATTGCCGATGAGGGATTAACCGTAACAGTCGACGCTGATGGATATGCAGTTGTAAAAGCTGCGTGCGAAAAAAGTGAAGCTAAAATTATCTTTTTTGGTTGTAAAAAATAAATTAAAATTACACATGAAGTTTATGACTAAATTTCGATTTGTCATTTTGCAGTTTTGCATGATAGCAATATCGGTTCAAGCTCAAAACACAGTTGTTGATTTTTATCCCGAATGGCAAAATGAAGGCACTACATTTCGACATACATGGGAGGGAATGGGCAATGTAGACCAGTTCCGTTGGATGGTACGTGGCGATATGCTGGAGCAACTGGCAATGGCGAGCAAAGAGCTCAACATGAAACATGTGCGGGCAGTTGGCATTTTCGATGAGGAAATGAAAGTGTTTGCACTTGATCCCACTACTTGGCGTCAGCCAACCAACGAACGTAAACCCCGCTATAATTGGCAAGTGATTGATTATGTAATTCAGTCACTGCTCGACCGTGGTATTCAACCTATGATTACAACCACTTTTACGCCTTACCTTATGGCTTCGGGCGAACAGTATTGTTTTTCAACCAAAGCTAATGTAACCCCACCAAAAGATTATGCACAGTGGGCTGATTTGGTTACCAAAACAACGCAGCATTTTGTGGAACGTTTTGGCTTGGAAACAGTTAAGGACTGGTATTTTGAGGTCTGGAATGAGCCAAACTTAGATGCATTTTGGAAAGGTGCCGACAAACAGGAATATTTAAAACTTTGGAGCGTAACATATCATGCTATTAAATCAGTTGATAAAAGCTTCCGCATTGGTGGGCCTTCGGCAGCACGCGGCGAATGGATAAAGGAGTTTATTGAATACGGACGAACGAATGCTTGCGAGCCCGATTATATCATTACGCATGTTTACAACAACGATAGTCCTTTTTCAGCCCTTTCGCCTTTTGATGGTCCTCAGGGTAATAAAGAAAACGATTCGCCACATTTCTTGTCTGGAGTGGTAAAAGGTGTTCGCAAACTAATGGACGAAATGAATTACAAAGGCGAAGTGCATTTCAACGAGTGGGGACGCTCATGGTATCCGTCGGACAATGTGCGCGAAACGGCTAATGAAGCTGCTTTTATTGTAAAAAGTATGGCTGAATCGTCACAGTTAGCCGATTATTTTGCCTATTGGTGTATCAGCGATATTTACGACCAATTGGGTTATGCTTCCGAAGCTTTTGCCGGCACGTATGGTATGCTCAATATGCACGGACTGAAAAAACCAGCTTACAAAGCACATGAATTTCTGACATTTTTGGGCAATAAACGGGTGGAAATAAAGAGTAATGGAACAAACGAAATGCTCAATGCTATTGCTACCCATAGTGACAAAGGTTATCAGTTTCTATTGTATGCTATGGATAAAGTTTACACGTCGGATAGTATTGCCAAGCCCTTTAAATTTGAACTTGAAATCCCAGCGAAAGCCAAAAACATAAAAGTGTATCGGATTGGTGAAAAAGACAACAATGTAATTTCTGGCTGGAAAGCCATTGGAAGTCCGGCTTATCTGAAACCCGAACAACTGAAAGTGTTGAAGCAATACAATACGATGCAAGCCGGAACATCCAAATTTCTAATTTCTAAAAGTAAAAATAAACGCACATTAATTGTTGAAGCCGAAATGCCCGGTGTGGTACTTATATTATTGGATAAATAGTTATTAAGTCTATTTATGAATAAAATTTCAAAAAATGAGAAAATTCAATTGTTATCTTCCATTGTTGGTTTTAATATTTCTGGCATTATTTCAATCGGGTAAACCTGTATCAAAAACCACAACCAACTATCTCTATACGCATGAGCCGATAATGAAACCTTGCTTTATAACCATTCCTTTCGGAAATATTGAAGCCACCGGTTGGATGCGCGACTGGGCTGTTTTGAGTAAAGATGGACTGGTCGGTAATAGTGTTGCTTTTCAAAAAGGCTGGGAAAAAGGCATGCCCGAGCCATTTCTGAACGAACAAACCGCTTATTGGATAGACGGGATGTTGCAAACCGGCTATATTTTGAATGATTCTGTATTGATTAAACGTGCTCAAAATGATATTGATGGTTTTTTATCAACCAAAAAATACGAATCTTGTTGGGCAATGGCTGTTTACGGTAGAGCTATTATGGCATATTACAAATCTACAGGAGATTCACGTATTTTGAATACTATGAATCAATTATATTCAACATCCGATTTAACCGGTTTTTGGGAAATCACCAAATTATTTGGTAACCTGAAACCCATTTTTGGCGAAGGTGTTACAGCCGATATTCCTTCCATTGTGGAAAACGAACCACGAAATTTAGTGCAAGCGGAAGCAATGCTCGAAGCTTTTTCGTACGGTGGCGATTCGTTGCTTTTGAAAAACGTGTTGACTACCATGAAAAAATACGAACCACGCTTTCTAAATCATTTTTTAGGTCGCGAACGCGAAACTTGCAACCATAATAACGGATGTTTGCTCTCCATGCACGGTGTTACTTACAACGAAATCAATAAACTGTGGGCATTGGCGTATTTGTACAATGGAAATCCGGAGTATCTACAAACCAGCATTAATGCATACAAAGAACTGGATGATAACAACATGATGCCTTTTGGCGTAAATTCGTCGGAAGAAAACCTGATGGGCGTGGATGCGATTGGTAGCACGGAAACCTGCGATATTTCGGATTTTATTAATTCAAATATTGCCTTATTTCGAATAACAGGTAATAGTATTTATGGCGATAAAATTGAACGAGTATTGTTTAATGCAGGTGGTACTGCTTGGTCGCACGATTGCAAAAAGCATGTTTATTCGCAGTCACCAAACAAATTAACATTTAACGATGATACCAAAATTAAGGCACATTACGATTATAAAACCATGCATGACCCGCTTTGTTGTACTGCAAATATTTCCCGCATGATTCCGAACTATGTGCTACATTCGTGGATGGCGACACCCGATAATGGAGTGGCAGCTATGCTTTACGGACCAAGTCAGATGTCGGTTAAGGTTGCCAATAATCAAGAAATTAAAATTATTGAAACAACAAACTACCCATTTGATGAAACAATAAATATTACCATACAATCACCAAAACCTGTTAATTTTCCCTTGTATCTACGCATTCCGCAATGGTGTAAAAATCCGAAAGTAAGTATTGACGGCAAATCTCTTAAAGTAAACATCAATAAAAAAGGTTTTTTGGTCATAAACCGATATTGGAATACTGTTACGAAAGTAAAAATTACATTCGGGATGCAAACAAAATGTGTATCTGGCATTACAAAATCGAACGGAGCTAAAAGTTCGCTCGACCAATCGAAAATGCTCACTGCCGGCTTACCATACACCATTGTGGAACGTGGTCCGCTTTTATTTACGTTGAAAATTGAGAACGAAACAACAAAATATCGTTATGCACTAAATCCTTTGGAACAAGATTTCAAGGTTTTAAAAACTGTAATGCCTGATAAATTCAACTGGGGTAAAACTCCTATTTCCATTCAACTAAATGCGCAACCCATAGAATGGAATGAATGTCCGAAATTAGAAAAATCGATTCTAAAAATAAACGGAAAAACACAAAAAATAACCCTTGTGCCTTACGGAAGTTCACAAGGTAAGAGAATTACCATGTTTCCGATAGTAAAATAAGAAAATAAATTTTGAAATAGATATGTATAACAAAAAATCAATCAGCCTACATCGAATTATTCAAATATTTTTAGTTCTAATCTCTGTTTTTAATGCTCAGCACATTCAAGCCGGAGATTTAGTCTTATGGTACAATAAACCGGCACATGACTGGAATGAAGCCTTGCCTGTGGGTAATGGGCGGCTGGGCGCGATGGTCTTTGGAGGTAATGTGCGTGAGCGTATTCAGTTAAATGAAGAAACTTTGTGGTCGGGAAGTAAAATTGATGCCAACCCATTGGTTTCTCCAGATACCTTAAAAAAAATTCAAAGTCTGATTCTCAATAATGAAATTAATGCTGCAAACAAACTTGCAGAACTATATTTTATGAGTACTCAAGCACTTCTTCGTTCTTATCAACCATTGGGCGATTTTTTTATTGACTATTCTATTGAAGAATGGAGAATACCATTTCCAAAAAATTATAGAAGGGAACTTGATTTGAAAACGGGCATTGTCAAAACAATATTTACCCGAATTGACCAGACGATAACACAGGAGGTTTTTATTTCAGCTCCTGACAATGTGATTGTAGTGCAAATAAAAACGGATAAACCGGGGAAACTTGCACTGAAAGCTTACCTAAGCAGGGTACAAGATGCTACTTTTTTTGCAATGTCGCCAACAAAAATACAAATGTTGGGAAAAGTAGTAGATGCTCCTTCATTTAGTTCTGGTCCTGCAGGGATACATACAGCCTTTGAGGCTCAGGTTTCTGGTTTTACCGATGGAAGTATGCAGACAAGCAACAATAGCTTTTTGATTGAGAATGCAACTTCTATCACATTTTACATTACTGCTGCTACAGATTATAATTTAGCTAAATTAAATTTTGACCGCTCGATTATTCCTGAAGAAACTTGCACCAATATTCTCAATAATATCAATTCAAATTCTTATCAAGAAATTTTAAATCGACATACAGCTGACTATCAATCCTTTTTTAACCGAGTAACTCTAAATTTGAACGGAACTGATTATAGTCAAATCCCTACAAATGAGCGTCTTGAAAATATGCGAAAAGGAACTAAGGATTTGGATTTACTGAGTCTGTATTTTCAATTTGGACGATACTTATTGATGAGCAGTTCACGTGCTCCGGGTATTTTGCCTGCCAATTTGCAGGGAATTTGGAATCAGGATTATGAAGCTATCTGGGATGCCGATTTCCACACTAATATCAATCTCCAGATGAATTATTGGCCTGCCGAAGTTTGTAATTTACCTGAAACTTTTTTGCCATATTCCAATTTTGTAAATCAACTCAGAGAACCTGGACGGCTAACTGCAAAAAGAATGTATAACTCCAAAGGTTGGACAATTCATCATGCTACTGACCCATTTGGACGAACTTCTATAGTTGATGCGCTGGATTGTGGCAGCTTCCCGATTGCTGCATCATGGCTTGTGCTGGGACTTTGGGAGCATTATCAATACACTGGAAATAAGGATTATTTGAAAAATCAAGCCTATCCGGCAATGAAAGAAGCTGCTGAATTTATCCTCGATTTTTTAATTAAAGACAAACAGGGACGCTGGGCTACAGCTCCTTCCAATTCGCCTGAAAATAAATACATGTTGCCCAATGGCGAAAAGCACATGTTTACTTACAGCGCAACCATTGATATTCAGATTATAAACGAACTTTTCAATGCACTTCAGTCGGCTTCCACGATATTGGCTGTGGATAAGGAATTTGCTCAAAAACTTAAAACTGTTCAGGCAAATCTTCCTCCCGTAAAAGTTTCAAAATACAAAATCATTCAGGAATGGATTGAAGATTATGATGAAACAGAAATTGGACACAGACACATATCTCATCTTTTTGGTTTATACCCGGGAACAAGCATAACACCTCAAGATACAGTTTTATTTAATGCAGCTCAGAGAACTATTGAACGTCGTTTGTCAGCTGGAGGTGGGCATACCGGTTGGAGTCGTGCGTGGATTATTAATTTTTATGCTCGATTGTTTCAGGGTGACAAAGCCTATCAACATTTGGTGCTGCTACTCAACAAATCAACGTTGAACAATCTTTTCGACAACCATCCACCGTTTCAAATTGATGGTAATTTTGGTGCAACAGCTGGTATGGCCGAAATGTTATTGCAGAGTCAAAATGGCTATATTGAACTGTTGCCAGCCTTGCCAAAAGCATGGAAAGATGGGGAAGTGACAGGATTAAAAGCCCGTGGTAATTTTGAGGTAAGCATTCGATGGATAGATAATAAATTAGCCTCTGCAAAAATAAAATCTTTTGAAAATAATGACTGTATAGTGAAATATGAAAATAAAACCATTAAATTTAAAATGAAAAAAAATCAGGAATTGTTTTTGAATAATCAATTGAGATGCTCTAAATAAGCTTTTAAAATAATAAAATTTAGTTTTTAGAAATAATGAATTGGAAACAACTTTCGTTACGTGAAAAAATCGGGCAAACGGTTTGTATTTTGGCAGACGATACTGCCCAAGCAAAAGAGTATGGCTCACTTAAAGCCTTTTTAGACAAATATCCCGTTGGGGCAATATTTACGGGTGCAATGGCATTTTTACACCCCGAAATTGAAGTAACAGCACCAAAATTGATGGCACAAATAGCCAACTACCAACAAAACTCCAAAGTGCCCTTGCTTACTGTGGACGATATGGAGAGTGGTCCGGGATTGTTGCTCAAAGGTTTGCCACATTTTCCGCATCAAATGGCTGTAGGTGCAGCCAATAGCGAAGAGTTGGCTTACGAATATGGCAAATGCTTAGCACTTGGAGCAAAATCGGTTGGTGTTAATTGGTTACTTACTCCAGTGGCCGATTTGAGTTTGAATCCATTTAATCCGGATGTACATGTGCGTGCTTTTAGCGATAATCCCGATTTGGCTTCGCGCCTATTGGTGGCAATGGTGCGTGGTATGCAGGACAATGGCATTGCAGCTACCTTAAAACATTTCCCCGGCGATGGGGTGGATTACCGTGAGCAACATTTGGTAACTTCAACCAATTCATTGTCGGCTGAAAAATGGCTGAATTCTTTTGGCAAAGTTTTTCAATCGTCGATTGATGTGGGAGCTGCCGCAATAATGACAGGACACATTACGCTGCCAGCTTTCCAACAAAAAACGGTTGATGGTTTGTATTTACCGGCATCAATTTCGGACGAATTAGTGGTGGATTTGCTAAAAGACAAAATGAATTTTGGTGGTGTAGTGGTAACAGATGCCTTGTGTATGGGTGGGTTGAAAAAATGGACTAAGGATACTGCTGATAGTGCTGTGCAATGTCTGTTTGCAGGGAATGATATGATGCTTTGGCCGGATTTAGAATATTTTGACCGAATTGAAGCGGCAATTAAAAATGGAGAAATGAGTGAAGAACGCTTGAACGATGCTGTGAATCGGATTTGGAAAATGAAAGAAAAATTGGGTATTTTCGAACCTGAAAAACTTTCAGTAGCACGCACACCTGAAGAAATTAATGATAAATTAACTGAAATGTCACGTGAAGTGGCTGAAAAAGCAGTTACATTGGTGTGCGACAAAAAAAGTATGCTTCCTATTTCGCCCGACAAATACAAAAAGATTCTGATTGTGGGAGTTACACCAAACAAGCAGTATTACGAGCAGATGGAAACACTCCGTTCGGAACTCGAAAACAAAGGCTTTGAAGTTGATTTGCGTCACAATGTGCAATACGAAGCGGACGGTTGGGAAGATAAATATTCGCAAGGTTACGATTTGATAATCTGGGCATTAAATCGTTTCCCGCAACGTCCGTTTGGTGGAATGGACTTCTTTGGTGACGAATGTTTCAGTATTTGGGGAGCAATATGCGACCGCAAAGATGATAGCATTATTGTGTCGTTGGCTAGTCCGTATAGCTACAATGAATACTTCTTGCAAGCCAACGTGTTTATCAATACATTCTCGTACGTAAAAGAAAGTCAAAAAGCATTGGCGCGTGCGTTGTTTGGAGAAATACCATTCAATACCCAAAGCCCTGTGAAGTTAAAATTTAAAATATTGCTACCCGAGTTTGAAGATTAAACTGTCACCTACACAAAATCAACCAAAGTAGTTTAAACATATTTATCAAATAAAAAATGCTAACTAAATCATTAATTTTTTAATTACAAAATCAAATTACAATGTACAATCGAACTTCATTAATCATAGTGCTATTATCAGTCATTATTTTTTCACAATCAGTTTTGGCATCAAAGAAAATCTCAGTTAAGGAAAGTATTTTTTTTGAATCCAGCCAAACTTGGTTGGACACCGATGGAAAAACCATCGAAGCACATGGTGGCGGTATCTTATTGATGGGCGATACCTACTATTGGTATGGCGAAAATCACGCACTAGGTTTGGGAAATAAAACCGGTATTTCGTGCTATTCGTCGAAGGATTTGTATCGTTGGAAAAACGAAGGTGTTGTGTTGCCTAAAGAAAGTATTCCGGTACAGTTCATAGATACAGGCGTATGCGAACGTCCAAAAGTAATTTACAACGAAAAAACAAAGAAATATGTGATGTGGATGCATCTCGACCATACGTTTTATACAGTTGGTTTAGCCGGAGTGGCAGTGTCAGACAATCCCACAGGGCAGTTTGAGTTTTTGGGTTCGCAGCGCCCTATTGCCTACGATTACGGATACCCCGCTGTGGATAGAGTAGCGGGCTTTCCCTCGCGCGAAAAAGAGTTGGGAAACACCTTTCGCGATATGGCATTATTGAAGGATGAAGATGGAAAGGCATACTTGTTTTATTGTTCGGAGGAACTGGCAACAATGTATTGCGCACAGTTAAACGATTCATATACAGACGTTATACGTCCTACTGTAAAAGGTAAAACTTGGGAGCGCTTGCTGGTTGGTGGCTATCGCGAAGCTCCCGCACCTTTTAAACATAATGGCAAGTATTATCTCATCTCGTCGGGCACTTCGGGCTGGGACCCCAATCCGGCTCAAATAGCCGTTGCCGACCACATTTTCGGCCCATGGAAAACCATTGGAGACCCTTGTATGGGCGAAAAAAGCGAAACAACCTTCGACTCGCAAAGCACTTTTGTGTTGCCAGCTCCCGGCAAACCTGCCGGCAGTTTTATTTATATGGGCGACCGTTGGGTAGGTAGTCAGTTGGAAAAATCGACCTATGTATGGTTACCTTTTAAAATGAATGAATTTGGTGGTATGAAAATGGCATTTCTCGAAAAATGGGATTTGTCGATTTTTGATAAAAATGCGGAGAACTTACAATCGCCAAAAATAAGATTAACATCTTCCAACGTGCTAACATGGAAAGCAGTTACCGGTGCTGATGCGTACAAAGTATTTAAAAACGGCATTTTTGTTACTATTACCAGAAATACGCAGGTTGAAATACCACGTGAATTTGCAGGTCAGGTGTTTAGCTATTCAGTAGTGGCATGGAAAGTAAATGGGCAGCTATCGAAACCTTCGAACCTCGTTATTAAAAACTGGAAATCACCAACTGACCTTTTTCTGAGTGATATGTTGCCCGAATCGGCCAAACAAGGTTGGGGCACTTTGCAAAAGGATAAATCCATCAAGCCACCAAAAATAACCATCGCTGGAAAAACGTTCGACAAAGGTCTGGGAACACATGCTCCTGCCGAAGCAGTGTATCGGATTTGCGGAAATTATACGCGATTTACAGCTTATGTAGGTGTGGATGATTATACTAAACCCTACAATACAGCCAGCGTTCAGTTCGAAGTGTGGGGTGATGGTATTTTAATTTATCAAAGTAAAATCATGCGTGCCGAAGATGCTGCCGAAAAAGTAGATATTGATATCAAAGGCATTAACGAACTTAAATTAATTGTAAACGATGGTGGCGATGGGCAAGGTTGGGACCATGCAGATTGGGCTGAAGCAAAATTATTATAGCTATGAAAAAAAATCGTTTAATTTTACTATTAGTCGTTTTTGCTTTAAATTTTCAAAATATTATAGCAATCAATGAATTACAAATACGTTCGGGACTAACCGGCGTTTCAAAACGCATTTCACAAAGCAAGAATATAAACATTGGTTTTATTGGTGGAAGCATAACACAGGCTGAAAATGGATGGCGAAGTCGTACCATGAGCTGGTTTCGCCAAACGTATCCTGTAGTTAAATTCAGAGAAGTAAATGCTGCTATCGGAGGTACAAATTCGAAATACGGTGCTTATCGTATCAAAAATCATTTGTTGGACAGTGCCCGTTTTGATTTGATTTTTGTTGAATTTTCGGTTAACGACCTTACATTGACAAAAACCGATACGCTGGATTGTTATCGCAGCATGGAAGGTGTTATCCGAAAAATTAAAAAGCAACAGCCACATGCTGACATTTGCCTTGTTTACACCATAAGCGAACCCGCTTTTGAGGCAGTGAAACAAGATAGATACAGCCTGCCAACGTCGATACACGAACGTTTAGCTACCTATTACAACATACCGTCCGTGTTTTTTGGACTCGAAGTGCTGAATGCTGTAAACAAAGGCAATGTCGTTTTTCAGGACAAAATTTCCGACGCTGCCACAGAAATGAATAGTAACAGGAAATTTGTTTTTGCAAAAGATGGGGTTCATCCGGGCAATTACGGTCATGGTTTGTACGAAAAAGTAATGAAACGTTCTCTTCCAATATTGCTAAAACAAACAAATTTGCCAAAACAAAAAACGCCAAAAGCATTCGTTGCCACTAATTACGAACAGGCAAAATTATATCCACCCATTTTGAAAAACCAACATGGAATGACTTTGCTGAATAGTCAACAATTACCTGACAGTATGCAATTTATGGAGCCATTTTTAAAAAACAACAAACAATTTATATTCGCTTCGGAAAGCAGTCAGTACTATGCATTCGCGTTTAGAGGAAACGAAATTGGTATTTCGTGTTTATACGGCTTCCCAACAGGGAAAGTTATAATTGAAGTTGATGGCATTCCGCACGAATACAGTGCTTTCGACCGGTTTTGTGTGTTCAATCGTATTAATTTTGTTTTTCATAGTTGCGAAAACGGATGGCATAAGGTGAAAATTTACCCAGCAAAACCTTTGTCCTACGACGATAAGAAAAACATTATATGCGAAAGCGGATTTAAGGATAATCCGCTTTACGCCAAAAATTACCTGATTATTTCGGAAATTTTGGTAAATGGAAAATTGAAAATCTCTACAAATCACACTTTATAATATAAAAAAAATGAAGAAGACAGCTTTACTTATACTTCTTTTTATCTTTCATTTATACAGTACCGCTCAAGATAAATTTGCAGACATTGGAACACAGGCTTACGATTTAAAAAACCGTGGTTTGGTAACTCCTCAGCCCATACCGTTGCCCAATATTGTAGTGCCTACTGCCAACAATCCGAAAGCAAAATTCAAGGTAGTCAATCCCATTTCCACCCAAAAGGAATTGGATGCAGAAATGGATATTTTGCGGGCAAAGTACATTCCTTTTATGCAGCAATTGGCGCCGGCAGTAAGCACTCAGCGTCAACGCATTGCACTTTCCGAATTCGATTGGCGAGTGGCTACACATCAAGATTCTACCGACTTTTCGGCAACGCTGCAAGGTGTAGGGAAGTGGACAAAAGTTGCCATTCCACATTACGCACCACCATTGGGTCGCGCCACAACCATTTACCGAAAAGAACTGGAATTGACGAATGAAATTGTGAATCAGGAAGCTATTTTTCTTCATTTTAAAGGCGTGGATTACAAAGCGCACGTTTTTGTAAATGGAAATTTCTGTGGTTCGCACGAAGGTTTTTTTGCGCCTTTTGAGTTTGAGGTTTCCAAACTGCTAAAGGTTGGAAAAAACACCATTGTGGTAAAAGTTGAAAATGATTTTCCTACTACGCCCAACAAAGATGACAAAGGAAACGTGGTGGCAGGTGATAAAATTTATGCTGCCACTGGTCCGGGTTACGACGACCCCATTTTGGGTTGGCATCATGGTCCAGCTGCCATGGGTATTTATCAGGATTGCTACCTCGAAACCCGCTCCAACATTCATATCAACGATATTTTTGTACGCCCGCAAGTAGAGAAATCTGCTGCCGAAGCGTGGGTGGAAGTCAATAATTTCAAACAATATCCCGAAGGCGTGAAACTAAAAATTTCAGTGTACGGTCAGAATTTTAACGACACCGTACTTGCTGATTTTGAATACATTCCAACTACCACCATGATTCCTGGCGTGGGCGACCTTGCAAAACCTACCGACAACGAAAAACGGATTTTGAAAATGGGGTATGGCGTGAATTATTTGCGCATTCCCATTGCTATGAAAGGCTTTAGATGTTGGAACAATGAACATCCATGGCTGTACCAAATTCAGATAAAACTGTATGATAAAGACGGAAAGCTGACCGATACACGCGTTCGACAATTTGGAATGCGCAGTTTTACGATGGATACCGTTTCCATTCCCAAAGGAAAAATGTACCTCAACGGCGAACCCATTCGTTTGCGTGGTGCCAATACCATGGGCTTTGAGCAACAAAGTGTGATGCGCAAAGATTGGAACCGATTGCGTGATGATATTCTGCTGGCCAAAGCATGCAATATGAATTACCTCCGTTTTACACAACGCCCGGTACAGGAAGAAATATATGATTTTTGCGACCAATTGGGCTTAATGAACCAGATAGATTTACCGCTTTTTGGCAGTATCCGTCGCAATAAAATTACCGAAGCCATTCGTCAAGTGGAAGAAATGGAGCGCTTGGGTCGGTCGCATCCGTCTGTTATTATGGCTAGTTATATCAACGAGCGTTTTCCCAATGCCGAAGGGAATCCGCAGCGCAGCCTGAATACCGCTGCGGAGTATTTTCAGTTTTTCAAAGCATTGGACCAAGTGGTTTTGCTCGCTAATCCCGACCGCGTTATCAAAGCCGGCGATGGCGATTACGACCCACCAACACCCGGATTGCCCGACAGTCATTGCTACAACACATGGTACAACGGCCACGGATTGGGCATTGGCGAAATGTACAAAGGCTACTGGCAACCCGTGAAACCCGACTGGTATTACGCTTGTGGCGAGTTTGGTGCCGAAGGTCTCGACCCTTGGAATACCATGCAAAAATATTACCCAAAAGAATGGCTACCAAAAGATGCCGAAGATGAAAAAACGTGGACTGCCAACCGCATTTCCATGTCGCAAACGCACCGTTTCCATTATATGTGGTACAATACGCAACATACTGTAAAAGATTGGATTACGGCTAGTCAGGACTATCAGGCTTGGGCGGTGAAGTTTGTGTCCGAAACTTTCCGTCGTGACCCACGCATGGTGTCGTTTGCCATTCACTTGTTTATCGACGCTTGGCCTGCAGGATGGATGAAAACCATTATGGATGTAGACCGTCAGCCCAAGAAAGCATTTTTTGCCTACCGCAATGCCTTAGCGCCTATTATTAGCACTATTCGCTCCGATAGAGATAAATTCTTTGCTGGTGAAACCATTCCTTTTGAATTATTTATTTCCAATGATTTGAATACTGTTCCTCAAAACTGCAAATTAAATTATCAGATAGAGCAAAACGGAAAAGTCATTTTCTCCAATCAAATAAAAGCCAATATACCAAGCAATTCTACTCAGTTTCAGGGATATTTTAACTACAAAGTTCCTGCGGTAAAAGTACGTACAGCCTATACTTTGCGAACTGCTTTGATAGACGAAAACGGTAAAAGCATTCAGCAAAATAGTTTTGCGTTTGATGTTTTTCCCACTGAGAAACCAATTGAAACAAAAGTATTTGTGGCTGGAAAACCAGTTGGTAAAGCAATGAGATTAATGCAGGAATTGGGAGTGAAAACAGTAACCGATATGCAGCAAGCTGACGTATTGATATTTGATAATTTTGAAAGTTATAAAGCCATTCAACAGGAAGTGGATGCATTGGTTAATAATGGAAAAAAAGTTCTGTTTCTTGAGTTTCCTGCCAACAAATACCACATTGCCGGCACGGAAGTGAACATTGAAAAAACCTCGATGGGCAATTATTATTTCGTATCGCCCACCATCGGACATCCGCTAATGAAGGATTTTCAACCTTTCGATTTCCGCTTTTGGTACAATAGCCAATTGGGATACATTGCACCTCTGATTTCGCATGTAATTAGTGCCCCTAAATGGACAACAATTCTCTCCAGTGGTGCCACAAACTGGGTGGCCGACAAAGGACAAATGTCGGCAGTTGCTGAATTAAAAGTCGATAAAGGGTGTTTTGTTATTTGCGAACTACAACTTAACAATAAACTAAAAGTCAATCCCACAGCTCACAAATTTCTATTAAATCTTTTGAAATGAACAAAAAAAATATCCTTTTATTCTGCCTGATAATTATTGGAACAATACATGCACAGCAATTAAGTGTCCAGTTTTTCAAACCAAATTTTGATTATAGCCGTGTTAGCTATATCGATTTGGACAACGATAATGACCCGGATGTGTTGCGTACGTTTATCAACGATTCCATTCCTTGTCAGTGGATTGATGATGACGATGACATGAAAAATGGTGATAAACAAGGTGATTTGGACAATGATTGCCTAATGATTGACCGCAATAAAGATGGGAAATATGGTGATGAACTGGACTTAATAGTTGACTGGAATGATACCAACGAAGATGGAAAAGCGGATATGCAGGTACTTGCCGACAATGCAAAACGAACGGACAGAGGCTGGACACCCGGACATTTTATGCTTTCGTTGGATACCGATAACGATGAGATAATGAATTACATCGACTGGAAAACTTTGCAAATAGAAGCGTGGGAGCACATTGGACAATGTAATTTTTTTCAGGATTACTCAGGGAAATCCATGTTGATAAAAATCCACACATCGAGTTTCAATGTAGAAGATTTACGCTACAATTGGGAGAATCCATTCCTATTTTACGACCCCGACAAAGATGGTTTAACTGAAATGGCCATTCGTTTGGTGGATGCGCCTACGATTGATTTATCCAAGAAATATCCCGTTTCGCTCTCAAAACAAATAACGGATGTACGAATGTCGTTCGATTTAGATAATGACAATGGAGTTGGAAATGAGTTTGACTTCGATTTAAGTCTGAAATTTACGGGCAAAGGTTTTAACTACAGCAATGCGGTTCATAAATTTAAAAACATGCGCGGATTAGCAGCTGCCGATAGTTTTTTCTACGATGCCCGTTGGCGACAAATGGATGAACTCATTTACATTGACCATAAAAACGCTTACCAAAAAGTAATGAAAGAGGGCGATTGGCAGCAATGCTGGTTAGTGTTCGATGAAGATGATGACTGTCAACGTTGGGAAAGAGTGGAATTTTACGATCCAAAAGACTATTGGAAAATTGGCCCGTTAAAAGGTGGTATAGACAATAACCCTCAGTCCGATGTGGCTGGAGACCGTGGCGAATGGGATATGGACAATTCCGGCAAAGGAAAACTTTATATTGGCAAATTTGATGGACGCATTCATTTGTATGGTGCAGAAACCGGAGTATGGCGCATCGACCAAAATGCCCGTTATTATCAGGGCTGGCAAGGTTGGCGTGGTGGTGCCGATACCATTCCACACAACGATATTTATACTGAGCCGACCTCTGCGCCACTTGTAAAATACACCGACACCGATGGCAATGGTTTTTTCGATTTAATTGAATATGATTTAAATGGCGATAAAGTCTTTGAAGAAACCGTATCGTTGAAGAAATTGGGCATCAGTGACATCTGCGAAATTATTGAAACTGCCGATATGAAGTACGGCGATTACCAAAAGTTGTTCACAAAAGTTACTAATACTATGTGGCAAAACTCACAAAAATCCTTGAAGGATACCCGAAAGTTGGGCATTCAAACAGATTGGTATTCTAATTTTTACAAACCAAAAAGTTTGCATGAAAAATATCATGCCGGTTTTTGGATCAGATTTTTGTTAAATTGAAAATTTCAAAAATAAATGACAATAACAGATTTAAAAGAAGTATTTCAGTTTGTATTTAAAAAAATTACCGAAGCCACTTTTTTCAAACCCGAACAATTCAGTCTGGTTGGTGAAAATCTAAAATCTTTTAATACAGCTTCAAATTCCTGTGTTTTATCAAACGGTGTATATCTGTTGATTTCAAGAAATGATGAGCAACAGTATGGGTTTTGGTCTTTCAGCCAGCACAAACCGAAGTATTTCGATAAAAGGCAGCTAAACAGAAACAAAGAACAATCCTGGATAAAATTTGCATTAAATAGCTATGTGCATCTTATTAATAAAGGAGTTGAGATTTCCTGTGGTTTCGATATTCTTGTTTGGGGTAATCTCTCAGATACAAAATATGCTGGTCAGCATATTGAAGCATTATCAGCTTTTGCACTTAATGAACAATTAACCCTCAATAGCACTTCAAATCAACCTGATTTGAAGTCTGATTCTGAACCCAAATACAGGTTGGTAATAACAAACACCCACACACCTCACTTGGTTGATAAATCACCACTTGCAAAACTATTAAAGCAAAACAGCAATGCTTTGGAAAAATACATCCAATTAGAAAACCAATTATTAGTGGAAGCAAAAACGGCGATAGAGAAACGAGATACAATAGAATTAGGAAGACTAATCAACCGAAATCATAAATTGCTATGTGATGAACTACCTTCAATTATCCCACCCGAAATTGAGATAATGCAAACCGAAGCAGAAAAGTCCGTCGATGTTTTAGGTTTCCGTATGGCTGGTTGTGGTTTTGGAGGCAATACCATTA
>CAMDNO010000041.1 GCA_945902955.1 Porphyromonas cangingivalis
TATTTTTCTCGTGGTTCATTCCATATTGGTTGTGTAGATTTAGTATAAAACAAAATCATATCTTTAATGTTCCCATAACCAATCCGATCAAAATTTTTGGGGTTGCACTTTATTCTACTAATATCATTTCTAAAGTTCTCAATCCCAAACACTTCATCCATCATAATTTTAACATAATGACCAATTTTATAATCTATATGTAGATAAATAGAACCTTTCTCAGACATTAATTCTCGGATTAATAGTAGACGTTCTTTTAGAAAATTAATAAAGTCTGCTCCTTTTAGAGTATCCGTGTATGCTGTCATACCATTTTTAGAATTACTAATTGTCGTTGCTCTTCCATTTGTAATTGTAAAATTCCCACCTGTGGCATAAGGTGGGTCGATATAAACCAAATCAATTTTGCCTTTTAACTTCTTAGCAGTTAATAGAAAATTTAAACCTTCAATATTATCACCATGTATTAAAATGCTCTTTTCCATTATTCATAATTTATTATCATAGTTGGTATAAATACTCTCTTAAAACCAAAGCACTCATAATATTGTAATTCTTATAGGTCTCAATCACAGATTTATACATCTTATTGTTACCCTTTATATATAAAACACCATCTAAAATAGCAATTTTTTCAGCTTTTACTTTTTTTGCTTCAACTGTATTTATAGCATCGTTAAATTGTGCATTTTGATGTCCTCCAAAGTCTGTCAGAAATTTTGCTTCCCCAATTACATATTTGCCATTAAATCTTGCTACAAAATCAAGTCCTTTATTGTGATTATACCCTAACTCATTTTTCGCAAAGTCCATCATGGATTTATCACTTCCATCTAAAATTGCGTCATCATTATTTTCAATAAATTGATTTAGAGTAACTGGGGTTATTCCTAAAGGCTTTTTACGTAACCAATCTCTAAACATAGGACCGATCTGGCGATTTGTTTCTTTTGGCTCACTGCAACGATCAAATAATTTATCTAAGCCAATTTCATATATTCTACCACAAATTCTATTAATAGTTCTTGGATTTCTTTCTATTGATGTTTTATCTCGTTTTAAATAAGCAATATAGCTATCTTTAATTGGAAATAAATCAAGTTTTAATAATTCTTGAATTAGTGCTTCATTATTTTTATTGTTGAATGCAATTTCAATATTTGCCCATTTATTTCCATTTATTTCCCTTATACCTTCGGGGATGGTTGGATAAACCTGAAATAAATCGTCTAAATATGATCTTTGGTTAGCATATTCAATACTTAATTTTGCCCACTTATTCATTATATTTTTTTTTAAAATTTCATCAAATCCTGCATTCCCAACAATCCTTTTTTGCCAGCAGTAAACTCAGCAGCAATTACAGCACCAAGAGCTAAACTTTCACGACTTTTCAGTTCGTGATGAATCTCTATGAAATCGACATTCGAATCGTAACGAATAGTGTGAATGCCAGGAACTTGACCTTCGCGAATGGCTTTAATGGCAATGTCGGATGGCTTTTCTTCATTATCCAAATGCCATGTTTTTTTGCGGTCTATGTTTTCGAGTATGCCTTCGGCTAAAGTTATAGCAGTTCCACTTGGTGCGTCTAATTTTTGCGTGTGGTGTGTTTCGGTCATCGATACATTATAACTTGGAAAATCGTTCATTATTTTTGCTAAATACTTGTTTACAGCAGCAAAAATATTAACTCCCAAGCTGTAATTCGAAGCCCAAAACAATGTATAGCCATTAGCTTCAATCTCTTTTTTGAGATGTGGTAAGTGCTCTGTCCAGCCTGTGGTGCCACAAACTACGGGCACACCCGATTTAAAAGCACTTCGAATATTCGAAACAGCTACTTGAGGAGCTGTAAACTCAATAGCTACATCGGCGCTTTTAAAAGCTGCGGAATCAAAATCCTCAACATTTTCAATATCAATCACCGACACAATTTCATGTCCGCGCTCTGAGGCAATACGTTCTATCGTTTTGCCCATTTTTCCGTAACCTATCAATGCTATTTTCATAAGACCCTTAACCCCTAAAGGGGGAATTAATTTGTCATTTATTATAAAGTCATCCACCTAATCTTATTCCCCTTTAGGGGTTAGGGGTTCTAATATTGTCCCGTTCCGAGCAACACCAACGTACAAGCTTCTTCGGCAATTATTCCTTTTTCCGAAAGTGAGGTTTCGAACTCATTATTTTCGGTTCCGGGATTAAAAATTACTCTGCGAGGCTTTAGACCTACAATATAATCGTAATATTCTGGCTGACGTTGAGGCCCAATATACATTGTAACGGTATCAATATCAGCATATTGTTTTCGTTCAACATCGATTGTTTTACCAAATATTACATCTGGGCGTAATCCCAGCAATTCAATTTCATGTCCGTGAGCCGTGAGTCTTTCGGCTGCCTTGTAAGCATAACGCTCAGGGTTATTGCTTGCGCCAATTATTAATGTTTTCATATTTCTGCCCCAAACCCCAAAGGGGAATTAAGTTAGTATTGTTAATTATAAATTTTTATTTATGACAATTTCTACTCTTCCGTTGTCCGTCGTCAATAAGCAGTCTGTATCCAATCCAGCGTTTCAAAAATTTCCTCTTTGGTAGCTGTTTGATTAATTTTTATTTCGCCAATGCCCGAAAGCAATGTAAAGTTTATTTCTTTCGAATCGTTCTTTTTATCATGTGTCATTAATTCAAAAAGCGCTTCGTAATCAGTGCTTTCGAACTTGTAAATTCCGTAATACTCGTGTGCTAAATTAATAATATCGGATAATATTTCTTGAGGAAAATTTAATTTTAGATGTGAAAGATAAAGTTCGCACATCAAACCCCAAAGTACGGCATATCCGTGAAGTGCAGGTTTATTTGTACGGTACGAATGACTTTCGAAAGCATGCCCAAAAGTATGTCCTAAATTAAGTGCTTTACGAATATTCTCTTCGAAAGGATCGGCTTCTACAACACGTTCTTTTATCCTGAAACTATTTATTAGTAAGGGTTTAAGCTCGTTTAAGTCAAATTTTTCAAGGTCGAATTCAATTACATTTTTCCATTCGTCGGTCGTGTCTATTAATGCATGTTTTAGTATTTCTGCGTAGCCCGAAATGAGGTTTTTATGGTCGAGTGTTCGAAAAAAATCAATGTTAATAAGCACTTCTTTTGCTGGTGCAAATACACCTATTTCGTTTTTTAGTCCCATAAAGTTAATACCCGTTTTTCCACCTGTAGCCGCATCAACGGCGCCGAGTAGGGTAGTGGATACATTAATATAAGGTATCCCTCGTTTAAAAGTAGAAGCTGCAAATCCACCTATGTCGGTAATCATACCACCTCCCACATTAATCATCAACGATTTTCGAGTTGCTCCATGCTCGCTCAAGTATTTCCAAATTGCCACAGCCGAATCAATATGCTTATTCTCATCGCCGCTCGAAATGCTTATCAAATGACAATTGGAAAGCTTTGATGATTTTAAAACCTGTGGTAAACAATATTTCTGTGTATTACTATCGGTAAGTACAAAAATGTTTTCGGACACTACATTTCCAATAGCGGCATCCAATTCGGCTATGAAATTATCGCAAATTTTTGTAATGTGTTGACTCATCGTTTTTTTAATTAGCCTACAAAGATAGTTTTTTCTTTAAAATCTGATAGCACAAAAAGTATTAAACTACCTTATTTTTAAAATCAATTGTACACGGTAATCGTTTTTTCTTAAAAATTCAAAATTTATTTGGAACAAATGAAAGAATGTTCATATATTTGTGCATTATTTCAATTATGGATATAAATCAAGATTTAACACGTATGGATGAAGCAGCTTACACACTGAAAGCAATTTCGAATGGTACAAGGCTTTGCGTTATTTCGCTTCTTTCGGAAACTGAAGAGCTAAATGTAACCCAACTTGGTGATAAATTGCAATGTGAGCAATCGTTACTTTCGCATCACCTTACTGATATGCGCGCCAAAGGTATTTTGAATTGTCGCAGAGATGGAAAAAATTGCTATTACTCGTTGAAAAACAAACAGATAGTTCAAATTATTAGTTGTATTAAATCGTGCAATTGCGTATAAATTTTTTTTATTATTATAAATGAATATATGAACAAGGTTTCAATTGTTTCAATAGATGATTTGTTAATGAACAAATTAATAGATGTACTAATGAGCAAATTAACAAATGAACTAAATAACTAATTTCTTATTTTAGTATGGACTTTATAAAAAAACATTTATTAAAAATCATTGGTATTCCGGTAGGAATGATTGGTGGATATTTATATTATTACTTTGTAGGTTGCAACAGCGGAACTTGCCCAATTACTTCAAATCCATATATCAGTATAATTTACGGTGGAATAATGGGTTACTTATTTCTCGATTTATTTAAAAAGAAAGAAAATAAAACAAATGAACAGCTTTAAAAATTATTTTGCAAAGTGGGATTTTACCCGCTATTTTCGACTTGGCTTGGGAGTGCTGATGCTAATCGGTTATTTTTCGACGAAAGAAAATTTGTACTTAGTTGGATCTTTATTTTTGTCGGCTCAAGCCATTCTTAATTTTGGCTGCCCAGGTGGAGCCTGTGAAACAAATTCGCCGCAAAAGAACGAAAAGCCTGTGATGGAATTTGAAAAATACGAACCTCTTAAAAACAAGGAAAATGTATAGTACATTCGAAATTTCAAAATCGCAATGCATGACTTGCAATAATGAAGTGTTGAAGCAACTTGGCTCATTGCGGGGTGTATTTGGAGCTGAGATTGAAACTATTGACGGTCGTATAACCGTGAACCATACCGATGAAATTACGAGAGCTCAAATAGCAACAAAGTTAGATGAGCTTGGTTGGAAAATTGTTGACAGACAAGATGATACACCAGTATACGAACCGCCTTCGGAATGGGGATGTGCACTTTAAGAAGAGCCAAGACAAAAGACAAAAGACAGCAGACGACTGACAACAGAAAAAATAAATACAATAAATAACTATAAATGTCGCGAAGCAAATAACGGCGTAGCCAAATAACGCGAAGCAAATAAAAAAATAAAAATTATCATGAAAAAACTAACTGGAGCTATATTATTGCTCGCTATTGTGGCAGTTACTTCGTGTGCAAGTAAAGCCAAAGATACAGAAGAAACAAAACAAACAAATCAAGTAAAAAAAATGGGAACAATTCATTTAACAAAAGCCGAATTTATTGCTAAAGTAGCTAATTATGAGGCAAATCCAACAGAGTGGAAGTATTTGGGCGACAAACCATGTATTATCGATTTTTATGCATCGTGGTGTGGTCCTTGTAAAGTTGTAGCGCCAATTCTCGAAGAATTAGCCAAAGAATACGATGGTCAAATTTATATTTATAAAGTGGATACAGAGGCCGAACAAGAATTGGCAGGTGCATTTGGCATTCGCAGTATTCCAACAATTTTGTTTTGTCCTGTAGGCGAAAATCCACAAATGGCGCAAGGTGCAATGCCTAAAGATGCTTTTAAACAAGCAATAGAAGAGGTGTTGTTGAAAAAGAAGAAATAAAAATAGTTTTTTTTTGATTGATTATAGTGTGAAAACTCCGTTTCGAATTTATTCAAAACGGAGTTTTTTTTGTAAATTTAAAATTTAAAATCTGAAAATTATAGAGTGATGAAACCTTGATGTTTGTTTCAACAAACTATATTCACAATTTTTCCCGGAACTACAATTACTTTTTTAGGCGTTGCACCTGCTAATTGTTTTATTGTTTGTTCGTTTGCCATAGCCGTTTTTTCTACTTCTTCTTTCGGCATATCTGCTGGTAATTCGAGTGTAAAGCGCACTTTTCCGTTAAACGAAATTGGATATTTTACTGAACTTTCCACCAAAAAGGCTTCGTTGCAAATCGGAAATTTTGCATCGCAAACTGTACTTTCGCTTCCAATTACGTGATACAATTCCTCCGCAATGTGTGGTGCAAAAGGTGTTAATAAAATAACCAAAGGTTTCAGAATTGCTTTTTTGCTGCATTTAAGCGTAAATAATTCGTTTACACAAATCATAAATGCTGAAACTGAAGTATTGTACGAGAAATTCTCAATATCAAACGTAATTTTCTTAATGGTTTTGTGTAGCGTTTTGAGTTCTTCGGCTGTTGGTTCATCGCTGTTTAGCAACAAATTACCATCTTTGTAAAATAAACTCCACAGTTTTTTCAGAAAGCGGTGAACGCCATCAATTCCATTGGTATCCCAAGGTTTCGATTGCTCCAATGGTCCGAGAAACATTTCGTACAGACGCAGCGTATCAGCTCCATATTTCTCCACAATATCATCCGGATTTACTACATTGTACATCGATTTTGACATTTTTTCGACTGCCCAACCGCACACATATTTGCCATCTTCCAATATAAATTCGGCATTGGCAAACTCAGGTCTCCATGCTTTGAATTTTTCAACATCGAGCACATCGTTCGAAACAATATTAACATCGCAGTGAATCTGAGTTGTTTCGTGTTGATTTTTCAAGTTTAACGAAACAAAAGTATTCGTATCTTTGATGCGATAAACAAAATTGCTTCGACCCTGAATCATTCCCTGATTTATCAGTTTCTTGAATGGTTCGTCCTCGCATACTATTTCCAAATCGAATAAAAATTTATTCCAAAAACGGCTGTAAATCAAGTGTCCGGTGGCATGTTCGGTTCCACCAATGTATAAATCTACATTGCGCCAATATTGATTGGCTTTGGGACTAACCAATGCTTTGTCGTTTTTAGGATCCATATAGCGGAGGTAATAAGCCGACGAACCAGCAAAACCAGGCATGGTATTCAATTCCAATGGAAAACCATCAATTTCCCAACCTTTGGCACGTCCCAATGGTGGTTCGCCTTTTTCGGTTGGCAAAAATTTGTCTACTTCAGGCAATTCGAGTGGCAGGCGACTTTCGTCGAGCATGTAAGGTAATCCCTCTTTATAATAAACCGGAAACGGCTCGCCCCAATAACGCTGACGACTAAAAATGGCATCGCGTAGGCGGTAATTTACTTTTACGCGTCCGATTTCTTTTTCAGCAATGTATTTTTTTGCTGCCGCAATGGCTTCTTTCACTGTGAGTCCGTTCAGGAAACCGGAATTCATCATAATTCCTTCTTTAGCATCCAAACTTTCTTCACTCACATCGCACCCTTCGATGAGCGGAATAATGGGTAAATCGAAATGCTTTGCAAATGCATAATCGCGACTATCGTGTGCCGGAACGGCCATAATAGCACCAGTTCCGTAACCAGCTAATACATAATCAGATATCCATACTGGAATCTCAGTTCCGCTAACGGGATTAATGGCATACGAGCCAGAAAAAACACCCGAAACACGTCTATCGGCAATGCGTTCACGCTCGGTACGTTTTTTTGTAGCAGCAATATATGCTTCCACATCAGCGGCTTGTTCCGGAGTTGTGCAAAGTTTCACATAATCACTTTCGGGCGCTAATACCATAAATGTAACACCGTAAATTGTATCGGCGCGGGTAGTAAATACCTCAAAATCAAGATCCTGATTTTTAATTTTGAATTTCATCTCAGCACCTTCACTGCGTCCAATCCAGTTTTTTTGTGTTTCTTTGAGCGAATCGGTCCAGTCAACAGTTTCAAGCCCGTCGAGCAAACGCTGCGCATAAGCCGATACGCGCAAACTCCACTGACGCATAACGCGTTGTTCTACAGGATGTCCACCACGTACCGAAATACCTTCGCTCACTTCGTCGTTAGCCAAAACTGTACCCAAAGCCGGACACCAATTTACTTTCAAATCGGCCAAATAAGCTATACGGTAGTTGAGTAAAATTTCCTGTTGTTCCTTTTCTGATTTAGCATTCCATTCTTCGGCATTAAACGATAAATCTTCTGTACAAGTTAATGTAATTCCATCCGAACCATTTATTTCAAAATGTTTTACAAGCGAATCAATTGTTTGTGCTTTTTGCTGTTTTGTGTCGAAATAATGATTAAACATTTGGATAAAAGCCCATTGTGTCCAATGATAATAATCGGGTTCACAGGTGCGGATTTCGCGATTCCAGTCGTAGCAAAAACCAATTTTATCCAACTGCTCACGATAGCGGGCAATGTTGTTTTTGGTAGTTACAGCAGGGTGCTGACCTGTTTGAATGGCATATTGCTCGGCAGGTAAACCATAAGCGTCGTAGCCCATTGGATGCAATACGTTAAAACCTTTCAGACGTTTGAAGCGACTATAAATATCCGATGCTATATAACCAAGTGGATGCCCCACGTGCAATCCTGCTCCCGAAGGATACGGAAACATATCTAATACATAAAACTTGGGTTTGTCCGGATTTATATCGGTTTTATACGTTCCGTTTTTTTTCCAGTCGGCTTGCCACTTTTGCTCAATTTCTCTAAAATTATAATCCATCACTTTATTTACAATTTATTCATTTACAATTTACCATTTATTATCAATTTCCCTGCTTCTTTCCACCATCTTTCTTTAGTTCGGCAGGTTTTTGTTCCAACAACGGAACTGCTTTTAAATCCCATGTTTCCTCAAATTCCCAGTTGGCACGCAAACTGAATTTTTTTGGATAATAATACATTTCTTCGGGCTGTTTTCGTGTCAAAATATCGCCCGTATCCCATCGCTCATTCTTATTTTTATCAACAAATGCACGAAGATAATAATCGCCAGGCTTTAGATACTCAAATAAAGTCCCTTTCAATTGTGCTTTTTTCGTTATTAGAACATTGTCTTTTGTGTCGAGCAACTGATATACTATCAATGAGTCGAATGTTGTAGCAAGTATTTTCAAAGCAGAATACTCATCCAACGATTTAATTTTTATATCGACATTTAACTTGTTGTTTGTCAAATTATAAATGCTTTTTATCGACGCAGAATCTATATTAAATTCGTATAGTTTTTCGGGTTCCCACTTGTAATCTACTGCGAAAAGCATTCGTGTAGAATCTACTTGTCTCCATTTTAAAGGTAGTTCTTTAAATGTGGAATCAATTTTTTGTTGCAATTTTAGTTTTGTTAAATCAACCGAATCCAAAGGTGCTTCAAACGTAATCAACAATGGATTGTACAAATCGAAACTCGATGAGGCATTCGTATTTATTTTGTAGAATTCAATTTCAGGAGTTGTTTTTTTCGATTTTGCTTTTGGGTTTACTGCTGCCTTTCGCATAAATATATTTATAGTGTCGGTTTGCGGTACAAGCTGGAATAATGAATCTGTTTTTTGATAGGTCAGTGTCATTGTTAATGTATCGATATTGTAAACTGAACTGTCTTTTAGCCAGTAAGTTAATGTGTCTAAAGTAGCATTTTTTTGAATGAGAACTTTGTTGGTCCATTCAAAATTCAAAGGCTTAATTTCGGGCAATTGAGCCGCTGTTGTATTGAAAAAAAGCGTAAAAGATTGGCTCTTTTTTCGTTCTGATTTTACAAAATATTGTCGTTTCTTGTTTTCTTTAAAGTATTTAAATAACAAATTGTCAGGTAAAAAGCGTGTTGCTATAATGTTACTCACAGTATCTACCGTAACGGAATCTTTCCAAAGTGTATCTGTCTTTTCTTCTTGGATTGCAAAAGGTGAAATAAGCGAATCTATAAATGCAACACTCTCACCTGGCTGGTAAAAATAATCTTTACTCACATCTCCTAAAGCATAAATCTGGTATTTTCCGGGCTTACAATTGTCTATTGTAAAACGTCCATCTTCGTCGGTTTTTCCAATTCTCAAAAATGGTTTTTTAAAAAAAACCGAATCATTATCATCGGCATAAATACCTATTATCACACCCGAAACAGGATTCAAATCATCCGCATTTATTAATTTTCCCGAAATTTGAAGTGTGTCAATTTCATTCCCTGTCGAAAATGCAAAACGAAAGTCTTTTAACGGATTATTTTCGTTTAAATCTACAATTGAATTCCCAAAATTAACTGTATATGTAGTGCTATCTTTCAAATCATCTTCGAAAACAATTGATACAACTTTTGCATTTCCTTTTACATCAGGCTGTTTTGCTTGTGGCGGCGAAATTATAATTGTTTCGTTAGGCTTTTCAACTTTTATATTTTCGTCAAAAATAATTTGTATTTCCTTTTTCTTAAAATTCAATGCGCCATTCAATGGAATAGACTTCATTACTTTAGGCGGCGTTTCATCTTTTGGTCCACCCGTAGGACCCTGAGCTTTATTTGCACAAGCGTACACCACAATCCCAACAATTGTTATTATAAATATTTTGAAAATTACCTTTCTCATTCTGAAAATTTATACCTTTTCTTTATATCGTAAAACTTAATAAATTGCACATTCTTAATCCCCTTTAGGGCTTTGGGGCAGTTTTTTTCTTGTCAAAACCTTGTGCCCAATTCGGCATCGTAAACAGTTTTTTTCGTCGCAATATATTTTCTTTAAATGCAAAAATGCTTGCGAATCATAAGCTGTATTAATTTCCATTCCTACCTTTTGCCAACCCGTAATAACCGAATTCTTTTCTGCCGGAACTTTTTCCAAGAGGTTCATTGCTTTTTCTTTCAACTCTTCATTTCCATTTCTATCTGCAAAATAAAATACAAATGGTATTACCGTATTTATCAACAAACTATAAATTGAACTTTTACCTAACTTTTTGCTTTTTTCTGTGCTTTCTTCGCCAAAAAGATAATGCTTTTCCCAATATTCCGATGGTTCGCAACGGAACAACGAAACTAAATAATTCATTTCGGGCAACTCAATTATTTTCGAAAAAAGTTTGGATGAACCATGAATAATGGCTGCAAACTGAGCTATACGAACATGCGGGAAATTATCAGGACGAAGTCGGAGTAATTTCCATTGCGAACCATCAATAGGTTTTAGGTTGTATTTCAGTTGCAAAAAATCAAATTCTTTTATAAGTTTTTGAAAATAATCGTCGGCAAAATCGTTTATAAGTAAACCCGCTTGTCCAAAAAGCAATGCTTCTATCTGAAATAAATCGTTTTTGTGTTTGCCTAATATCGAAATTGAAAGCGATTTTGCTAACATTTCGAAAGCCTGACTATTCGTTCCAAAGCCAAAACTTCGAGCCAATGTTATGTAAAATGCCTCTTCCCAATGTTGATTGTTTTCAGTTAGCAAATTTTGAATATGACTTGTTTTTAGCCATAAACGTTCAGTAAGTAATGCGTTTTTCCAACTATGAATAAAAATAAGAGGTACATCCGAAATTTTATCGGCGCAAGCTATCCATTTTTTATCGTTAATTAAAGCTTCGTAATTTTGTTCAATTTCAGTTGGATATTGTAATTCTAAAACGGGTATTTTTTCTCCATCCGGTCTGAAAACTTCTGCATCGGCTTTTTTTACAATATGCAGTATTACAGTATCGTACGATTTGTCGGTTTGATGATTGTGCTTTTTCCAATCGCTCGCTAATGTATGAATTTCAACATTCCCTGCCCAAATAGTATTGCCGATTTTCACTTTTGCATTAAAAAAATCAGGACCGGCATCTGTATTTATTTTTCCAACATCAACAACTTCAACCATTTCACTATCAGTGGTTTTTAAGCCCTGTTGTGTGAAAAGTTTTTGCTGCCAAATATAATGTAAAATAGATTCTTTCATGGTTAAGTTTTCTTTATTCTCAGGTATTTTTGATTTCTGCTGGTTGGCTTAGTTGGCATTGTCATCTTAATCCATCTTTTCTTTAAAGCTGGATTAAGATAATTTTCTCTAAAGTTCTTTTTATCAGATATATGCAAAGCATTCATTAATTCCTCTCGTGTCATTTCTCCATTCATAACCTTCACCAATTTTTGTAGTCGGTCATAAAGCAAGCCCTCATCCTGCAAGTTATCTTGGGGGGTGTCTTGAGGGGTGACTTGGGGGGTGATGTCGTTTTTACCCCCTAAGATAAACTGATTGTTACCCCCTAAGATAATTTTCCGATATTTCTGATTTCTACTATTTGGTTTAGTTGGTAATGTCATTTCTATCCAATTGTTTTGCAAAGCAGGAATGAGATAATTTTCTCTAAAGTTCTTTTTATCAGATATTTGCAAAGTGTTCATTAGTTCCTCTCGCGTCATTTCGCCATTCATAGCATTCTCTAATTTTTGTAATCGCTCATTAAGCAACCCTACATCCAACGAGTTATCTTGAGGGGTATCTTGAGGGGTATCTTGAGGGGTGGTAAAATTGTTACCCCCTAAGATAAACTGATTGTTACCCCCTAAGATAATTTTCCGATATTTCTGATTTCTACTATTGGGTTTAGCTGGTAATGTCATTTCTATCCAACCATTTTGCAAAGCAGGTATAAGATATTTTTCTCTAAAGTTCTTTTTATCAGATATTTGTAAAGAATTCATTAATTCGTCTCGCGTCATCTCACCATTCATAACCTTTACAAATTTTTGTAATCGGTCATAAAGCAAGCCCTCATTCTGCAATTCATCTTGGGGGGTATCTTGAGGGGTATCTTGAGGGGTATCTTGAGGGGTAAATTCTTCGAAATCTATTTCGAAAATAAATTTATCCTCATCATTGATAGTAATTTTGTAGTTTTCGAAATACGATGGAGCATACTTTAAAATATTTTTCTTGCCCGAACCCAGTTCTTCTACCCATTTAAGTTCTCTGAACACTTTGGCAATTAACGGATTTTTGGTGTGCGAAGTCCAGTTTTCTATTGTAATGTTACCAAACTGAAGCGGTTTATTCCAATTTTCAGTGATTATTTTATCAGAGAAAATTAAAAATTTAGCTTCAAAGGAACTCGAAAACTCACGATGAATCAATAGATTAGCAATAATTTCTCTGAAAATTATATTTCTTAAATCGATACGATTAATATTCTTTTCGTCGAGACTGAATTTATCTGGCAAATTTCGTTGAACAAAATTCATTAAACGACTGTATGCTAAAATGAGATTTTCAGTTATTAATTCTCTGTCATAATAGCGAATATCAGGGTCTGATACAAGGGGTTTCAGAAAACGTCTAAATTCGATATTTCTATAAATAGCATCTGTTCTATAATGAGGTAAACAAGTTAAAATTGTCTGTTCTTTTCCGAATAATAGCACTGCTGCCAACACGTAGCCCTCACAGTTACGAAGTGCATCTTTGCGCCAAAAACCTGCCGATTTCAACAACTCCTCGTCCGACAAAAATATCCATGGATGTACCTGATTGTGAATACTTAGTATCTGACGTACCATACGCAATGTTTTCTCATCAAAATCCAATATGCTTATTTGAGGCAATACTTCATTTTCACTCGATTCTTTTCTTTTACGGGCATGTAAATTATCAATTAATTGATAATTATAGGTAACGTCGTTGTCTACACTTCCAATTCTATCAAAAACTTTATTTTTGTACCTATGTACCTGACTGCTCTCAGGAACAACAATTTCCAATATCTTTTTGCCGTCAATATCTATTGTTCCAACCGGAAGGTATGCAGTTGGATTAAAAATTTGAATATTATTAAGTTGATTATAAATTCTATTCGCTATGTTTTCAATCGAATCGGGTTTTACTCCAATTATTTCACCAGAATCCAATACTCCAATATAAATTTTTCCGCCATTTCTATTTAAGAATGAGCAAATTGACTTGAAGACAGACGCAGAAACTTCAGTGGTACATTTTTTAAATTCCACTTTTTCAGTTTCGCCTTTCGAAATCAATAATTTCAATTCTTGTGTGTTCAAAACTATCTTTTTTTATAGTATTCCACTTTTATATCCCTTACTTTCCCAAAATTCAATTGCTTTGGGAAGTACTTCCAATACATTTTTTTTTGCTTTTATAGAGTCATGAAAAACTACAATAGAACCATTTCTAAGGTTGTTTTTTATGTTTGAAAAAACTTGCTCGGGTGTTAGTTTTTTGTTGTAATCGTGTGTTATTACATCCCACATTATAATTTGATAATCACGTTTCAAAGCATTGATTTGCATGTAAGTGATTTGTCCGTGTGGCGGTCGAAATAGATTGCTGTTAATTAGTTTCGAAGCTTTTTCTACATTGCTCAAATATTCAGTCGTATTATAACTAAAACCTTTGACATGATTAAATGTGTGATTGGCAGTTTTATGTCCTCTACTACGAATGTCGTTGTATATTTCAGGATATTTTTTTACATTATCACCCACACAAAAAAAAGTAGCTTTCCAACCGTAAACGTCAAGTAAATCAAGTACTTGAGGGGTTACTTCCGGCACTGGCCCATCGTCGAAAGTAAGATATATTACTTTCGACGATGTTTTTTTTTGCCAGAGAACATTTTTACCAAAAAACGGACGAAAAACGCGTGGAAACTGTACATTCATTACAGCTCTGAACCTTTGGTATATTTCATAAATACAGGCAAGTATTTATCCAACACACGTTTTTGCTTTTCTTGGTCGCAAATACGCAATACCTGATTCAATACAGCCAGATTATGACTGATACGGTTCTGAACACTGTTTTGTTGTATTTTTGTTAAACTGTAATACCAATTGAGGTTTTCAACTGCATTTTTAGCAACAGATTCCATTATAGCATCTCCTTTTTGAGATTCTCCTAATTTGTAATAGTATTCGGCCAGCATTGTCGATATGTAATCGTGCTGAACGGTAGCTCCTGGTATCATTTTTTCGCAATAATCTAATGCTTTTAATGCTTTTACAGAGTCGCCTTCGTTGTACAAAGCGCTTACTAATTGCGAGAACATCATGCGGTGTGTACGACACATACGAAGCGTGTTTTCATCTAAATAAACCTTTGGATCACTGATGTTTCCGTAGCGGAATTTTGTCATCATGTTATCATACATCTCTTTAGTATTTACGCCCGAACCAGCTCCTTTAGCGCCAATTGGCAGAATCTGATAAGCCAATCCTGTTAATTCAAAATGATCACTCAAGCCCAAATAATAATCGTCGCCAACTGTAACTGCAAAATAAATTGGTCGTTCCCAGTTGTTTGTACGCAACATTTCGAGAATCATTAATTCACTTTTGGTTAATCTGCGCTGCGTTAAATCGATATTGATTTGTGGAATAATTTCGGTAGTACGTTCAATAGGTAAAACACCGGCTTTTAATACCTGATTTGCATCAATAGGCAAAAATAATTGTTTGGTTGGGATAAATCCTTCGCCTTCAACATCTTTAAACTGACCACGTTTCAACAGAAAATCGTATGCAGTATTAATGTCTAAAGGTTCTTTAATTTGCTCTTCTATCCACACCACTTCGTTTTTACCTGTTACATAGTCGGCTGGAGTCCACGAAATAGGTAGTGGTGCCGATTCGTATGCTCCACGTTTCATTTGGTCGATATACCAATCTGTTTGTAAGTAACTGAGGTTACAAACACGCACATCGGTTCGGTTTCCTTCTACTTCCTGATTGTACCAAAGTGGGAAAGTATCATTGTCGCCATTTGTAAAAATTATAGCATTTGGTTTTATCGAAGCTAAATAATTTCCGCCAAAATCGCGTGCCACAAAACGATTACTACGGTCATGGTCATCCCAGTTTTCGGATGCCATAAGAGCCGGAACACCCAACGCTGCAATAGCTACCAACGCTGCAGCAGCTGTTTTTGGCAAGTATTTATCAATTGCTTTAATAATTCCCAACACCCCTAAACCAATCCAAATTGAGAAAGCGTAGAACGAACCGGCATAAGCATAATCGCGCTCGCGGGGTTGGTAAGGTGTTTGATTTAAGTAAATTACAATGGCTAAACCGGTTAAAACAAAAAGTAACATGGTAACCCAAAATCCATGACGACCTTCTTTACCGCCATAAAATTGAAATACAATTCCCATAATGCCGAGGAATAATGGCAACAAATAATACTTGTTTCTTCCTTTATTATCAGCCAATTCGCTTGGTAAATTTGTTTGGTCGCCAACCAAGTAATTGTCTATAAAATTGAAACCAGTTATCCAATTTCCATGATCAATTTCGCCATGACCTTGAATGTCGTTTTGTCGACCCGCAAAGTTCCACATAAAATAGCGCCAATACATAAAACGTACTTGATAGTCGAAGAAAAATTTCAAATTTTCGCCAAAAGTAGGCTTGTTTTCCGTTTTTTGCTGTCCGCAATAATCAAAAGTAATAGGCGTTCCGCTAATGTCAGCCCATTGCTTGTAGGCGTCGATATGCGATTGCTGTGTGCTGTATAAGCGTGGAAAAAGCATGTTGAAACGACTATCCATCACGTAATCAGTTTTATAACCTGTCTTCAGATAGGCATCTTTATCGTTAGGTGATGTTTTTGGTTTTGGTGTGTATTGTGCTTCACCTTTTTTCTCTTCAGGAATACAATTATTTCCTTCAACACGTAATTCAACCGGAGCATTATACACCGGCCCGTAAAGCAACGGACGGTCGCCGTATTGCTCACGATTCAAATAATACTTGAGTGCAAATACATTGTCTGGCGAGTTTTGATCCATAGGTGGATTGGCAGCCGAACGAATGACGATTACCGTGTACGAAGAATATCCGATAAGAATAACCGTTATCATTGCTAAAGCAGTATTTAACCAACGGGCATTGATAAAGTCTTTTTTGTAAAAAAACAATACTATTAATGCTATTATAATAACTAATCCGGCAACGATATGTGAACCGAAAAATGGAATTCCAACCAAGGCTATTGCCAAAATAAACGAAATGGCTGTGCGCGTGTAGTTTACATTGGTATACGATTCGTATAATGCCCAACTTAAAGTGGCTACGGTAAGTGCAATATATGCATATAATCCTGTGTTGAAAGGCATTCCAAGTGTATTTACAAAAAGCAATTCGAACCAGCTTGCTACTTCTACAAAGCCAGGTATAATGCCGTATAACACCACACCAAGCAACACAGCCGAAACTACCATAGCAGATATTACTCCTTTGGTCGACGGCGTATAATTGCGGAAATAATAAACCAACACAATGGCTGGAATAGCTAATAAATTGAGTAAGTGAACTCCAATAGATAGCCCCATGAGGTACGCAATCAATATCAACCATTTATCAGATCCTTCGGTTGCAGAAACTCTTTCCCATTTCAAAATAGCCCAAAAGACAACTGCGGTGAAAAACGATGAGTACGCATATACTTCACCCTCGACAGCCGAAAACCAAAACGTGTCGGAAAAAGTATAAACTAAAGCACCTACTAATCCCGAACCAATTATACCTATAATATTAGCCGTAGTATAATCTTCTTCCGATTTTGCAACCACTTTTCGTGCTAAATGTGTGATTGTCCAAAATAGAAACAAAATTGTGAACGCACTAAATATTGCCGATAAAGCATTTATCATTAGGGCAACTTGGGTAGGGTCGGATGCAAAAAGACTGAAAAAACGACCTGTGAGCATAAAAAATGGAGCTCCTGGCGGATGGCCTACATCCAATTTGTACGCAGTAGAAATAAACTCTCCACAATCCCAAAAACTCGCTGTGGGCTCCATGGTGGTTAAATACGTTGCGGCTGCAATGGCAAATGCAATCCAGCCAAAAATATTGTTCAGAAATTTGAAGTTTTTCATAAAAATGAATGTAGTTTTATTTTTTCAAAAAATCCACCAAAGATACAAAGAATATTCAGCATTAAAAAAGCTATAGCCCGTTTTTAGTTAAAATTAATCCGTTTCAAAATAAAATTGATTTTTTTTCGACTTTACGATGTTACGATTTGTATTTAATCTCGCTTTTTTAGTAGAAAATTAAATACTTTTTTTAAATATAAAATCAAAAACTAATTTTTTGAAAAAATGGTTGCTAATGTATCTATAAACAAATAGTTAATGCAAACTTAAACTGTTTGCAATACAAAAATATTATACTTACATTTGCGATGAATTCAATTAAAAATATGAATGTAATTTCTTCATTTTTCGAGTTAACAAGTCATTTGAAAAGTATTGATCGTCGCAAGCGATTGGCTGTGGCAAATGCAACCGACACGCATACACTCGATGCAGTGCTTATGGCTGTGGATGAGGGAATTGTGGAGGCTTTTCTTATTGGTGATGTGGCAGCTATTGAATCACCTCGACTGTTTGAGCATAATTTGTCGCCTTTTATTCATATTGTCGACAAACCAGATGTGTTAGAAGCGACACTCGAGGCGGTGAGAATGGTAAAATCAGGCGAAGCTGATATTTTGATGAAAGGATTGGTGAATACCGACGTGTTGCTTCGGGCAATTTTGGATAAAGAAAAGGGTTTGCTTCCTGTAGGAAAAGTGCTTTCGTTCAGTGCTGCTCTCGAAATTCCGGGTTATCATAAACTCCTCTTTTTTGCCGATCCTGTTGTTATTCCTTCACCCAATATTATGCAGCGAACTGCAATGATAAAATATGCCATCCAAACGGCTTCTAAATTTGGAATTCGCAAACCAAAAATCGCTTTATTGCATGCTACCGAAGTGGCCAATCCCAAAATACAATACATGCAGGATTATTTGGATATTAAAGAAGAATGGCGAAATGGTGAATTTGGTGATGTCATTTTGGATGGACCGGTAGATGTTTTTTTAGCCTTGGATGCCGAGCGGGGAAATCTTAAAAATGTATCAACTCCAGTACTCGGTGATGCTGATATTCTCATTTTCCCTAATTTCGAAAGTGCCAACATTTTTTACAAAGGTTTGTCGTTATTTGCAGGGGCAGAAATGGGCGGTTTGTTGCAAGGAACCGATAAGCCAGTTGTACTTACCTCACGAAGTGAAAGTGTACAATCTAAGTTTTATAGTATTGCTATGGCATGTGTTTTGGTCTAATCTATTCCTTTTTTCGAACAATTTTGCTACTTTTACAATTATATAAAATAAATATATCAATTTAATACCTTTCAAATTAATTTTTCAAATGATAAAGAGAACGCTATTCACTGCCGCTTTTTTATTTTTGTGGACATACAGCTTTTCATGCACCAACTTTTTAGTTGGTAAAAATGCTTCAACCGATGGCTCCACGTTTATTTCATACTCTGCCGATTCCTATTTCCTTTTCGGCGCTTTATATCACTATCCGGCTGCTACTTACCCTGCCGGTTCATTGCTCGATATTTACGAATGGGACACGGGTAAATATCTTGGTAAAATAAAACAAGTTGAAAAAACCTATTCTGTTGTTGGTAATATGAACGAGCACCAACTTTCGATAGGCGAAACTACTTATGGTGGACGCGAAGAGTTGGTAGATACAACAGGTATTGTCGATTATGGAAGCTTGATTTACATTACTCTACAGCGTGCAAAAACTGCCCGCGAAGCCATAAAAGTAATGACTGATTTAGTTGCCGAGTATGGCTACTACAGTTCTGGTGAATCGTTTTCGATTGCCGACCCCAACGAAGTTTGGATTATGGAAATGATTGGAAAAGGCCCTCGCAACAAAGGTGCGGTGTGGGTAGCGCAGCGAATTCCCGATGATTGTGTATCGGGACATGCCAATCAGGCGCGCATTACTACTTTTCCGCTCAATGACAAAAATAATTGTATATATGCTGATGATGTAATTTCTTTTGCAAAAGAAAAGGGTTATTATAAAGGTAAAAATTCTGATTTTAGTTTTTCGGACGTGTATGCACCGCTTGATTACGGCGCACTTCGTGCCTGTGAAGCTCGTGTGTGGAGTTTCTTTCGTCAAGTTGACCCTTCGATGGATAAATTTATTTCGTATGTAAAAGGCGAAACAGTACAACGAATGCCTTTGTGGATTAAGCCAACAGTAAAATTAGATGCTCAGAAAATGCAAGAATTTATGCGTAATCAGTACGAAGGTACTGAGTTCGACATGACGAAAGGTATTTGTGCTCAACCTTTTGGAAGTAAACTTCGCCACAGTCCGCTCAGCTTTAAGATTGACAGCGTAGAGTACTATCACGAACGCCCAGTTGCAACACAGCAAACAGGTTTTGTTTTTGTATCGCAAATGCGTAGTTGGTTGCCCGATTATGTTGGTGGAATTTTATGGTTTGGTGTCGACGACGCAGCAAGCAATATTTTTGTACCAATGTATTGTGGTATTAATGGCGTGCCAACATGCTTCGATATGCACAACGGTAGTTTGTTGGAGTATTCGCCAACTTCTGCTTTTTGGATTTACAATCAGGTGGCAAATTTTGCTTATGGTAAATATAGCTTTATGATGAAAGATATTAAAACAGTGCAAACGCAATGGGAAGCCGATTTTCGTAAAATTACACCTGCCATAGATAAAGTAGCAGCAGGTATGATTGAAACCGATGCCCGACTTTTTCTGACTAATTTTAGCCATACTCAGGCTGAAAACTCAACGGCAGCATGGAAAAAGTTAGGCGAATACCTACTTGTAAAATACATGGATGGTAATATCAAAAAAGAGAAGGACGGCAAATTTATTCAAAACGAATTTCATATTCCTCCCGGAATTATTCGTGCCGGCTATTCGGACGAAATACTTCGCAAAATTGCAAAAGAAAACCCAGGACAACGAGCGAAAACCGATAAGGAATTAAAAAACAGAAAATAATAAATACCAAAATAGAAAGCGCCTGTATCAAAGTAAGATACGGGCGCTTTTTGTATAATTTAATTCGACCTGAAACTATTCCTGATTCAGCGTTACGCGTTTGAAAGCGACACAAGTTAACTGTTTTTTTGCAAGCAATTCTTTTACTGTTAATTTTCCGGCTTCTTCTCCGCCACCCTCGTACTTTTGTTCTACAAGTGTATATTCTTTGAAGAATTTTGCCATACGTCCCGCAGCAATATTATTTACCTTTTGTTCGGGTAAAGATGCGGTTTTTTCTGCAGTTACTGTTTCTTTTATTTCGCGGGCTTTAGCAGCATCTTCGGCAGTTATCCAGCCTTTTGACATGTTTGATTCAATATGTGCTTCGCTATCAACGTGAGCGGGATTTAATCCTGCTTTTTTCAACGCAACTTCAACTTCCTTTGCAACAAGTTCGAGTTTAGTTTTTTCAATTGCCACTGCCAATTCATCATCTTTTACCTTCTGGGGTACGGCAGCCTCATCAATTGCTACAGGCGACATTGCTGCAATATGCATTGCTACACCACGCATGGTGCTGTATTCTGCGTCTTTTTCAGCAAATGCTACAATTGTTGACAATTTGTTCCCTGGATGAATATATGCTGTTGAAGAACCACCTTCAACACATTCATAGAAGTCGAGTTCCATTTTTTCGCCAGTTACACCCGAACGATCAGTTACTAATTCGGCAATGGTGCGACCGTCGATGATTAATGCTTTTACGGCATCCAACGAAGTGCTTTTTGCAGCCATAGCAGCATCAAGTATCGATTGAGTTAATGCTACGAAATCAGCATTTTTTGCTACAAAGTCTGTTTCGCATTTCAAAGCAATGATAGCGGCAAAGCCATCTTTAGCTGCACCGATTACACAGCCTTCCGAAGCTTGGCGGTCGCTACGTTTTGCAGCTACAGCCTGTCCTTTTTTACGAATAATTTCTATTGCTTTTTCGAAATCGCCTTCCGCTTCAGTAAGTGCGTTTTTGCAATCCATCATACCGGCTCCGGTCATGGTGCGCAATTTCGAAATTTCTGCCATTGTTACAGCCATAATATTTCTGTTTATTGTGACCCCTAACCCCTAAAGGGGAATATTGAGGAGTCGATGTTGTTTACTTTTAAATTGTTGAATTTTTCTAAAGAAAAGGTTACAAGCTACAAATTTATCATAACAAGTAACCTTAACTGTGGTAACCAAATTCCCCTTTAGGGGCAAGGGGTAATTATTCTTCTTCTTTGATAAATTTCTTAGCCACGTTAGCATTCAACGCTTCATCATCGTCTTTTTGAGTACGAGGGCGTTTGGTGATACGTGATTTTTTATCTTTAGCTACTGGAACTTCCGAAACTTCAGTATCTACTTTCTCAATTTTACGTTCTTCTAAACCTTCCAACATAGCTTCAACCATTGCACCCAAGATTACGTCAACCGATTTGGTTGCATCATCGTTGGCAGGAATTACAAAGTCAATACCATTTGGATTTGAGTTTGTATCTACAATTCCGAATACAGGAATACCCAAACGTTGTGCTTCTTTAACGGCAATGTGTTCTTTCATTACATCGATTACAAATAAAGCTGAAGGTAAACGAGTTAAATCGGCAATCGAACCTAAGTTCTTTTCCAATTTTTCGCGTTGACGAGCAATTTGTAATTTTTCACGTTTCGAAATGTTATCAAATGTACCATCTGTAGTCATTTTGTCGATAGTAGTCATTTTTTTTACAGCCTTACGGATAGTAGGGAAGTTAGTTAACATTCCACCAGCCCAACGTTCTGTAATATATGGCATAGCCACTTGTTTTGCACGATCGGCAACTACATCTTTGGCTTGTTTTTTTGTGGCAACAAATAGCACTTTGCGACCTGATTTAGCTATTTGTTTTAGTGCAGCAGCAGCCTCGTCTACTTTAACCACTGTTTTGTGTAAATCGATAATGTGGATATCGTTGCGCTCCATAAAAATATAAGGAGCCATAGCAGGATTCCATTTGCGTTTTAAGTGCCCAAAGTGGCAACCTGCTTCTAATAATTGTTCAAAATTAGTTCTTGACATTTTTTGTTTTTTTAATTTGTTTACTTTCTTCTTTTGTAGAATTCAATTCTCAGGTAGCCATCCAGTGTCTATGAGTCCTGTGAATTTAGATACTAAACCAAATCCATTTACTATTTATTCATTTACCATTTACAATTAAGCGATTAAACCGCATGTTGAAATGGTAAATTGTAAATCGAAAAATGGTAAATAATTTTAGCGTTTCGAGAACTGGAATCTCTTGCGAGCTTTTGGTTGTCCTGGTTTTTTACGTTCCACTTCGCGTGGGTCACGTGTCATGAAACCTTCCGATTTCAATGCAGGTTTGTCTTCGGCATTAATTTTTACCAATGCACGAGCAATTGCCAAACGCAAAGCTTCCGATTGTCCTTTAAAACCACCGCCATCAACATTTACTTTGATGTCGTATTTATCAGCCACACCTAATTTGTTTAATGGTTGTTTTACAACATATTGCAAAAGTGGCGATGGGAAATATACGGTAAGGTCACGTTTGTTAATAGTGATAATACCACTTCCTTCGCTTACGAAAACACGAGCAATAGCTGCTTTTCTTCTTCCTAAGGCATTTATAACTTCCATACTGCTTATTTAAGTGTGTTTAAATCGATTAATTTGGGTTGTTGAGCTTGTTTGTCGTGTGTTGCACCTTCGAAAACGTACAAATTTCCAAGAAGCTTTGCGCCCAATTTGTTTTTAGGTAACATACCTTTTACTACTTTTTTGATGAGCTTTTCGGTGCTTTTTTCCAACAATTGAGCTGGAGTCATTTCGCGTTGCCCACCCGGATAACCTGTATGACGCAAATAAATGCGGTCGTTCCATTTGTTTCCTGTTAGCTGAACTTTTTCAGCATTAATAACAATTACATTGTCGCCGCAATCAACATGCGGTGTAAAACTTGGTTTGTATTTGCCGCGCAAAAGTTTAGCAACTTTTGTGCCCATACGTCCCAATACCAAATCGGTAGCATCCACAACTACCCATTCTTTCTGCACGGTCGCTTTGTTGGCAGAAATGGTCTTATAACTTAACGTATCCACTTTATAAAAATGTTTTTTAATTAATAAATTGCTGTTTTTAATTGACTTTTTTGCTGTTTTTGAATGAGGCTAATCGGCACAAAAACAATAAGTTATATCCGTTAAAAACAAGCTATTACACTGGGATAATAAACGGACTGCAAAAATAGTGTTTTTATTTGGATTACCAAATAGTTAGCTCATTTTTTTCTGACTGAATTTATTCTTTACATTCTTGCTCTTTTTTTTGTAACAAATGATTGAAATTTTATTCGTTTTAATGATTGAAAATGTATTGAGATTTTTATATTCATAATTTTTCTTTTCATTTGATAATTATCTGATTTCATAACTTTGTTAGCTCAAACGATTAAATTTTAATTGTTGACTTTTAAAACAGCTTTCTTTATTGCTTATGAGCCTTTTTTTTGTGTACTTTTGCATTTTAATTACTAAATATAAGATTTAAGTTTTATGATAACATCAATTGTAATTGTCTTTCTTTTAGGTTATCTTTTGATAACCCTCGAAAATGAAATTAAAATTAATAAAGCTGCTATTGCATTGATTACTGGAGTTCTATGTTGGGTAATTTATATTTTAGGTGTGCCCGAAGCTCATATTGTCAACGATCAACTTTTAGAGCACTTATCCGACATCTCGAGTATTTTATTTTTTCTGATTGGTGCTATGACTATTGTGGAATTGGTAGATGCACATGATGGTTTCGACCTGATAACTAATAACATTAAGCAAACAAAGAAAACTCAATTACTTTGGCTAATTGGTTTTCTGACGTTCTTTTTATCAGCAATGCTCGATAATCTTACTACAACTATAGTTATGGTTTCATTGCTCCGAAAATTGATTACTCACAAAGAGGATCGACTGTTATTCATAGGTATAGTTGTGATAGCGGCAAATGCGGGTGGGGCTTGGACACCTATTGGCGATGTAACTACTACCATGTTATGGATTGGAGGTCAAATTTCAACAGTAAGTATTATGAGTAAGCTGTTTTTACCCAGTTTAATTACTTTACTCATTCCACTTATTATTCTTTCGTTTAGCATGAAAGGTTCTATCGAAAATCGGAAAGTTCCGATATTGGAGGATAAGCTAAAATTGAGTCGACGCAAACGCATTTTTATGTTAATCACCGGTGTGATTGCATTAATATCTGTACCTATATTTAAATTGTATACTCATTTGCCTCCATTTATGGGTATGTTGCTTGGTTTAGGAATAATGTGGGTAATTACTGAACTTCTACACATAAAAGCCGACGATGAACGCAAAAAAAAGCTTACATTGGTTTACGTTTTGAAAAAAGTTGATATTTCAAGTCTTTTGTTCTTTTTGGGTATTTTGTTGGCGGTCGCAGCAATGGAGTCGTCGAAAATTTTACCTCAAGCTGCTCTTTGGTTATCCAATAAAATTGGTAATGAAAGTTTAATTGTAATGACAATTGGAATTTTGTCGTCAATTGTCGATAATGTACCTTTGGTAGCTGCTACGCAAGGAATGTATACTTTATTTCAATATCCTATGGATAGCTATATGTGGACATTTATGGCTTACAGTGCTGGTACTGGTGGAAGTATTTTGATTATAGGTTCGGCTGCGGGTGTGGCGGCAATGGGTCTCGAAAAAATTGACTTTTTTTGGTATGTTAAAAAAATTAGTTGGTTAGCATTACTTGGCTTTTTTGCCGGTGCATTCACCTTTATGTTGCTTAATTATCTCTTTTTTTAATGAAGCATTTTTGCCATCTTATTCTATTAAACTTTAAATTAAAAGCTATCTATTTACTTTTAAAACAATAAAAAATAAAAATTATATGCTGAAAATTTGGTTTGTACCTTTCAAATTTTGTTATTTTGCAGCTAATTAGACAAAAACTCACCTAACACACCAAAATATGTCAAAAAATCTTGTCATAGTAGAATCACCTGCAAAAGCAAAAACAATAGAAAAATTTCTTGGTAAAGACTACTTAGTTTTGTCCAGTTTTGGTCATATCCGAGATCTTTCTGAGAAAGGGTTAGGAATTGATTTTGAAAATAACTATAAGCCCGACTATATTGTTTCGACAGATAAAAAGAAAATTGTTTCAGAACTTAAAAAAGCAACAAAAGCCGCCGAAATAATATGGATTGCTTCCGATGAAGATCGCGAGGGAGAAGCTATTGCATGGCATTTGTACGACGAATTAAATCTCAAACCAGAAAATACAAAGCGAATCGTTTTTCATGAAATTACAAAGGATGCAATTTTAAATGCTATTGAAAATCCGCGCAATATAGATTTGAATTTAGTAGATGCGCAGCAAGCTCGTCGCATTCTCGATCGAATTGTTGGTTTCGAACTATCGCCCGTTTTGTGGCGTAAAGTTCGTCCATCGCTTTCGGCTGGTCGTGTGCAATCGGTTGCTGTTCGATTAATTGTGGAACGTGAAAGAGAAATTAACCAATTTAATGCTGAAAGCGCCTATAAAGTATCAGCGTTATTTAATACGACCGATGCCAACGGAAATCAAATTGAGTTAAAGGCAGATTTGCAAAAACGTTTTACAAACAAGACTGAAGCGGTTGAATTTTTAGAAAAATGCAAAAATGCAAGTTTTTCTATCGAAAGCATTACCACTAAACCTACCAAAAAATCGCCTGCACCACCATTTACCACTTCTACTTTGCAG
>CAMDNO010000042.1 GCA_945902955.1 Porphyromonas cangingivalis
TTTCGTCTCTTAATAAATACAACTATAAATTATAATAATCAAAACTAATTTCTGTTCCCCTTTAGGGGTTAGGGGCAGTGAATAAACCACTAAATAAAATATCCCTTTTTTAATAATTTCCTTAGCTTGACGGCTATGCCCTAAAGGGGCTTTAAGAGTGGTATTCGAAGTGTTCTATATCGAATGAAATGAATAGAGTATTAGAGACGAAAGTAACTATACATCCCCTTTAGGGGCTTGGGGCAATTTTGTGCTTAATCTGATAAAAAAATGGCAAAAAAAGCAGCAATAGGTTTTGTGGAAATGATGCGGAAGTTTTACCGAGCTGGCATCGAGGGCTCGCCACCGCCCAATAGTTTGACCAATGCGCACGAAGATTTGCCTTCGCTGCGCCACCGTGTTGATAAAATTCTCGGAATAGTAAATGCCAATAATCGACCAGCAAGTAATATGATATTTTTTGTAATGTACGACATAGAAGATAATAAGGTGCGCCGCTATATGGCAAACTACCTGTTGAAAATGGGTTGCACCCGTGTGCAACGCTCCATATTTTTGGCCGACCTGCCTTCGGACAAATACAACACCATACGCAACGACCTTGCCGAAGTGCAAGCGGCTTACGAAAACATGGATAGCATACTGATTGTACCCATATCTACCGACCTGCTTACGTCGATGCGCGTGATAGGACAAACAATTGATATAGAATTGATTACAAATAAGAAAAATACTCTGTTTTTTTAAATTCTTTTTAATGAAAATAACTATGCTTACAATCAACGAATTAAGTCACAAAGTACACGAGCATATTGTAACTAAACAATATGCCGAAGGATTGCAATTTTTTAAACAAAATAAATCGGATGTAGAACCTACCGAAATTGCTAACAACGAGTTTTTGGTTGCCGATGTACTTACAGCCTTGCGGGGCATAAAGGCTTTCGAAGCTGCCTATCAGTTTATGAGCATTTACAACCTGAAAATAACAGAGAATAGCTCCTTGCGCATTCTCAATAGCTATGGTTGGCTGCTTTATTTCAACTACAAAATAGCAGTTGGCGCCACAACACAAAGTTCACAAAATGAACTACATGCAGTAGCTCCAACGGTAAATTTACTTGAAAAACGGATTGTTGAATTTCTCCTGATTTTTAAAAATGCAACCGACACGTACAGCCTAAACCTGGTCGAATACTTGTTTAAACTACTCATGCATACCGAAAAAGCCAAAAGCGCGGCTAACTGGCAAACAGTCGAAAAAATATGCCAAATTGTTAATCCACAAAATCTTAGTACTACCTGCTCCAACATAAAAGTGGAGCAGAAAGGACAGCAAAAAGATATGGAATTATCTTCGGCTCGCGAAGAATGGTACAGCATGTATAGCAAGGCATTGTACGAAAATGGCAACTACACATTGTGCCTCGAAGTTTGCCGGAATGCCAAAACGGCTATCGACAAAATGCACTTCTCAAACGAAGTGTGGTTCGAGAGACGTATAGTTCAATGCCTCATAAAAACGGGCAATACCGATGCAGCCATTACAATCTATTTGCAAATTGTAGCTCGAAAAAAGGATTGGTTCATACTCAAAGAGCTGAGTGCCTGCTATGTGGCAATTAATAACTACGACAAAGCTTTGCATTATGCACGAATGGCTGCTACTGCTTTTGGTCCCATTAATTTTAAAATTGAATTGATAGAGCTATTGGGCGATATTTTGAACAATCAAAATAATAAATTACTTGCTAATAAACATTATCGTTTGGCAAAAATGATACGTGAAGCCGAAAAATGGCAGGTAAATAAAAATTTAATTGAAAAAATTAGCACCACTACAACTAACGAACCCCAACCACAAAGCAAAGATAAAATAAAAGCTGAACTAATTGAATTTTGGAATGAAGATGCTAAAAAACAAGATTTTAGACCAAAAACGCTAAACAACGATTTAAAAACTGCAGAACGAATAAACGGCAAAATTATTAAATTGCTGGCACCCAAAGAAGCTGGAATTGATGGTTTTGTAAAATCGGACAGTGGGAGTACTGCCTATTTTTTTGTATCTTCGAACGCTCAACTTTTCGAGCACTTAAAAATTGGATTACCTGTGAAGTACCTATTAAAATCGGCACCAAAAGGCGACAAAGCGGTTGATATTACCTTACTATAGCACCTATATAAAAACTATAAAAAAGCTCTTTGACATATTGAAATTTTTTTATACTTTTGTAGTCCCAAAAAAAACATGCTTTTTTCGATTGTTTTATGCCAGTATCACTATTTTATTGATAATAGATAATTGAAATTCAGGGTGTTGTAAATTTTGCGCTCCGAACTTAAAATCCACAAAAACAAGGATTAAGACCATTTTGTAAATTGTTTTTGTTTATTTTTTTGGCAATCTCCGAACTTAAAATCCACAAAAACAAGGATTAAGACTTTAAAGAATTTTGTAAACCAACCTGCTAACCAATGCTCCGAACTTAAAATCCACAAAAACAAGGATTAAGACAGTTCTCTCTGCCGTACTAATGCTACCTGTGTTCAAACCTCCGAACTTAAAATCCACAAAAACAAGGATTAAGACTATAACGCTGTAATTGCTTTCAAACTGCTCGAAGTCTCCGAACTTAAAATCCACAAAAACAAGGATTAAGACTACACCATTTCTCTGGTAATATAAAATCTTCTTTTACAACTCCGAACTTAAAATCCACAAAAACAAGGATTAAGACTTCGATAGAAACTGGCATAATACTTTGTGTATTGTATCTCCGAACTTAAAATCCACAAAAACAAGGATTAAGACCTATATAATATTGCTATTAAACCTTGATTATCTAGTACTCCGAACTTAAAATCCACAAAAACAAGGATTAAGACTCAAACACACTAATATCCATGTGTAATATGTCTATTAACTCTCCGAACTTAAAATCCACAAAAACAAGGATTAAGACTAATTTTAAAGAGTTTGAGCATCTTTTAATACAGATTCTCCGAACTTAAAATCCACAAAAACAAGGATTAAGACATATTAGACCTACAGAACTAAATGAAGTAAATAAACACTCCGAACTTAAAATCCACAAAAACAAGGATTAAGACAGCTTCTAATCTTTCGATTACAGCTTTACGACGACTCCGAACTTAAAATCCACAAAAACAAGGATTAAGACTAACCCTTTCGCAGTGAGCATAAAGGTAAAGTAAATCTCCGAACTTAAAATCCACAAAAACAAGGATTAAGACTTTAATTGATTGAGCTATTAACATCGGTTTATTATCTCCGAACTTAAAATCCACAAAAACAAGGATTAAGACTTCACTAAATTATTAATTGAATCATTCATTTCTTTTTACTCCGAACTTAAAATCCACAAAAACAAGGATTAAGACTAGAATAATTCAAATCTACTATAGAAAATAATGGACTCCGAACTTAAAATCCACAAAAACAAGGATTAAGACAATTTATCATCATTGATTAAACAACAATTATCCTCTCCGAACTTAAAATCCACAAAAACAAGGATTAAGACATTCTACTGAAGATACTACTGAGGAAGATGACTCCGAACTTAAAATCCACAAAAACAAGGATTAAGACAGTAAAAACTTTTCATTAATTACATTTAACTTCTCTCCGAACTTAAAATCCACAAAAACAAGGATTAAGACTGCTATTAAACCTTGATTATCCAGTATTTGAATAGCTCCGAACTTAAAATCCACAAAAACAAGGATTAAGACAAACATATATTGTTTGAGTATAACTTACTTTTGCCCTCCGAACTTAAAATCCACAAAAACAAGGATTAAGACAGCCGAGAAAAGACCCTGTATAGGTTGTCAGGCTTCTCCGAACTTAAAATCCACAAAAACAAGGATTAAGACAACACTTTGCATTTGTTCTAAATTCATAAATTTTAATTCTCCGAACTTAAAATCCACAAAAACAAGGATTAAGACTTAAACGATTGTCCGTTATATTTACTAAATGTTGCCTCCGAACTTAAAATCCACAAAAACAAGGATTAAGACTTTACATCGTTTGCAATTGCATTAAAATCATTTACACTCCAAACTTAAAATCCACAAAAACAAGGATTAAGACCCTGCATTGTCAGCCATTGTAAGAATAGCTTGCAAACTCCAAACTTAAAATCCACAAAAACAAGGATTAAGACAATTTGTGCAATAACACATAAGGTCAATTTCGATTTCTCCAAACTTAAAATCCACAAAAACAAGGATTAAGACCTACATTCATAAATTTTAATTTTATTTTGATTAACTCCAAACTTAAAATCCACAAAAACAAGGATTAAGACTCTCTTTTTGTCCATCAATAAATGGCTGAACATAAGACTCCAAACTTAAAATCCACAAAAACAAGGATTAAGACTGTAGGTTATCAATTATTCTACTTTCAGATTTTAATGGAACTCCGAACTTAAAATCCACAAAAACAAGGATTAAGACGCTGTAACAGGCTCAAAAATTTGAGTGTTAAAATCTCCGAACTTAAAATCCACAAAAACAAGGATTAAGACTGTTTATATACGTCCCAAAAATTTACAAAAAAATTCTCCGAACTTAAAATCCACAAAAACAAGGATTAAGACGCGCCCCAAATTTCAATAGTTGTTTTCATGTTTTAATCTTCTCCGAACTTAAAATCCACAAAAACAAGGATTAAGACACTGAACTGTGAGTTACAAAGTGTTGGTAAAAATCGCCACTCCGAACTTAAATTCCACTAAAACAAGGATTAAGACTGTTTTCCAATGTGTTTTGTTTATATTAATTGAAAAGTGTACCAGTATTTCAATTCAAAAGTATACCTGCAATAATTATTTGAAAAAAAATAAAAATAAAAACATAAATCACTTTGAAAAATAAAAATAAAATTGCTATATTTGTGGCTCAATGGTTTGAATAAAAGTGATTGCTTTCAATGTGTTGAAAATTAAATGATTGAGACAAAAAATACATTGAATGTCTCAGTAATAAACCATTCTTTTTCTTGTTAACTAAAAATTTAATCTGTTACTAATTTTATGGAGTTTACCACCCAATATAATATTGCCTTCTTGCACTTGAAAAATAGTACGAGAGGGCTTTCTTTTTTTACCAACTCACAAACAAGATAATGCAAATGCAAAACGAATTAATAAAGAAACAACGAATACTGGTGTTGAATTTTAAAACGCCTATTGCACAAAATGAGATTTCACTTTTTAGAGGAGCCATAAACCACATACTCGAAGCGGACACGAATGTGCTTTTTCACAACCACGAGGGAGAAACGTTTCGATATGCCTATCCTTTAATTCAATACAAACGCATACAACGCAATGCTGCATTAGTTTGCATCAACGAGGGTACCGAGGTGGTTGGTTTGTTGCTCAATAAGGGTATAATAAACTGTGAGTTAGGCAATAGGAGCGTGGAGATGGAAATCGACTCCGTAAAAGCCAATCAGTTTCTGCTTCAATCGTGGGATAGTAACTTTAGCTACTATCTGCGCAAATGGCTACCGCTGAATCAGGAAAATTACGTGGAATACCAAAAATTGGATGGAATAGCCGAAAAATGTCAGTTTCTGGAACGCATACTTATAGGTAATATACTATCCATGGGCAAAGGCTTGGGCATTCATTTCGACAAAGAAATCAGTGCCAAAATCACCAACATCGAAAGTACCACAACGCTTCGCTACAAAAACATTAAACTGATGGGATTCGACGTCGAATTCAAAAGCAATGTGTCGCTCCCCGATTACATAGGGCTCGGCAAAGGTGCCAGCACGGGTTTTGGCATGGTGGCGCGCAAAAGAGATAAGAAAGAATTTGAAAATAAGACAATTTGAAAATAAAGAAACTAATCATAATATTATATGGAGAATAAAAGAGATTTGGTGTATCTGGCAGCTCTGCTGCACGATATAGGGAAATTTTATCAGCGGGCGGATAGTGGAGGAGTTGCCAAAAGTGTGTATTTGTCGGAAATAAACAAAAACGAAGGTACATTTTGCCCTGTTTACAATGGGCGTTATTCACATAAACATGTACTGTGGACGGCGCAATTTATTGATGATTTTCAAGCTGTTTTTAAAAATTTGATTCAGCAAAATGATGATAATTCAGCAAACGAAACCTTATTGAAATTGGCAGCTTCGCATCATTTAACCAATACACAATTGAGTGAGCTGGGTAAATTGATCAAAGAGGCAGATTGCTTGTCGTCGGGCATGGATAGAAGCTCTGATAGCGCATTGAAAGACGATCAGGATGAAAATGGTTGGGATGCTTTTAAAAAGAAAAGAATGGTTTCGATACTCGAAGGCATTAATAGTGAGGTGGTTGACTTCAAATATCATTTGCCCGTTCAAAGTATGTCATTGTCGAAGAGCAGTTTTCCACAATTAGAATTTGAGGATGCACCCGACTATAAAACACTGTGGGAAAAGTTTGTAGGAGAGTTTAAATTCATACAATCAAATACATACCGCGCTTTTAGCGAAACCCTTCTTAATTTATTGGCAAAATATGCAAGTACAATACCTGCAAGTACAATCAATTTTCCAGATGTTTCTTTGTACGACCATTTGAAAACAACTGCTGCAATTGCTGTTTGTCTTTATGATTATAATCAATCTGAAAAAAAATCAGAGAACCCATTTTTGCTTATTGGCGCCGATTTGTCAGGAATTCAGTCCTATATTTACCAAGTGGTATCGAAGTACGCAGGTAAGAATTTAAAAGGTCGTTCGTTTTATATTCGATTATTGTCTGACTCAATTGTAAAATACCTACTTAAAAAACTCAAACTCTATCAAGCCAATGTGGTGTACAATTCGGGTGGTGGATTTTATATAATTGCTCCTAACACTGAATTTGTAAGAACTGAACTTTCAAATGCAATTCAAGAAATAGAAAAGAAAGTATTTGAAGCGCACGGCACATCTTTATTTGTTGCAATTGATAGCGTTGAAGTGAGTAAAAATGCATTAAACCATACAAATAACGAAGATTTAGGCAATACATGGGGACAGTTATTTAGCAAAAGAGACAACAAGAAAAATTGCAAATTAGCTTCTTATATATCGGATAATTATAATCAATTTTTCGAACCGGGTCTGCAAGGTGGTGATACCAATCGAGATGTGATTACTGGTGAAGAGTTTTTACCAAACGAAAAGCAAATGAAATTTGGTAGCGAGAACCAGTTTGTAAAAGAAATTACCTGGCAGCAAATAGAAGTGGGCAAAGTGCTGAGAGATACAGCTTTTGTGGTTGTATCGGAAGAAAATATTCCCTATTGGAAAGATAAAACGCCAATTGGTCCAGCCAATTTAGGTTTTACTTATTATTTTATTAACGAAGCAGATTTAAAAGAAAAGTCAGAAAGTTTAAAGTCATCGGCCGATAAAGTAACCGTAATTACTCTAAATGGAAAAAATGAGGATTGTGATTTTATGCAAACCATAAACGGAATCAATAATATTTACGGATTAGAATTTTATGGTGGAAATAAGTTCGAAAATGCCGAATTTGAAAAAATGTGTACAGAGGCAGATTTTTCACGATTAGGAATACTACGAATGGATGTGGATAATCTGGGTAGAGTATTTCAGAAAGGAATCTCAAAAAATCGAGCTACACTTTCGCGGTATTCAGCTCTTAGTCGTTCGTTCGATTATTTCTTTTCGGGTTATTTGAATACCATCTGGAACGATATTGAACCCAAAAAATCATTTATCATTTACAGTGGTGGCGACGATGTGTTTATCGTGGGTAGTTGGGAAGTAACGATAAAAATAGCAAAACGTATTAATACTGATTTTCATGCTTTTACTTGCAATAATCCTGCTTTTTCGCTCTCAGCCGGAATTGCTATTGTGCCGGCAAAATTTCCCATAATGAAAGCAGCTGAAAAAAGCGATGAGGAAGAAAAACTGTCTAAAGCTCACAAAAGTGGCGATAAAGAAAAGAATACTTTGTCGTTTATGAAAATGCCACTTCATTGGGACAATGAATTTCCAGCTGTGGAGCAATTAAAAGACAAAATAATTGAATTAATAGACAGCAAGCAATTAAATAACTCATTTATATCCAAAATTTTAGCACACCACGCCAATTCAGGATTAGAAAACCATGCTATTGTGAATATCAAAACCTACTGGATGATGACTTACGATATGAGTAGATTGAAATCCCGTGAAAATAAAAATGAAATCAACATTTTGGTCGACAATTGTATAGCTGAAGTATGTGGAAATAAAAAACAATTAAATGGGATAGCTCTAAAAACAAATTACCATGCGCTTGAACTTTGGGCTTTTGCTGCACGCTGGGCGGAATTAGAATTAAGAAATAAATCAATAACAATTTTAAAATAAAATATTATGGCAGATTTTAAAAACTATCAAAACAGTAATCGGGATAATAAAACGAAAACCTTTACTTCTAAAAGTAGCGGCTTTGATCAAGGAACAAATTATAGAGGTCAAAATGATTATTCAGATCCAAGAGAAAATGTTAAAAGTCAATTTGAGAAGTTATCCTATAATTCAATTTGGATAACTCAAGGAGCAGATCTTTCATTAGTGAAATTTGCTGAAGATGCAGGTGCATATATGGCTAAAAATGGATTGACTAATTCTAAAATTCGAAATATTTATGCTGAAATAATTAGGATTAAAATGTTAGGTAATTTTCAAAAAAATAAATCCGCATTTTATTTATTGAAGCCAAAGGTTGCTTATGCAAATGGAAGAGAAGAACAGTATAAAGATAATAAATTGACAAGAGTTAATAATGGACTTTATTTATTTAAGCTAATTTTTGATAAAGCTTTCGACAATATAGACAGTGACTTTGAATATGTAAATTTTTGCAATTTAATTGAATCAATTTTAGCATATCACAAATCAAATGGTGGAAAAGATTAAACAAAAGTATTATCTAAAAAATAAATTAACAAATTAAAATTCAAATATTATGTTCAATAAATTAATAAAAAAAGTATTTTATACTGGCACAATAACATTAAAAACTGGCCTACATATTGGTGGAACTAATGCTTCGTTAAATATCGGAGGACCAGATAAATTTGTAGTTCGTAATCCAATTAGCAATATACCCTATATTCCGGGTAGTTCTTTGAAAGGGAAAATGCGGGCTTTAGTTGAGATATCAACTGGATTTGTTACTATTAGCGAAAAGGGAGATGTTGGACCAACAAACAATAGTTCAAATATTGTTGGTAAACTTTTTGGAACTGCGGGTGATGGTGATGATAAACATCCTTCGCGCTTAATAGTACGTGATGCAGAACTTGATGTAAGCGATAAAAATATGTTTTCGAATACCGATTTACCTTATACCGAAAGTAAAACAGAGGTTGCTATCGACCGCGTAACCGCCAAAGCCAATCCACGTACTTTTGAGCGTGTGCCCGCAGGGGCAAAATTCAAATTAGAATTAGTTTTGAATGTATTTGAGGGTGAAGATGAAAAGGGACTGAAAGCAACACTGAATCAAGCCATAAAATTACTTGAAGATGATTATTTAGGAGGACATGGTTCGCGTGGCTATGGTCAGGTGAAATTAGAATTAGAAAATCCTGATGGCGTAGATAAAACGTATTAAATAATGGCAAAATACACAGTAATAAAACTGAAGCAGCTTTCACCTATGCATATTGGCACCGGAAAAGAAAATTACGACTTTTCGGCTGACGATTTGCACTCCGACACTATTTCGGCTGCAATTTCCGCCATCAGGGCACAGGATGGAAAAAGTGCAGACATTGAGAGCTTTATGGATTCTTTTACCATTAGTTCGGCATTCCCCTACATTGAAAATCATTATTTTTTACCTAAAATGCAAGGTAAGTTGAATGTAAATGTAGATGGTGCTAATGCAGAAGAGAAACGGAAAGAGTTGAAAAAAATCAAATATGTAGAGTTGCCTTTGTGGCAAAAATTGATTTCCAACGAACAGATTTCTGTAACGGAAAGCCAATTACAGCAAAAATATTTGATTTCCGATACCACTAAACTCGGTATTCCCGCAAAATCGGAAGTGATGCAGCGAGTAAGTGTAGCGCGCGAGGATGGACAAGATGCCGCACCTTTCTATTTCAATTGGACATATTTTAGTAAACTTGGGGGATTGTACTTCTTGATTAATGCCACTAAAGAAATTGAATTAGAGGTGGTTGAGCTATTTAAGAAGTTGGGTGAAGCTGGAATTGGCACTGACAGAAACATAGGTGGCGGTAAATTTGAAGTTGATACAGATAGTATTGACATTAATGATAACACAAAATCGAATGCCTCGATGCTACTTTCGATGTATATTCCAAATAAAGATGAAATGGCGATGATTGATTTGTCCAATTCGCGTTATCAAATTCTTCAACGTGGTGGATATATGGCTGGTAGCCAAGAGGAAGAATTTAGACATTTACGGAAAAAGTCCATATATATGTTTAGTGTTGGATCTGTATTTCCTACAAAAGAATTATTGATTGGAAAAGTGGTAAATCTTACACCCGAATGGAATGATAAGCGAATGCATTCGGTTTACCGAAGTGGAAAACCATTCTATCTACCCGTAACAATCTGAAAATTATGAGTGAAATTAAAATAGAAATATTGTCACCTGTTCATATTGGTTCAGGTAATATGTTGCAAAATAATACTGATTTTGTAACTACCAACGATGGGGTTAATTCATATATCCGAGTTGTTGACGACAGAAAGATATTGGATTTAATTGGTGTTGAACATCTTTCCGATTGGCTACTTTGTATTGAACGAAAAGACAATACTAAAAAATTAGTTAAAACTTATGCTCCTAATTCAAAGGTAGTTGATTATTCGAAACGCACACTTATCGATTATTCATCTGGAGTTAACGACAATGATACCTTGAAAGAATGTATTCATAATGGTTTAGGATTTCCGTATATTCCAGGCAGTTCCATTAAGGGTTCTATTCGAACAGCTATTCTGGCAGCAATTTCGAATAAAATTCAGAATAAGGAGGAGAAAATAAAAACAGGGAGAAATGACCGTTCAGGAAATCCAATGTTATCAGCATCCAAAATTGAAAAAGAATTATTTGGCAGTGACCCCAATTCGGATATTTTTAGGTTTATTCATGTAGGTGATGCTTACTTTGAGAAAGATACCGAAATTGCATTACGTGTTGTAAATATCAATATCAGAAAGGGCGATAATCTTGAAGATAATTCAAAACCACAATTAATCGAAGCGTTGAACAATGGAGTAAGTAGCACTTTTCAGATGAAAATTGCAAATGACTATTATAATTGGGTAAAAGCCAATTATCCAAAAATAGGTACTTTAGCTACCGAATTTAATTCGTTGCCAAATTTATTCATGTTAATAAATTCACATACCCAAAAACTGATTGAATCGGAATTGTTATATTGGAATGAAATTAATAAAACGGGAGCAGAAGATTATGTAGAGAGTATTAAACGTATACTTGCCGAGATAGAATCGTGCGAAAAGGGCAAAGAATGTGTCTTGCGAATAGGTCACGCTTCGGGATGGCGCTTTATTACTGGCGGATGGACTGAGGAATTGAACAATTTTAAAAATGTTGTTGTACCCGCTTCTCGTCCCAAAAATTTTAATTATTCCGAATATGATTTCCCAAAATCTAGGAGAATTGATGAGGAGTCCGATGTGCTGGGTTTTGTAAAATTGAAATTGTAATTACCTACCATTTTTGGAAATGTAAAAACTTGGATGAAACTCAATAACATTGAGAATTTGGAAAAGTCCGATTCAAATAAAAGTCTTACTTTTGCAAAATAAAAATTGAAGTGTAGTGAAAACAAAAATCCAACAACTCGTTGCAAATTATACAGACTATGTAACGCAATGTTACCGTAAGATACATGCTAATCCGGAACTTTCGTTCGAAGAATACCAAACTTCGGCTTTTGTGTGTAATGAGTTGGACCGAATGGGAGTTGAATACAGAAGTGGCATTGCTGGCACGGGTATTTTAGGCATTATTAAAGGAAAAAATCCAGATAAAAAGTGTATTGCTTTGCGTGCCGATATGGATGCACTGCCTGTTTGCGAAGCGGTAAATGTAGCTTGGAAATCGAAAAACGAAAATGTAATGCATGCCTGTGGGCATGATGCGCACACGGCTTGTTTGCTTGGTGCAGCCAAAATTCTAAATGCTATTCGTCATGATTTTGAAGGAATGGTATTACTTATTTTTCAGCCAGGTGAAGAAAAAGCGCCCGGTGGAGCTCGGTTGATGCTCGAAGCAGGTGTTTTCGACGAGTTCAAACCAGAATTAATTTTAGCGCAGCATGTTTCGGTAGATTATCCTACGGGTACAATGGGTTTTTTGTCGGGTAAAATAATGGCTTCAGCCGACGAAATTCATGTAACAGTACGCGGAAAAGGAGGACATGGTGCGTTGCCACATTTGGTTAATGATACGGTGCTGGCTACGGCACAAACACTACTTTCGTTGCAGCAGGTAAAAAGTAGACTTTGTCATCCTCTTACACCTATGGTGCTCACTTTTGGTAAGTTAATAGCAGCAGGAGCGCAAAATGTCATACCAAATGAGGTGCAATTATCGGGCACTTTTCGAACTATGGACGAGGCTTGGCGCACAATAGCTTTAGAACATATTAAACGTATAATAACAGAAACTACGGCCGCTTACGGATGCACAGCCGAAATTAACATTCCCGATGGTTATCCATGCGTCATAAATAATGAAAAAATAACCTTGCAAGCTAGAAATTTTGCCACAGATTGGGTAGGAGAGGGGCAGGTTGTAGAGTTGGAAAAACGTATGACTTCGGAAGATTTTGCTTTTTTTACACAAAAATATCCGGCTACTTTTTACCGTTTTGGGGTAAAAGGCGAATCGAATATAGCTACCGGCGGACTTCACAGCGCCGATTTTGTAATCGATGAAAAAGCTTTGCCCATTGGCTTTGGCGGAATAGCGTGGTTGGCCTACCAATTTTTAAGTTCGTAAAATTTTATTCGTAAATTGTAATTATTATTGTGAACATTTTTCACAACTGATTGTTAATTTGTTAGTTTATATTCATATAACATCTATAGTAATTCTTTTTTTGCTATATTTGTTGCTGAAATTATTACAAATTGAATAAAATTACAATAAAAGATGGTTTTCGACAAAGAAATGATGGAGCAGCTCTATGCTGCATTGCCAAAAAAAATTGAGAATGTAAAAAGTATTTTACAACGTCCTCTCACATTAACCGAAAAAATTCTATATGCCCATTTGGCTAAAGATGAAGTAGTTAAAACTTACGAGCGTGCTGTCGATTATGTCAACTTTGCACCCGACCGCGTTGCAATGCAGGATGCTACCGCCCAAATGGCTTTGCTTCAATTAATGAATTCGGGTCGACAGAAAGTGGCTGTTCCTTCCACAGTTCATTGCGACCACCTTATTCAAGCTCATGTGTCGGCAAATGTCGACCTTGCCACAGCCAACGATAGCAACCGCGAAGTATATGATTTTTTGAGTGCCGTATCGAATAAATTTGGTATCGGATTTTGGAAACCAGGAGCTGGTATTATTCATCAGGTGGTTTTGGAAAATTATGCTTTCCCGGGTGGAATGATGATTGGTACCGATTCGCACACTGTTAATGCTGGTGGACTTGGCATGATTGCAATTGGTGTTGGTGGTGCCGATGCGGTTGATGTTATGGCAGGATTGCCTTGGGAACTTAAAATGCCAAAATTAATTGGTGTTAAGCTTACCGGAAAAATGTCGGGTTGGACATCTCCCAAAGATGTAATTTTAAAATTAGCAGGAATTTTGACCGTAAAAGGTGGAACGAATGCAATTATCGAATATTTTGGCGAAGGAACAGAAACAATTTCGGCTACCGGAAAAGGAACAATTTGTAATATGGGTGCCGAAGTAGGCGCTACAACTTCTATTTTTCCATTCGATAGCAAATCGGTAGCTTACCTCCAAGCAACCGGACGTGCCGAAATAGCTGCTATTGCCCTCGAAAATATTGCTCACCTACAAGCCGATGCCGAAGTGCAGGCTAATCCGGAGAATTACTACGATCGTATTATTGAAATTAATCTAAGCGAACTCGAACCACATGTGAATGGTCCGTTTACGCCCGATTTAGCATATCCAATATCAGAATTTGGAAAAATTGTGAAAGAAAAAGGTTATCCACAGCAAATGGAAGTTGGACTTATTGGTTCGTGTACCAACTCCTCGTACGAAGATTTGACTCGTGCTGCCTCAATTGTAAAAAAGGCGAAAGAAGATGGCTTGAAAGTGAAAGCACAATTTATTATCAATCCGGGTTCGGAACAAGTGCGTTACACTGCTGAGCGCGACGGTGTTTTGGGCGAATTCGAATCTGTTGGTGGTGTAGTTATGGCAAATGCTTGCGGCCCTTGTATTGGACAATGGAAACGTGAGATTGATGTGCCAGAGCGCAAAAACTCCATTATTACCTCTTTCAATCGAAATTTTGCAAAACGTGCCGATGGAAATCCCAACACACATACATTTATAGCTTCGCCCGAAATAGTAGCTGCATTAACCATTGCTGGCGATTTGTGTTTCAATCCGCTGAAAGATACACTTTTAAACGAAAAGGGCGAACAAATTAAATTGGCCGAACCGAAAGGTTTTGAGCTTCCTGTAAATGGTTTCGCTGTTGAAGATGCCGGTTTTATAGCTCCTGTGGCCGATGGAAGCAAAGTAGAAGTGAAAATTAGTACTGACTCAAATCGTTTGCAGGTATTGGTTCCTTTTGCAGCATGGGATGGTAATGATTATATTGAACAACCACTTTTGATTAAAGCAAAAGGCAAATGTACCACAGATCATATATCGATGGCGGGACCTTGGCTACGTTATCGTGGACATATCGACAATATTTCCGACAATATGTTGATTGGTGCTGTGAATGCATTTAACGATAAAACAAACTCTGTTCTCTACCCTTCAACGGGTGAATATAGTGCTGTGCCCGCATTAGCTCGTAAATATAAATCGCAAGGCATTGGCTCGGTGGTAGTTGCCGAAGAAAATTATGGCGAAGGTTCAAGTCGCGAACATGCGGCTATGGAACCCCGATTTTTGAATGTAAAAGCAATACTTGTAAAATCGTTTGCCCGCATACACGAAACAAATCTAAAAAAACAAGGCATGTTGGCATTGACTTTTGCCGATAAAAATGATTATGATAAAATACGCGAAGATGATAAAATAAGTATTTTAGGCTTAACAACTTTTGCCGTTGGAAAAAATTTAGTTGTAAAACTAACACATACCGATGGAACAAGTGAGGAGTTTGATGTAGTACATACGTATAATGATGCACAAATAGAATGGTTTAGAGCAGGAAGCGCATTGAATGGATTGAAATAATAAATTAATAAATTAATAAATAAAAAAATGGCAAACAAAAGGGATTTTCTGATTTATAAATTGTCAGAAACAATTAAATCGACAAGTAGAATCGATAAAGATTTATTTACTCAGTTGAATGTGAAACGTGGATTGCGTAACGAAGACCATTCAGGCGTGGTAGCTGGTTTAACAAAAGTGGGCGACGTAGTTGGCTACGAACGACAAGCCGAAGGCAGTGTAAAAGCAATTCCGGGTAAATTATTTTATCGTGGTATTGATGTAGAAGATTTGGTACACGGATTGAACGCCGAAGATCGTTTGGGTTTTGAAGAAACAGCCTTCTTGTTGCTCTCGGGATATTTGCCAGATGCAGAGGAATTAAGACAGTTTTCGTTGATGCTTAACGAATCTATGGCCTTAGATACAAAAATGACAATGAGTATCATCGAAATTCAAGGTCATGATATTATGAATATCTTAGCTCGTTCGGTTCTCGAAATGTATACTTATGATAAAAATCCGGATGACATATCACGCGATAATCTTATCCGCCAGTCAATCGATTTAATTTCGAAATTCCCTACTATTATTGCTTACGCCTATAATATTCTTCGCCATAGTCAACAAGGACGTTCGTTACACATTCGCCATCCTAAAGAAGGTGCTTCTGTTGCCGAAAACTTTCTTTATATGATGAAAGGTCCGGGTAACTATTCTGACTTGGATATTAAGCTTATCGATTTATGTTTAATTTTGCATGCCGAACACGGTGGTGGTAATAACTCTACTTTCTCGGTTCGTGTTACAAGTTCTACACTTACAGATACTTATTCGGCCATTGCAGCAGGTATTGGTTCACTCAAAGGACCATTGCATGGAGGTGCTAATATTAAGGTAAATCAGATGTTCGACCATCTAAAAGGAGCAATTAAGAAATGGGATGATGTGAATGAAATTGATGCTTACCTTCAAAAAATGTTGAACAAAGAGGCCTACAATAAAACTGGTCTTATCTATGGTATTGGTCATGCAGTTTATACTATTTCCGATCCACGTTCTATTTTGTTGAAAGAGATGGCGCGTAAATTGGCAATCGAAAAAGGAATCGAAAAAGAATATAATTTCTTAGAATTGTTAGACGAGCGTGCTGTAAATGCATTTATGACTTTCAAAGGAGATGATATTAACAAACAAGTTTGTACGAACGTCGATTTCTATTCGGGCTTTGTATACGAAGCAATGGGATTGCCTACCGAAGTATATACGCCGCTGTTTGCAATGTCGCGTATCACAGGTTGGACTGCTCACCGCATCGAAGAATTGAATTTTGCAAGCAAACGTATTATCCGCCCAGCTTACAAAAACGTTGGTGAGAAAAAACCATTTGTGCCAATAACTAAAAGATAGTATAACTTGGACAACGGACAACAGACAACAGTTGATAGATAAAAATCTTAATTCTGTTGTCTGTTGTCAATTGTCTGTTGACAATGTAATTTTATGCAAAAAATTAAAGTACAAAACCCTGTTGTTGAATTAGATGGGGATGAAATGACCCGTATTATATGGTCGTTTATCAAAGAACAATTAATTTTACCATATCTCGAATTGGATATTAAATATTACGATTTGGGAATGGAAAATCGTGATGCTACCAACGATGAAGTAACAATTGAAGCTGCAAATGCTATTAATAAATACAATGTTGGAATAAAATGCGCAACCATTACGCCCGACGAAGCTCGTGTTGCAGAATTTGGATTGAAAAAAATGTGGAAATCGCCAAATGGTACTTTGCGTAATATTATTGGTGGAACTGTTTTCCGTGAACCAATTATTTGTTCGAATGTGCCACGTTTAGTGCCAGGTTGGACTCAGCCGATTGTTATTGGGCGTCATGCTTTTGGCGATCAGTACAAAGCTACCGATGTGGTTATAAAAGGAAAAGGTAAACTCACCATGACTTTTACTTCCGAAACGGGTGAAACACAACAATGGGAAGTATATGATTATAAGGGAGATGGCGTAGCAATGGCTATGTACAATACCGATGAGTCAATTTACGGATTTGCCCAATCGTCGTTTCAAGTTGCTTTAGAAAAGAAATGGCCTCTATATTTGTCAACAAAAAATACTATTCTGAAAGCTTACGATGGTCGCTTTAAAGATATTTTTCAGGAAGTATACGAAAAGGAATTTAAAGCCAAATTTGATGCAGCAGGTATTATTTACGAACATCGGTTGATTGATGATATGGTGGCTTCGTGTATGAAGTGGAGTGGTGGTTTTGTGTGGGCTTGTAAAAATTATGATGGCGATGTTCAATCTGATACAGTTGCTCAAGGCTTCGGCTCGCTTGGGCTAATGTCGTCGGTACTTGTAACGCCCGATGGAAAAACGGTAGAAGCTGAAGCTGCTCACGGCACTGTAACGCGCCATTATCGCCAACATCAGCAAGGCAAAGAAACATCAACAAATCCAATTGCTTCTATTTTTGCTTGGACACGTGGTTTAATGCACCGTGGTAAATTGGATAGCAATGCCGAATTGGTGAATTTCTGTGAGAAGTTAGAACAAGTTTGTGTGGAAACGGTTGAAGCTGGTGAAATGACAAAAGACCTTGCTATTCTTGTTCATGGCGAAAATATCAGTAAGGCTGATTATCTAAATACCCAAGACTTTTTGGCTGCAATTAAACGAAATTTGGATAAAAAATTAGTTGGTTGAAAGCATTCTAATTAAACATAAAAAAAACGGACAGTACTGCCCGTTTTTTTTATGTCAATTCAAATCCGATTTAGAAATTTTGACTGATTTTTTGTGCCGTTTCCTGCATTTCCTGATTCGAAAGTTGCAATTTTGCATTGTGAAAATTCATATCCGATTCGCGCTGAATGGGAATAAGATGTATGTGAGCATGAGGCACTTCCAAGCCAATAACCGTAACGCCAACCCGAACGCAAGATACACTCTTTTCAATTGCAATTGCTACTCTTTTTGCAAATTTTATCATGTTCGCAAGGGTATTATCATCTAAATCAAAAATATAATCTACTTCCAATTTAGGAACCACAAGCGTATGTCCTTTAGACATAGGGCGAATATCTAAAAATGCAAAGAAATTTTCGTCTTCTGCAATTTTATAACATGGTATTTCGCCAGCGATTATTTTACTGAAAATGGTCATGATGATTTACAAACTAATTTCCATTATTTCGAATTCCATAACCCCCGAAGGAACTGTTACAGTGGCTTTTTGTCCAATTTTTTTGCCAAGTAATCCTTTAGCAATAGGTGTTGTAACCGAAAGTTTACCTTCTTTGAGGTTGGCTTCGCTCTCCGAGACAAGCATATACGACATTAATTGACCAGATTTTGTGTTTTTAATTTTCACACGTGTCATAATCTGAACCTCGTTTGTATTGATTTTTGTTTCGTCGATCATTCGTGCCGATGCAATGGTTTCTTTCAATATCGAAATTTTCATTTCGAGCATACCTTGGGCTTCTTTAGCAGCATCGTATTCAGCATTTTCGGATAAATCGCCTTTGTCGCGGGCTTCAGCAATTTGTTTGGATATGGCAGGTCGTTGTACCCCTTCCAATTCGTTTAGCTCCGCCATTAATTTTTTGTAACCATCAGCGGACATATAATTAACTGCCATAATTTTAAGATTTTATCATGATTATTAAAAGTGTAAACAAAAAAGAATTCCGACTTGTAGCCGGAACTCCTTTTGTTGTCGAATTATTTTATGCAAATATACAATCAATTTTTCTAAAAACAAACTGTTTTGAATAATTTATTGCTTTATAGGCTATATTTGTTTGAAAATTAATGTTTTATGTTAGTATTTACGATTGAAAATTTCAGAAGAAATAAAAGCGGCCCGAGCTTCTTCAACAGTATTTAAACTGAAGCGGCTTTCAGGTTCTTCGATAGTTTCAATTGATGTTTTTTGTTTAGTAGTTATCGTTTTTTTTATATCATTTTTTGCTCTTAATTTCGAAATGTCTGCTGTGTTTTCAAAACTCATTATTGTTTCGTGCGGCGTAGATGTCATTCCTGTGAAACTGCTTTCGAACACAACCTCAGGTCGTTTATTTGGAATTGGTGTGTATACTTCTTCCGGAATTTCTTCGTATACTTCTTCGTATTCAGTTTCCATCTCCTCTTCTTTTGTATCAGGAATTGGAGCTGGTTCATTTTTTTTGCTTTTATTTTTAAAAAAACTACCAATTGCAGCTATGGCTACAATAATTAGATATAAATAATCGCCAATGTCTTCCATATTGTATAAAATTAGGAGATTTTAAATCGAACTACAAATATACTAAAAGCTTTTTATTCACACTATTTATAAAAATAAAAAAATGATATTTGCTTTAAATTGAAATAATTATTATAGCTTCAACAACCCACGAAATCCTCGAGCTGCATAATACGATTCGGCTCCATTGTGATATACGAAAACATGATTGTAGCGTCTGTCGCAAAATAGAGCACCACCTAATTTCCGAATTTCGGCAGGTGTTTGTATCCAACTCGAGGTTTTTGTATCGAAAATTCCAAGTTTTTGAAGTTCACGGTATTTATGCTCATTCAAAATTTCAATACCCATTTCCAATGCCAAATCAAGGGCACTGTTGGCCGGTTTAAATTCTTTACGAGCATTGAGTGCATCACGGTCGTAACACAAACTACGGCGCCCCTTTGGTGTTTCGGCCGAACAGTCGATAAAAATAAATTCAGCATTTTTACTTTCAAAACTCACTACATCTGGTTCACCACCTGTATTTTCCATTTCGTTGAGCGACCAAAGTTTTTCGGTATTGCTTATTAGTTTTGATTCAACATCAACCCATTTAATTCCTTGATGGCGGTTTTTATTTTTCTCAAAACGGGTTTTCAATAGATAAATCAAATTGTCGACTTGATCTTTTGAAAGTTCATTTTTTGTTTCTCGTAACATGCTGAATTATAATAATTAAAAAGTTTTGAATTGTAAGTTGTTAATTTTCAATTAGTTTTATCTCAGATGTAACTTCAATGGCTTTTCGATACAACGCACCAACCCCGCAGTAAGTTTCTTCGGACATTTTTACTGCTTTTTCTACTTTTTCAAGTGGCACATCTTTACCTGTAATAGTGTAGATTACATGCATTTTTTCATAATATTTGGGATGCTCATCGCCCAATTCGCCTTCTACTTCAATGTCTAATTTATCGAAATCAACACGCATCTTTTTCAGAATTGATACTACGTCCATGCCGGAACATCCCGCTATGGCAGTTAATAAAAGTTTTTTAGGACTTGGTCCTAAATCTTTGCCTCCAGCCACTTCGGGGGCATCCATAATTAGTTTATGACCATTTATTTCTGAGCTGAAAGTGAGATTTCCTTTCCATTGTGTTGAAACAAGATGTTTTTCCGACATATATTTTCTGTTTTTAGTTGTTTTAATTCTTTGAAATTTGTAACAGAATTTATCGGAAGTTTGTTCATTTAAAAATAATAAGATACTTTTGGGTAAAATTTTAAAAAAAAACAATCTTATGAAACAAATCACCGTTTTAATGCTTGCATTTTGCATTAGTTTTCAGATATCTGCCAAAAAATACTCGTTTCTGATTGGTACTTTCACTACCAATACACCCGCTAAAGGTATTTATTCACTTTCATTAAATAAAAAAGATTTATCGACTAATATACAGTTGCTTACCGAAGCTGTTGACCCAAGTTTTTTGTGCATTAGTACTAATAAAAAATTTGTATATGCAGTAAGCGAACGTGGCGAAAAAAGTAGTGTTGCTGCCTACAAATTTATCAAAAATAAAAAATTACAATTAATAAATAAAGTAAACGCTGGTAGCTTAACCGATCCTTGTCATATTGCAATGACTGATAAGCATGTTGTAATTGCAAATTACAGTGGCGGAAGCGTTTTTGTTTATAGCAGAAATAGTAATGGCTCGTTGAGCGAAGTTGTTCAAAAAATACAGCACGAAGGAAAAAGTATTCATCCAAGTCGTCAGACTAAACCTCATACGCATCAAGTTGTATTTTCGCCCGATGGCAAATATTTATTAGCAAACGATTTGGGATTAGATAAAGTGCTGGTTTACAAATATAATATTGCTAATTCGAATCAACCATTTACACTTTTCGACACCTTGGATGTAAAGCCCGGTAGTGGACCCCGACACTTGACTTTTGATAAATCGGGAGCTACTATTTATTTGTTACAAGAACTTGATGGCACTGTATCGACCATAAAATATGATAATGGAAAATTAACATTGATGGATACGGCATCGGTCGTTCGTAAAAACAATATTCAAACTGGAGCTGCCGATATTCATTTGTCGCCTGATGGTGCATTTTTATATGCTACAAATCGTGGTTCTGTAAACGACATTACTTGTTTTGCTACATCTCCGATTGGTAAATTGACTTTTGTTCAACAAATATCAACGGAAGGAGATGGACCGAGAAATTTTGCAATAAGCAAGGATGGCAAATATGTTTTAGTTGGAAATCAGCGTACCAATGATATTTGTATTTTTACCAGAAATAAAAATACCGGCAAACTCACATTCACCGGTAAAAAAGTTCAGGTAGGAGCACCTGTATGTATTCTTGAGTTTTAAATGGTTTAACTGAATCTTTCTTCTATAAACTATTTACTGTAAACTATAAACTAAATTCAATGTTGGTGTGTCCCTTTGGATAATAAAATAATTGCAATTCCGATAATAATAAGAATTATTTGAATAACAGATTCCTTAGGTTTTGTTTCTTTGTGCATTTCAGGTATTAAATCGGCTAACGCTACATACAAGAAGCTCGCTGCTGCTATAGCTATTGTATATGGAATTATTGCCTCCACATAATCGAGTAAAAAGTAAGCTGCAATTCCGGCAACTACGGCGCTACTGCCCGATAATATATTATAAAATAGTGCTTTTTTACGCGAGTATCCACTTTTTAGTAAAATACCAAAATCGCCCAATTCCTGAGGTATTTCGTGTAGCAATACCGAAATAGTAACGAAAATACCAAGTTCTACCGAAGTCAGAAACGAAGCTGCTATCACCACACCATCAATGGCGTTGTGTATGGCATCGCCAATAATAATCATGGGTGCAGCAGCATGGTTCTGGCGTTCGCAGTTTTCGTTGTGACAAGTGCGCCAAAGTATAATCTTTTCGAGTATGAAAAATAAAATTATACCCCCCAACACCCACATTGCCACATCGTGAATACACAATGTTTCGGCAGCTTCGGGTATTAAACCCAACAATGCAGCTCCCAACAGAGTGCCACCTGCTAAATAAAGTAAATAACTCGAAACACGAGCCAACCATTTATTGTTTAATAAAAGCAATGAACTCGATAAAGCTACGCTGCCAATGCCTGCAGCCGTTAAGGCCAATACTGTGTAAAGAAAAGTATTCATTTAAATATAAAATTATTATTTTGTTGGTTTTAACAGGTGTTTAGCAAAATTATAGCCGCGTTTTTCGTAAGTTTCAGTCAAATTTGGCAAACGAACCAGAAAGTCAGCATAGTTTTTTTGTTCCGCTTTTGTCCATTGAACTTCCGAAAGTGCTGCTAATCGGGGCAATAACATATATTCTGCTTGTTTTTCGGTAGCAATATATTCTGTCCATAAATTTGCTTGCGTACCCATAACGTATTTGGCTTCCGTTTCGTTCAGTTCAGCAGGAATAGGTTCATAGTTATACACATTTTCGACCGACGAATTTCCGCCTATTGCTAAAGGTTCGTTGGTTCTATCTTTGACTTGATAGTGATCGAAATACAATTGCGAATTTGGTGTCATTATTACTTTATGGCCAGATTTTGCTGCTTGAATACCACCTTTAATACCTCTCCACGACATTACAGTGGCATTTGGTGCCAGTCCTCCTTCTAATATCTCGTCCCAGCCAATAATATGGCGATCCATACTATTTACAAACTTTTCCACACGTGTAATAAAATAACTTTGTAACTTATGTTCCGGCAAATGAAGCGAATCAGTATTTAAACCCTCTGTCTTTATTCGTTCCTGACATTTGGGACAGGCTTTCCATTTGTTTTTTAAACATTCATCGCCCCCTATATGAATGTATTTCGATGGAAATAATTTTATTACTTCACTCAATACATTTTCAACAAATTCAAACGTTTTTTCGTTTCCAGCACAAAGCACATCATCGAAAATTCCCCATTTTTCGGCTACTTTATAAGGTCCACCCGTGCAACCCAATTCGGGGTAGGATGTTAGAGCTGCAAGCGTATGTCCGGGCATATCTATTTCGGGAATAATGGTAATATACCTTTCGGCTGCATACTTTACAACTTCTTTTATTTGCTGCTGTGTATAAAATCCCCCGTAAGGAATACTATCGTAAACACCACTATTAGAGCGACCTACAACAGTTTGATTGCGCTTCGAACCAATTTTGGTTAGCAATGGATATTTCTTAATTTCAATTCGCCAACCTTGATCTTCTGTCAGGTGCCAATGAAAAGTATTTACATGATGAAGTGCCAACAGGTCAATGTATTTTTTAACAAAATCGACCGAAAAAAAGTGTCTTGCCACATCAAGGTGCATTCCGCGATAATTAAATCGAGGTGCATCCGTTATTTGTACTGGTGGAAGTTGTACAGTTTCATTTGAAATCGGAATAGATTTACAAAACGTTTGGATACCATAAAATACGCCAGCCTCAGTTTTTCCGGTAATAGTAATTTTATATTTTTCAATATTAATTTTATAGCCTTCGGGATGCGAAATGCTTGTGTCGAGTGCGAGGGTAATTACATCCACTTTTTTCGAATCGGAAGCCATTTTGAGTTTTATCCCAAGTTTTTCTTGTATAAAGCTTTGAAGAAACTTCGCATTTCTTTTTTGTGCTTTGCTCTTATTTCCAACAATGATTTTTACATTTTCGTTTATCGTAAAAGTTAGCCCATCCTTAAACTTAATATCTTGAGCAAGAGGAATGGTGCGATAATCGATAGCGTGTGAAACTGTTGAATGAATAAGAAAAATAAAAAATATGAAATTGATTTTTTTAATTTTCATTTTTTTTGAATATTTTATCGTATTATTATTCGAAAATTATAAATTATTATTTCAAAAAATGTATATAACCTTGGCATAAATACTAATCGAATTTTAATATTCTTTTAATTAAACCTTTATCAAAAATTATTTTTCCATTTTTAAAAGTCATACAATTTTTAATTACTAATAGTTTTTGTAAGAATAATGCAAAAATAAAATTATGATTTCGAATTTGATACATAATAAGTCTTTCACCAAATCTAAATTTGTCAATATACTTTAATTCTTCTTCAATATAAATATTGGCATATTTGCTAATCAATTTTGAAGAGCTACAATCAAGCATAAGTCTCACTTTGTTCTGTACCTTTTGATATTGAGTAAGCAATTCGTATCTTTCGTAAATATTGTTTCGAATTAAGAATTCATCAAATAACGTCCAAAAATAAATTACATTTTCGAAATTCATAGAGGTGATTCTTCTTGTAATCGAATTTTGATTATATTGTATATAATGATAAAATGCCTGATTTACTTTGACAATTTTTTGTGCATAAAAGTACAATCTAATCATAACATGCCTATCTTCAAGATAATTTAAACCTGAAGGTACTTGGCAGTCAACTTTCATATATAAAGACCTTTTAATTAATTTATTCCATAAATATGATTGTGAATCTTCATTTTTTATCATATCTGGAAAATGATTCTCTGGTGTACTAGAAAGAAAATCTTTCCTTAAAATAGATTCTGTCGAATAATCCATATAAAAATCAGAAACTACAATATCAGCATCCATTTCGATTGCCTTTTTATAAAGCGTTTCTATCATTTTAGGTTCCACATAATCATCGCTATCTACAACAGAAATATACTTTCCTTTTGAAGCATTTAAAGCTGTATTTCGTACTTCTGCAAGTCCTTTATTCGAGTCGTGTTGAATGATTCTTATACAATTTTTAAGTTCAGGGTATTTCTTTATAACATTTTCTAATAATTCAATACTATTATCAGTGGATGCATCGTTAACAAAAATGAATTCAAGATCTTTAAATGTCTGCTTGAAAAGACTATGAGCGCATCTTTCAATATATTGTGAAACATTGTAAATTGGTACTAATACTGAAACTTCTATTGTCATAGCATTTTGTGTTTTTTAATCAAGTATCTACAATAAAAGATTTCGAAATAACCTGATAATGTAAGAGAAATAATTATAGCTAAAATGCTATTCGTAAGTATAGTAGCCGGAATTCCGATAGCAAAAGATGAAAATAGAGCCACTAATTGATTTTTGGTTACATAATAGTATTTCTTTTGCGGTATAAATACAAAATTAATATAACAACCAACAACTAACCAAACTATAACAGTGAAACTTAGTATTATTGCCAAAGGAAAGGCATCTATCATATCTTTAC